>JANTGJ010000062.1 GCA_024762975.1 Candidatus Krumholzibacteriia bacterium
AGTCGGCCGTACCCCTTCTGAAGGGCTTGTTCCGGACGGCGCGGCGCACGACGAGCCGTTTCGATGTCCAGCTGGTTCGGCATGACATCCCGCTGACGGAGGAGGACCGGCTCTGGCTGGCTCGTCGCGGTGGCGAGTTGATCGAAGCTTTTGTCGAGGAGGGAATCCTGGCGCCGGGGCGGGTCGACACCGAGGAATGGGCCTCCGTCCTGATGCAGTTGTTGAACCCGCAATATTTCGGCACCACCGGCCGGCTGGAAGAGGAACGGGCGTGGCTGGAGGCCGTTACCGCGGATCGATTCCTGGATCGTGGTCCGGCTGCCGTGGCGAGCTATCGGTCCTATCTCGAAAACTATCCCGCACCGGGCCCCCGGGCCGACGAGGCGCGGGTGCGCCTCCTGGAAATGCTGGCCAATACCGAACGTCCGGTGTTTCCGGTGCCTCGCTATCGTGAGGCGTTGTCGGCAATGCAATCAGCCGGACTTTCGGCCGGAAATGCGGTGGCGGGCCGCTATGAGAGTGCCCTGGCCCGCATCGAATTCCGGCGACCGGAGCCCTCCGGGCCGACCCGGAATTCTTTGGCCTGGGCTACGTTTTCGCTCGGTGCCGAGGGTGCGGTCACGGTGGTGTATTGGTGGGGGGACCAGCCCCGCGATGTGGCCCGTTGGCGGCCCGGCGACGACTCGCGCGCACTGATGGATTTCATCGAACCGTGCTGCGGCCGTCTGGTGGCTGCCGATGCCGGCGTCCGTCGTGCCCTGGACGAGGCACTTCAGGACGCGTTACCGGCCTGGACTGTACCCGATTTTGCCAATGTTCTGCTCCCCTGGCAGGCGAACGATTCCTCCCTCGAGTCCGACAACTATGTGCAAATGGCACTCGGCGAGTCCGGACCCTGGAGAAACGGCTGGCATCCCACCGAAGGGCACCCACTACTGGAGCCCCCGCGCAGTTCGGCGGTCGTCGATGCCTGGCGCGGCGGCGACGCTTCGCGTGCGCTCCTGGCAGGGCTGGTCTGGCTCGGAATCCGGGGCCGCATTCAGCGAGCGGATCCGTCCCTGCGGGCGGGAATCGGGGAACTGGCCCGCCGGGGAGACGAAGCCGCTGGGGTACTCTACGATTTTCTGGTCCTCGGGCAGGATACCGATCGGGCGATCGACGAATCCTTTTCACCCTGGACCCTGCCGCTTCTGTGGACGCGCAGCGACCCGTTGTCCCGGCGCAGGAATGCGGCACCGGTCCCGGCGGAAGGAGGCGCCCAGCCGGATCTCGGGCGGAATGAATTGACCCTCGTCAGCGCGGGCGATGCCGGTGCGGTCCTGGCCGCCTGGGACGACGGCAACACCAAATGGAGAATCGTACTGGATCGGCCCGATCGTATCGATGCCCTGGTGGCGGTCGAGAATTCGATCACCGGTCCGCGGACGCTCTTGCCGCCCGAGGGCAAGGTGCATCAATTGTCCGGGGCGCTGGAACTTCTGGAAACCCTGCTCGAAGCGCGCGCCGGACGGGATGGCACGCAGGAGGGGTTGTTGCCGCTGTTGCACTGGTGTCGTCTGGTCGAAACCCACAACGGCGACCTGATGGACGTGCATGTGCTGTGGCCCGGAATCGCGGCATTGCCGTTGTATGCCCGCTACTCGGAGTTGGTCGAACGATTGCCGCGCGAAGACGTGGGTACCGAAACTTCGGGTTCCGGCCCCAGCTGGGTCGGTCAGTTGATCCAGCGCGTACGGAAATCCGGCCTGGTCGCCGGAGGTTTCGAGTTGCTGGATCGCGATGATGCCGGACTGGACCGGGTCTGGGGCGTATTCGAGGGCTCGGATGCGGCTTGGGTCATGCTCGACTCGGCGGTGATTCACAGCCGCCTGGGGACGGACTCCGAGATGGTGGCGTTGCACGAGCGCCTGCAGCGCAGGGGAAGGAGACACCTGTCCGTCCTCCTGGGGGCGGCTTGGCAGCGTTCCGATGTCGAAGAATGGCTGGGTCGCCGGCTGGCTGTCTTCGGTGAGCCCTACTGTTTGGCATGGACCGATCATCGGGCGGCTCCCCTTCGACTGGCCTGGGGCGGCCGGACGCCGCATTCCAGCAACGGAGCGGCGGAGTCCTTTGCTGCAGCGGCTGAACAGTTGGACCGGATCGACCGGCAGGGGGTCCAGGGCGTGATCCTGCTTCCGCAGGAGGGCCAGGCAGCGGCCTTCTGGAGGTGGGCCGCAAGCGAACCAAATTCAACCCCGTTTCCCGGTTGGAAGTTCATCGAACGCACGACGCTGGGTGCCGAGGAACGACGCGATGACCGGCGCGGCGCGATACTTGCCGTACCGGTCCTGCGATCGCTCGAGCGCTGGTCCTGGCCAATCGCCGAAGATGGCAGTGCTGCCGCCTGGGGCGAGGCGGATCTTGCCCGCGCCGAGTTGCGAAACGAACTGCGCCGAGCCTGCGCATTGGAATTGGCGGCGCTACGGTCCGGACCCTGGAGTGCGGTCGAGGTCCTGGATCCGCGTTGGCGTTGCCTTTTCCCGGCCCCGGCAGCCGATGCGCAGGAGTCGTGGCGCCGGGCCGGGGTTCGGGTCCGGGAACAGGCTCCGGTTTCCCTGCAGGCACCGCCTGCGATTCTCTCGACCGGCGCGATCGCCGTGCGCAGCTGGCTGGACTCGCTGCCTGCCGAAGATTTGCCCGAGCCGGGATCGCCACCGGAAGCCCCGCCGAGCGGTGTTCATCTTCGGGAAGCGCCTTCTGCCGAAGTATGGGCGCAACTGGCGGTCTGGCTCGAGGAGTGCTGGGAACGGGGCGCCACCGATCAGTATGTTCTGCTCGTCGCCGACGATCCGCCGGCGGGCGCGGCGGAACTGGTCGCCCGCCTGGGAGGGGCCGGCCGAACCGCCTGGCCGCAGACGGTCGCGGACGAAGCATTCGGGCCCGTGTTCCGCTGCTCGATCCACGATCTGCGGGATTCGGAATTGATTGAGAGATTGGCGGACCAACCGCCGCGAGTCGTGCTGGCCGTAGGGGTCCGGGACTGGCTGCCGCGAGAGGGTCAGGAGTCGCTTGCGGGCGCGCACGCCCTGCGCCGCCTGCTGGAACTCGGTTCCGACAGCGTACTGCTCCAGACCGAACCGTTGGACGGTCATTGGATTCGTTTCCTCGAAGAGATGATCGGGTCACCGCTCGGGGCATCGGACCGGGCGGGCGAGCGGCTGTCGGCGCCGGATCGGTGGCCGGACTGCGGGAGTGCCTCGCATCCGGAGGCGTGGAATTCGAGGCTCCGGTACCTGCTCGCGCAATTGCGACCGGCGTTGGCTGCGGAAACGGCGCTTCGTCTGCCCAACGATGGTGATCTTCCCGTCGATCGACCGGCCCTCGCACCGGAACACCGTCAGGTTCCTGTACGGTGGTTGGCCCGTCTCGGTGGGCTGGAACCTTCGCGTCTCGAGGCGGGAGTACGAGCCCTGCGCTGGGCGGCTCACCTGGCCGGCGACCGCTTGTCGCTGGCTGCCGAGGATCCGTTGCGCCGCACTCCGCGCGTCAGCCACTCGTTGCTGATCACCAACCGCTTTGCGGTACTGGAAAATCTGCTGGACCGCCTGGACGAGCACCTGCGCCTGCTGCTCCCATTGTGGTGGGGGGCGCGCGCAGCTGGTGTGCCGCTGTGGATCGATCTGGACCACCCGCCGGTGCAGGTAGAGGCGGAAGAATTGACCCTGGTGGACCGGCTGTTGCTGGAGGTGGGCGCACGGGACGATGAAAGCGGGGCAGGGATGGCCTTCGCCTGTCCAGCCGGGCTGTTGCGCTCCCATCGGCGTCTGATCCGTTGTGATGTCCCGGTGGGCGAGGTACTCGACCGCCTCTCCTCGTTGCTGACCCTTTTCCGGCACCGTCTGGCTGATGTGATGGCTTCGGCCACGGAGACCGGCGAGGGTTTTCTGGTGGAAACGGGCCTGATGGAGCTGCGGCCGGAGGAACGGGATTTCCTGGCCCTCGGCTTCGCCCTGGGATTCTGGTCGTGGGCCGGTCCGGCGGATCGCGAGGCGTTCCCCCTGGTGGATCTGCTGACGCTGGCCGATAGCCCCACGGCAGCTACCGGGGGGCCGGGATGGCGGTTGCTGGCCGAATCCGTGGCTCCGGCTGGGAGCGATCTCCCCGCGCGCGGCGCCCCCGGTGCGGGCAAACCGCAGGGAGGCAGCGGACTGGGACGGCGGCTGATCGGCGGGCTGCGCTCGTGGTTGCCGGACGGTGAGGGAGACGACGAGTACACTGCGGCACGGACCCGCATCGACCAACTCCTGGCAGACAGCGACTCGCCGGGGGTATTGGTACTGCGAGGGTTCGCCGGATCGGGCCGGCACTCCGTGCTGAGCGAGGCGGTGGCCGCGGTTCGCGCCTCGGGGATCGATCTGCCCGAGGTCACGTGGTATTGCCCGGACTCGGCGACGGCCGCCGGGCTGGTTCGTCAGGCGCGGCGAAGCGGATTGGCCGGTCCCATGGATCTGCGACTCCCATCGGTCGATGTATCTCCCGTCGGTCGATCCGACCCGGGAGGGTGCAGCGGTGCCCTCGTCGTTCTGTGCGAAATTCAACGCTTCGAGCCGGAGGTACGCTACCGACTCGGACAGCTCGGCCGAGGTCGCAAACTGATCATGACGGTCGATCCGGTGGCATCGGCCGAAAGCTGGGAAAATCTTTTCCTGACGACGCCGCGGCAGGAGGATGTGGTCGAGTTGCGGGAGCAACGGCGAATTTGCAAGGGCCTGTGGTCACCGTTGCTGCAGACGCTGCCGACCGATGTGCCGGCCCGCGCCCACTCGTTGCGTCGCGAGCACTGCGAACTGGTCACCGACTACGCGGCCAATCTGGATCAGTGCCTGTCCCGTTTGTACCGCGAACACGAAGAGGGCCGGCTACCGGACCGCATGAGGCTGGTGGGGGCCCAGGCCGGCGATCTGGACTATCTCGGTTCGCGAATCCGGGAGCGGGGCTGGTTGTCCGTGGCGGACAAGAGCCTGGATCTACTGGTCCGGCCGGGTGCGTGCGAGTTCCTGGCCGCCGTCACCGATCGACTCTCGGCTGCGGGGAAACTGGCAGGCTTCCGCGACGAGGGCGCACCGCCGTTGCCGCCGATCCTGCCTGCCCTGCTCGGCGAACAATCTGCGGCCGCGGCGCGCCAATGGTTGGAAGATGTCGAACCGCCGGCCGCGGGATGGACGCTGTCGGATTTCGCCGCCGAACTGGGACAGTGCGCCTGGGCCGGATCGTTCCTGGCGTATCCCGAAGCCTCGGCCCGACTCGAGCGGGTCTTGGCGAACTGGGGTACGACGCCGATGGTCGAAGTGACCGCGCTACCGCTGTGGGAAGCCTGGTGGTATACGGTCCTGGACGATCTGGGAATGTCGGGTCCGAGCCGTCCGCGGCCCCTGGTGGCCTTGGCGGCAACGGCCCGTCCGGCGGGGACCTGGTCTCCGGGCGGAATCTATCTTTGCCTCGGTACCGAGCCGCCACGGCAGCACTATCAGGTTCTCGGCCGCATGACCGACAGCGTGTTGATCCTGTACCAGGAACGTTCGCCCCTGCCCGGCGACGGCAACCGTTGAGAGCCTGCCGCCGCGGGGGAGACAGCGACCAGCAACTGGTTCTTGTGGGCAACGCGGACGGGGGTTAGGTTTTTCGTTCCGGGCGGCTTTGGCCGTGCGGTGATTGAGCCCCCACGGTCTTGCACCCCGTCGTGAACGGAGCCACCGGTATGGACCTGCCCTTCGAACCCTATCGTATCAAGGTCGTCGAGAAGATCCAGCGCATCGAGCGCGATGCCCGCGCGCGCTACCTGCGCGAGTCCGGGTACAATGTATTCAAGATTCCCTCCGAGGCGATCTACATCGACCTGCTGACCGACAGCGGCACCAGTGCCATGAGTGATCAGCAATGGGCCGCGATGATGACCGGCGACGAAGCGTACGCGTACAGTCGGTCCTTCGGCGACTTCAAGAATACGATCCAGGACATTTTCGGCTATGAGCATGTCATCCCGACCCACCAGGGCCGTGCCGCCGAAAGCCTGTTGTTCGCCGTTGCCCTGGAAGCCGGCAATGTCGTTCCCAACAACATCCACTTCGATACGACGCGTGCCAACGTGGAATACCAACAGGCCATCGCTCTGGACTGTGTCTGCGACGAGGGTCTGGATCCCACACTCGAGGCGCCGTTCAAGGGCGACATGTCGTTGGCCAAGCTGGAACGCGCCTTCGAGAAGTACGGTGTGGAGCGCATTCCCTTCGTAATGATGACGATCACGAACAACAGCGGCGGCGGCCAGCCGGTATCCATGGCCAACGTGCGCGAGGTGTCCGGCTTCTGCAAAAAGGTCGGAGTACCCCTGATCTTCGACGCGTGTCGTTTCGCTGAAAATGCCTGGTTCATCCAGCAGCGGGAAGAAGGCTACGAAGACCGGGAAATCGTCGATATCTGCCGCGAGATGTTTGCCATGGGCGACGGCTGCACGATGAGCGCGAAGAAGGACGCACTGGTCAATATCGGTGGCTTCCTGGGCCTGAACGACCCCGAGCTGGCCCAAAAGGTGACCAACCTGCTGATCCTCAAAGAAGGCTTTCCCACCTACGGTGGCCTGGCCGGCCGGGATCTGGCTGCCGTCGCCCAGGGACTGCGCGAGGTTCTGGACCCGGACTATCTCGCCTACCGCATCGGGCAGATCAAGCGAATGGGCGACCGGCTCGATGAACTGGGCGTGCCCTACCTGAAGCCGGCTGGCGGCCATGCCATCTATGTCGACGCACGGAAGGCGCTGCCGCATATTCCGCAGTCCCAGTTCCCGGCGCAGGTGTTCACGGCCGCTCTCTACCTCGAGGGCGGAGTCCGGGGGGTCGAGATCGGTAGTCTGATGTTCGAGCACAAGGATCCGGACACGGGGGAGATGGTCAATCCGGCGATGGAGCTGGTGCGCCTGGCCGTACCGCGCAGGGTCTACACCCATACCCAGTTGGAGTATGTTGCGCAGGTCTGTGCGCGGGTCATGGAGATCGGCAAGGACCTGCAGGGACTCGAAATCGTGTGGGAGCCTCCCGCGCTGAGGCATTTCACAGCTCGGCTGCAACCGATCGGCGGCGGCAAGATGTTGCGGACCCCCTGACGCGGGAGAAGTGATGGCTTCCCTGGATCTGCATTGCACAGGCATGCCCGAGGCGTGGTCGGCGGAGGCGGGGCAGCGGCTGGCTGCGGCGGCTGCGGCTTTGCAATTGGATCAGCGTTTCGAGTCCGTGGAAATCTGTGCCGATGATCTGGGCGGCCACGAGGGGGCATGGTGTCATTTTGCGCCGGGGGTTGCCACGAACCGGCCGCGATTGACTCTGTTCTGCCCGCTCGAGTCGTTCGGGCGGCAGGGGATCGCCCCGGCCGGGTTCTTTGCGACGATGGAAGTGTGGGAGCAGCAGCCGATCCCGCATCCCGGCGGATCGTCCGACTTCTCTGCGGACCAGACCGATCGTTTCGTGCATCATCAACTGCTGCTGGCGCGGGATCTGGCCGATGGCCTGCTGCGCCAGGCTGCGATTCCCGATTCCCTGGTCGAGGCGATGCTGGCGGCCTGGAGTGTGACGGTGGATGGTCGGCTCCGGCGGTATGGACTGCCCGGATATGATCTGTCCTATCGCCGGGGGCGATTCAGCCGGCTTTTTTCCGGAGCGGGCGTTTTGTTGCCCGGGCACTGGGAAATCTTCCAGGCACTCTGGGAAGGGGCGATTGCCGACTTCCCGGCGGTACTCTCGGCGGTGCGGCAACTGCCGCGATTGTAGAGGCCAAGCGGCGGCCGGGGTTGATGCGGTACCCTGCTTTGCCGCCGCCGAGCATAGGTTCCCGAATGTTCCCGAATGCATTTGCTTTTTCTACCCGCATACCCCAATTTCATGGGGTCGTAGGCAACGGTTGACGGCTGTCGGGTGGGGAAATATGATCCGCATTCGTCGGTTTGTGACTTTGAGCATAGGGGTCTTGCGTCCCACCTGCAGGACAATCTCAGGCATGTCTGGAATCCCTCAGGGAGGTTGGTCAATGTTCGGTGTTTCTTCTCCTCGTCGCTGGTACTCGGTTCTGGTGATTGGTTTGCTGGCTGTGACGATGCTGGGTCTGACCGGCTGCGGCGAAAAGGAAGAGGTCGATCCGTACGTCTATGATTCGATGCGTCGGGTCATGGAGGGCGACACGCTCAGCGTCGGCTTCCTGTTCGAGATCGATATGCCCGAAGTCGAGTTCGCCCGCGGGAACGCCGCGATGGTGCGCACCGGCAATCAACTCAATTTCCTGGTCTATGAGGACATCGAGCACAAATACCCGAATCTGGAGGGTACGTTGCTGGGCTGCGTCAAGAGTTTCAGCCCGCAACCGACCCATCTCGTCGTCCAGCGCATCAAGCGCAATGGCGTGGTCGAGGCCGACAGTATTCCGCGCCCCAGCTCGGTCACGTTGCCGCGCCTGCTGCGCGCCGGTGCCATCGACCTCGAGACTCCGGGTGCGCCCCTGCCGGAAATCGGTTGGAAGACCAAGGCGATCAAGGAAGCTCGTTCGACTTTCCTGCCCGAGGAAGAGGGCGATCCGCTGCGTCCCATCCAGACGGGGATCGAACACTTCGTCTATCAGCCGCGTCACGACCTGAGCGATTCGGCCCGGATGGAGCCTTCGCCTGAAGACTATGCCTGGTATGCCGTATTCCCCGAGGCTTCGATGGAGATCGTCGATCTGACGCCCGGTGCGGAGTGGATGATGCACCTTCTGCTGGCCAAGGATCTGCCGCTGATCGGCTCCTTCTCGGTGCTGTCCCTGGAGGACGAGTACCAGCAGCGCAAGATCGAGCACGAAGGTCTCGGTCATGTGGTCGGGACGATGAAGATCAACTGGTTCAAGTATGCCAATACCTTCGTCGAGGGCTCGGCAGCCCAGTAGTCGTCCGTAGCCTGAATCGGATTTCGAAAACGCGGGTCTCTCCCTGGTGGAGTGACCCGCGTTTTGTCGGTTCGACAGGCTTCAATTTCCCGTTCCCCGCCGGCGGCGTCTTTGGTAGCCTGTCTCCGTCCACAACGTTCGGCTCAACTTGAATCGAGTCCTACTGCGACGGGAGTCTCCGATGATGCGCTCTTTCCTCATGGTGCTCTGCCTGTTTCCCCTTTTCCTGGGCGGTTGCGGCGAGGAGATCACCCACGACCAACCGCTGTCGCGGGAGAATATCCATGCCGCACAGGGCGTTCTCGGATTGGACTTCAATGAGAACGAACGGGAACTGATGCAAGCGGATCTGGATGAGCAGCGGGAGGATCTGTATGCCCTGCGGTTGCTGGATCTGCCGAACGAGGTGCTGCCGGCGACCGTGCTCCGCCCGTGGCCGGTCGGTTGGTTGCCGCCCACCGACGGCAAGCCTGCACAGTGGAGTGACCCGGGATCGCGCAAGCGGCCTGCCGACCTGAATGATCTGGCCTTCGCTTCGATCGGCGAGTTGGGGCAGCTGTTGCGATCCGGCGAGGTGACATCGGTTGAGCTGACGCGCCTTTTCCTGAAGCGACTGCAGGTCTACGGACCGGAGCTGGAGTGCGTCGTCAGTCTGCTGAAGGAGGACGCCCTGGCCGCTGCCCGGCGGGCCGACCTGGAGATCGGGGCCGGTCGGTGGCGTGGGCCGCTGCATGGGATTCCATTTGGTGTGAAGGATCTGTTGGCGGTGGAAGGTACGCGAACCACCTGGGGCGCGACTCCGTACCGGGATCAGAGACTCACTCCCACCGCAACCGTGGTGCGACGCCTGCAGGAGTCCGGAGCGGTCCTCGTTGCCAAGTTGTCTCTCGGTGCGCTGGCCTGGGGCGATGTGTGGTACGACGGTCGGACCCGCAATCCCTGGAACCTGCAGGAAGGCAGCAGCGGATCTTCGGCGGGGCCGGCCTCGGCGGTCGCCGCCGGTCTGGTGCCGTTCGCGATCGGCAGCGAGACCTGGGGGTCGATCGTTTCCCCGTCGACGCGATGCGGGTTGACCGGATTGCGCCCGACCTTCGGACGTGTCAGCCGCGCCGGTGCGATGGCCCTCAGCTGGACGATGGACAAGTTGGGTCCGATGGCTCACACGGCCGAGGATTGTGCCATGGTCCTGGACGCAATCCGAGGGCCCGACGACCGTGACCCCTCGGTCATTCCCGCCGATTTCTCGTATGTACCGCGTGCGGATCTGCGCGGACTGCGCATCGGATACCTGCCGGGTCCGGTTCTCGATGCCGGAGCATCCGAAGGATCGCTACCGGAAGAAATCCTCGAAGGCGTTCTGTACGATGCGGCCCTGGCCGATTTGCGGCGCCTGGGTGCGGAACTGGTGCCGCTGCAGCCGCTGACTTTCGATACCAAGCCGCTGGCGATCATACTGTCGGTCGAAGCGGCCGCGGCATTCGAGCCATTGACGCTCAGTGGGCGGGACGACGAGTTGGTCCGGCAAACACGCTTCGCCTGGCCGAACGTGTTCCGGGCCGCCCATTTCATTCCGGCAGTGGCCTATGTGCAGGCCGAACGCGCGCGGACGCTGCTGATTGCGGAAATGGCGGAGCGGATGAAAACGGTGGATCTGTACGTCGGGCCGCCCTTTGCCGGGGACGACCTGCTGGTCACGAATCTTACGGGCCACCCCAGCGTGACCCTGCCGGTCGGCATGCTCGACGAGGATTCTCCGTACAGCATCACCTTCACCGGGCGGCTCTTCGATGAGGCCACCCTCGTGTCGGCCGCCGATATCTGGCAACGGACGACGGGGCATCACCTGTTGCATCCGCCGCGATATTCGCGGCGGTAGTGGTGATCCCTCGCGCAGGACCTGCTGAAACAGGCCCCGCGTTTCGCCGCGGAGGGAACCTCAGGATAGAATGCGCTGCATCGCCGCATCGCGCAGCACGGCTTCGGCAGGTGCCTTGCCCTTCTTTTCCAGGCTGCTGGTCTTCAGCTTGTTCGCAACCAGTCCGACCATCTGACCGTGTTCCCCGCGGAAGAGCATCTCCGTCGCGGCGTGTCCCAGATGCGAGGCCAGCAGGCGGTCGTAGCCCGAAGGGGAACCTCCGCGCTGGATGTGGCCGAGAACCACCATCCGCACGTCCCGTTGGAGCCGCTCCTGGATCTCGAATGAGATATACGAGGCCTTACCGGCGCCTTCGGCCACGATGATGATCGCATGTTGCTTGCCGCGATCGTAGCCGGCGCTGATGCGGCGGCACAGATCATTGATCTCGAAGGGGATCTCGGGCAGCAGGACTTCCTCGGCCCCGGTGGCGATTCCGGTCTGCGCGGCGAGCAGGCCATACTCGCGCCCCATGACCTCGATCACGAAGATGCGGCCATGACTGGTCGCGGTATCCCGGATCTTGTCGACCGCATCGATCGCGATATTCAGCGCGGTGTCGAAACCGATACTGATGTCGGTGCCGGGTATGTCGTTGTCGATCGTGGCCGGGACACCGACCACGGGCAGTCCGAATTCTTTCATGAGCTTGGTGCCGCCGCGAAACGAACCGTCTCCGCCGATGATGACCATCCCGTCGAGTTTCAACTCCTTGAGGGTCATCGCCACCGGGTGCGTTCCTTCGTCTGTCGCGAATTCCGGGTAACGGAAAGTGCGCAGGATGGTGCCGCCCCGATGCAGGATGCCGCTTACCGATCCCGCGCTCATGACTTCGAAGGCACCCTCGGCCAGGCCTCGCCAACCGCGCTTGATGCCCACGACCTCGGTTCCATGGTGCCACGCGGTTCTGACAACCGCCCGTACCGCCGCATTCATTCCTGCGGCATCGCCTCCGCCGGTCAGCACTCCGATCCGCTTCATCCTTTTCCTCCATCGTCACCGTGTTCGGGTTCGCCACGTCGTTGTTCGTGCCATCGCCTGATCTTGTCCATGCGGTCGGTCAGTTCGCGCTCGAAGCCCCGGCGTCCGGGACGGTAGTATTCCGTTCCCGCCAGGCTCTCGGGCAGGCAGCTCATCCGGCTGATCCCGTCCTGCTCGTCGTGGGCGTACCGATAGCCTTGACCATAGCCCACGTCCTTCATCAGTCGTGTCGGCGCATTGCGCAATTGCATCGGGACCGGGGGATTCGAACCCCGTTCGATTTCCCGTCGCGTCCGACCGTAGGCACGATACAGGGCGTTGCTCTTGGGCGCCAGTGCCAGGTAGACGGTACTCTGCGCCAGCGCCAGGGCCCCTTCGGGCAGGCCGAGAAACTGAACGGCGTCTCGCGCGGCCAGCGACTGCGCCAACGCGTGCGGGTCCGCCAGACCGACGTCTTCACTGGCGAAACGCACCAGGCGGCGGGCGAGGTACAGCGGATCCTCCCCGCCTTCGAGCATTCGGGTCAGCCAGTACAGGGCAGCCTGCACGTCACTGTTGCGCAGGCTCTTGTGCAGGGCACTGATCAGGTTGAAATGCTCTTCGCCGTCCTTGTCGTAGCGCACGGCGCGGTGCTGGATGATCTCGGCGACCTGGTCGGCATTCAACTCGACACCCGGCGGGAAGGTTGCCGGGTCGGCCAGGGCCGCCGAGCACAAGGCCTCCAACAGGCCCAAAGCAGCGCGTGCGTCTCCCTCGCTCAGGTCCGCCAGCGCATCCAGTGCTTCGTCCGCAAGCAGCACCTGTCCGGCCAATCCGCGCTCGTCGGCGAGGGAACGCTCCAGCAACCGGCGGACGTGGCTGCTCTTGAGGGGTTCGAGTACGAAGAGTCGCGTTCGCGAGATCAGCGCACTGTTGATCTCGAAGCTCGGGTTCTCCGTCGTGGCGCCAATCAAAGTGACATCGCCACGTTCGACCCAAGGCAAGAGAGCGTCCTGCTGGGCCTTGTTGAAGCGGTGGATCTCGTCCAGGAACAGTATCGTACCGGTACCCGTCGCCTTGCGCAGTTTGCCCGCTTCGGCCATCACGGCCTTCAGTTCCTTCGATCCAACGGCGACGGCGCTGTACTCCAAAAACCGCGACCGGGTGTGGCCGGCGACCAGGCGCGCCAGGGTGGTCTTGCCGCAGCCGGGCGGTCCCCAAAGCAGCAGCGACGGCAGCGAATCGGCTGCCAATAGAAGACGCAGGGGACCGCTGGGCCCGAGCAGGTGCTCCTGGCCTACGACCTCCTCCATCGTCGACGGGCGCATCCGGTCCGCCAGGGGGGTAGGGCGAGCTTCCCTTTTCTGCCCGGGGATGCTGGGCCCGGAGTCGTTGGACTCGCTCCGGGAGTTGTCGAAAAGATCGCGATTCATGATCACTCCGGGGTCGCACGCTGCCGGTCGGGTCCGTGCCGGAATTGCGGCGGTAGTTGACGGTTGCCGGACCGGAGACTTACCATATCCGCCACGTTTTTATCAGGCAAGGAGATACGTGATGTCTACAGCAATGATGATCATCCTGGACGGACTGGGTGTGGGCGGAGCGCCGGACGCGGATCGTTACGGTGATGTGGGAAGCGATACCCTCGGCAATATGGCACGCCATGTCGGCGGGCTGCAGGTGCCCCACTTGCAGAGTCTCGGACTGGGCAATCTCAGCCGGATCCAGGGAGTGCCGGCTGTCGATCGCCCCCGGGCCTGTCATGGCCGTCTCGAGGAAATTTCCGCAGGCAAGGATTCGACCACGGGCCATTGGGAATTGATGGGCCTCGTTACCAGTGAACCGTTCCCGACCTACCCGAACGGTTTTCCACCCGAGGTCCTGGACGAATTCACGAAGCTGACCGGGTACGGGGTGTTGGGAAATCGGGCCGCCAGCGGTACGGCGATCATTGCCGAGCTGGGAGACGAGCACCGGGAAACCGGGAAGCTCATCGTCTATACCTCGGCGGACAGTGTCTTCCAGGTCGCGGCACATGACGAGGTCTGTTCCCTGGAAGAACTCTACCGGGTGTGCGAGATCGCACGCCGGATGCTCGTTCCACCGCACCAGGTCAGCCGGGTCATCGCGCGACCGTTCACCGGCCCCAGTGGTGGATACGTCCGTACTCCGGATCGGCACGACTACTCGATCGAGCCACCCGAGGGCCTGCTGTTGCCCCGGCTGCAGCAACAGGGGGTCGCTGTCATGGCGATCGGCAAGATCAACGACCTCTACGCCGGTTGCGGTATCGACCGGTCGTTCATGTCCAAGAGCAATCCGGCCGGCATGGCGGAATTGGATCGGCTGTACGCCGAGTTGGGCGACAACGATGCCGATACCTTCGTGCTATTGAACCTGGTGGACTTCGACATGCTCTGGGGGCACCGCAACGATCCGGAAGGGATGCAGCGCGGACTGGAGGAGTTCGACGTTTGGCTGGGTGGATTCCTCGAACGCCTGCGCGACGGCGACCTGGTGCTGCTGACCGCCGACCATGGCAACGACCCCACGACTCCGAGCACCGATCACTCGCGCGAGCACGTGCCGCTGCTGGCCTACCGTGCCCCCGGTACGGCCGGAAGGTCGATCGGTGTCCGGCACGGTTTCATGGATGTGGCCGCCACCGTTGCCGAATACTTCGGTGCCCCGGCGCCGGCCAAGGGGATCAGCTTCCTGGCCCGACTCGACGTCGATGAGGAGAAAGTATGACCCGCTATCGTGAATTGATCGAAGCGGCGTGCCGCGTTCGCGAACGCAGTCACTCGCCCTACTCGCAGTTCCGGGTGGGCGCCGCGTTGCTCGGGCGAAGCGGTACCGTCTACCTGGGCACGAATGTCGAGAACGCCAGCTTCGGCTTGTCCAATTGCGCCGAGCGGACGGCGATTTTCCGGGCCGTAACCGACGGAGAGACCGAGTTCGAGGCGATCGCCGTCTGTGCCGACGGTGAATCTCCCACACCGCCGTGTGGCGCCTGTCGCCAGGTGTTGATGGAGTTCGGTCCGGACCTGCTCGTCATTACTGCGGGCGAGCGGGGTGCCGATGGCCCCTGTACCGAGTCCACCGTCGCCGGTCTGTTGCCGGAGGCTTTCCGCGACTTCCGACCCTCGAAAGGCAATTCATGAATATCCTGGACATCATCGAGGCCAAGAAGCAGGGGCGACCGCTCACCGAGCAGCAGATCCGATTCGCGGTCGACGGTTTTACGGACAATACGATCCCGGAGTACCAGATGTCTGCCTTCCTGATGGCGATCTGGTTCCGGGGCATGTGCGATGAGGAAACTGCGGCCCTGACCGGAGCGATGCTCGAGTCCGGCGACCAACTCGATACTTCCGGAATGGGAGCACCGACCGCGGACAAGCATTCCACCGGGGGCGTGGGGGACAAGGTAAGCCTCCTGCTGGCCCCGCTCGCGGCCGAGTGCGGTCTGAAGGTGCCGATGCTCTCGGGACGCGGCCTCGGGCACACCGGGGGCACCCTGGACAAGTTGGAGGCAATTCCCGGCTACCGCATCCACATGGACAATGAGGAGTTCCTGGCCCTGACCGATCGGGTCGGTTGCGCGATCATCGGGCAGAGCGGGTCCATTGCCCCGGCCGACGGGCGGATCTACGCCCTGCGCGATGTAACCGCGACGGTCGACTGTGTTCCCCTGATCACGGCCTCGATCATGTCGAAGAAACTGGCCGCCGGCCCGCGCACGATCGTCATCGACTTGAAGACCGGATCGGGCGCCTTCATGGATGATCTGGACCGGGCGCGGGAGCTGGCTCGCAACCTCGTAACCATCGGACGCATGTACGGTCGTTCGATGTCCGTCGTGTTTTCGGATATGGACCAGCCGCTGGGAAGGGCGATCGGCCACGCGAACGAGACGATCGAGTCACTGGCCGCCCTGCGTGCGGGCGGTCGAAGCACGGCGCCCCGGGATCTGGTCGAATTGACGGAAGACCTGGTTGCGGAAATGGTACGGGTTTCAGGGGTGCGGCCCGACCGGACCTCTGCGTTGGAACGGGTTCGCGAAGTTTGGGATGCCGGACGCGCACTGGACCGGGCCCTGATCTGGATCGAGGCGCAGGGGGGCACGGTGGACCCGGAGCGCGAGGACTTTGGTTTGGAAACCGCACCGCTCGCCCTGGAGGTGGTGGCACAGCAGGACGGCTTTCTGCAGACGATCAACTGCCGTCAGGTGGGCCTGTCGCTGGCCGACATGAAGGCGGCGCGCAAACGCGTGGAGGATCCGCTGGATCTCACCGCCGGTGTGGACTTCCTGCCGGCGATCGGCGACCGGATCAGCAAGGGCGATGTCCTGGCGCGCATCCATTGTGCGCGCAAGGACGAGGCCGAATCCGCCGCTCATCGAATTCGGGGCGCCCTGAAGATCGGTGACGAGGAGGTGCCCGCCCGGGCGCTGATTCTCGACCGGATCGAGTAGGCCGGCGAACGCGAACAAAAAAGCCCCGCTGCAAGGCGGGGCTTTTTTGTATCGGAATCCCGGGCACTCACAAGAGTATGAACAGCCGGCTAGAATTCGTCGTCGTCCTGGTCCAGTGTCTGGAAACCACGGTCCACGCCCTGGAAATCGTGCAATTGTCCACCGTGGATGTCGCACACGGTCTGGGGATAGCTGCTCGGCAGAAAGACTTCCACCCTCACCGAATCGCATCCGCTGGTTGCCAGCATGCCCGTTTCGAGGCAGACCGTCCGCTCCAGGATTCCGGGAGGGCGCACGAAGGGCTCCTCTCCCTTCTCGTCGGCGATCTTGCCCATGAAACCGGTCCAGATCGGCAGGGCCATCCTCGAGCCGGTGGCCCCCCTGCCCATGGGGCTGGCCTTGTCGAACCCTACCCATACGCCTCCGCAGAAGCTGGGAGTGAAGCCGCAGAACCAGGCATTGGTGTTGTCGTTGGTCGTGCCGGTCTTGCCGGCGCCGGTCTTGGTGAAACCGCGCCAGTGTGCGCTGCGGCCGGTTCCCTCGACCAGAGTCGTATGCATCAGGTCAGTCATCAGATAGGCTTCGGCGGGATCAAGCGCCTCGCGCTGCTGGATGCGATTCTCGAACAGCACCTCGCCGTCGGCACTCTCGATACGAGTGATCAGGTGCTGTTGCACGGCGACGCCGTGATTGGCGAAGACACTGTAGGCGCCCACGACCTCCTTGAGCGTGACCTCTCCAGCGCCCAGGAACAGCGACGGAACTCGCGGCAGCTTCGAGGTGAAGCCGAGGATCCGAGCATTCTCCAGCAGCGGCGCCAGGCCGAAATCCAGATAGAGTTTGGCGGTCGGGGCGTTGACCGATCGGCTCAGCGCGTAGCGCAATGTCATCGGCCCCTGGAAGCGTCCACTGAAATTCTTCGGCCGCCACAGACTGACTCCCGTATCGATCATGAACGGGGAATCCACAAGGATTGAACTGGCCTGATAGCCATGCTGCAGGGCGGTAAGATAGACCAGGGGTTTGAAGATCGATCCCGGCTGCCGGGTCGCCTGGGTCGACATGTTCCATTTGTAGTCATCGAAAGAGCGCCCACCGACCATGCCCAGGATGGCCCCGGTGCGGACATCCTCGAGCAGCGCCGCCCCCTGCAGGTAGTCCAGGCTCTCCGGACGCTCTCCGATGGCGGTCAGGCTGTCGTAGACCGCGCGCGTCATTTCGTACTTGCGCTTGGTCTCCTCGGCCACCAGGTGCTTCTCCAGCGCGTCTTCCATCCAGACCTGGTACCGGGGAACCAGCGTGGTCCAGACTCGCAGTCCATCGCGATAGAGCATTTCTGCCCCGTATTCGCTTTCGAGATGTTTGCGGACCTCTTCGACGAAGTAGGCCGCGAATCCGCTCGAGACATCCGGTCCGGAGCCGAGAACGGGGTGTACTTCGGTCTGGCCGATCGTTTCGGCCTCGGCGCGGGTCAGACGACCGGCCTGGACCATGGTTTCAAGTACGGTCGCGCGCCGTTTGTAGGCTCGATCCAGGTGATTGAAGGGAGAGTACCGCTCCGGTAGCTGGATCATTCCCGCCAGCATCGTCGTCTCTTCGATGCCCAGGTCCCAGACGTCCTTGCCAAAGAATGTCCGCGCCGCGGCCTGCACGCCGTAGGTTCCCTTCCCCAGATAGATCTGGTTCAGGTACATGGCCAGGATTTCGTCTTTCGTATAGATCGACTCCATCTGCACGGCCACGATCCACTCACGGAACTTCCGCGTGACCAGCTTCTGACTGGGCAGCAGTTTGGGGAACAGGTTGCGAGCCGCCTGCTGGGTGATCGTAGAGGCACCCTCGCTGCTGCGGGTCGTCAGATTGATCCAGATGATTCCCATCAAGCGCCGCAGGTCGATCCCATAGTGGTCATAGAATCGGCGATCCTCGATCGAAACCACGGCCTGTTGCAGGTGCACGGGAATCCGGTTGATCGGGACGATGGTTCGGTTCTCGGTATAGAATTCCCGGAGGGTATCCCCGTCGGCCGCGAAGATCACCGTCTTGACCGAGGGCTCGATCGATTGCAGGGCATCCAGCGAGGGGAGGTCCCGGGAAAGGTAATCGACGCCGAAAAACACCCCGGCCATTCCCGCCAGGAATAAAGCAAGTAACGACAGCAGGATCGTCTTGACGGTCCGGCGCGAGAGGGTGATGTCCAATAGACGACGCATGCGCGGTCCAGGTCCTTCCGAATCCAGCAGGTAGGTTGTCCGGGGCCCGTGGACGCCCGTTCCACTGCAAACCCCGGATCAGGGCATCCATTCCCGGTTTTCATGCCGGTTTCCGCTACAGTAGGACAACTCCGGTCGAAGTCCAAGCGGGATGTGGATTTGGGTCGTTGAAAAAAACTTGAGTTTTTCGTTTTTTAATTTTGACAGGGGCGAAGTCCCGGTGTAACTTGCGTCCCCGTTGCCCGAGGGAACGCACTGGCGGCCCCGACGGCGACCGAAGAACGGTACCGCTCAGCGGTTTTCGGACTTCGACTCAGGCCTCGAAAAAAATGTCAGTTTTTGGTTGACTTCTTTCGAACCCTTGAGTAACTTGCTTCTCCCCACCGCGAGTGGGGGCCAGCGGCAACGACTGCTCGGTTCAGTTCTTTGACAACAGAATAGCGTGCGATGGCCCGAATGAGCAATTCCGAGCTCATAGGTCACGAACCCCGAAAATCCGGTTCACGCCGGTGCTTCGAGGGGACTGATCGGATGAGTGATTATTTTGCGAAGAACAGGAAAAAATCCTGTTGTTATATTTTGACAACGGAGAGTTTGATCCTGGCTCAGAACGAACACTGGCGGCGTGGATTAGGCATGCAAGTCGAACGAGAAAGTTCCCTTCGGGGAGCAAGTACAGTGGCGAACGGGTGAGTAACGGGTGGAAAACCTGCCCTTCAATGGGGGATAACAGATCTAACGATCTGCTAATACCGCATACGAACATTCTTCCGCATGGTTGGATGTTGAAAGATGGCCTCTCTTTGAAGCTGTCGTTGAAGGATGGTTCCGCCTCCCATTAGCTAGTTGGTGGGGTAATGGCCTACCAAGGCGACGATGGGTAGCCGGCCTGAGAGGGTGTCCGGCCACACTGGGACTGAGATACGGCCCAGACTCCTACGGGAGGCAGCAGTCGAGAAGCTTCCGCAATGGGGGA
>JANTGJ010000063.1 GCA_024762975.1 Candidatus Krumholzibacteriia bacterium
CGGCAGATTCGCCGGATGGTAAGTGCTGTCGGCCTGAAAGTACTTCGACTTCATCGCACGCAGATCGGACCGGTGGAACTCGGACTGCTACGACCGGGCGACTTCCGTCGCCTGACGCACCAGGAAATCGATTCGCTCCGCCGCTCGGCAGCAGGCGGTAACTGAACCCGCCGTCGCCGAAGTTCCGGCACGGCGTTCCGTGGAGGCAATCATGGACTTCGAGAAGCTTTTTCGACCCGGCATCCTCGGTACACGCCCCTATACTCCCGGCAAGCCGGTCGAGGAGGTGCAGCGCGAGCTGGGCCTGGAACATGTCATCAAACTGGCCAGCAACGAGAACCCGGAGGGCCCCCTGCCCGCCGTGCTCGAGGCCATCACGCAGGCCGCGAAGCAGATCAATCGCTATCCCGATGCCGCCAGCTATCGCCTGACCCATCGGTTGGCCGAGCATCTGGAGGTGCAGCCCGGGAATCTGATCTTCGGCAATGGCTCGAATGAGGTCATCGATATGCTGATCCGGGCCCTCGTTTCGCCGGGCGAGAACGTGGTCTACTCGGAACACAGTTTCCTGGTCTACGCACTGACTGCCGGCGTGCACTTCGAATGCGGCCGCGCCGTGCCTCTGGATGAGCACGACAAGCACGATCTGCCGGCGATGGCCGACCGCATCGACGAGAAAACCAAGCTGGTCATCGTCTGCAATCCGAACAACCCCACGGGCACCTACAACTCGCGCGAGGAATTCGAATCCTTCCTGGCGCGCGTACCGCGGAACGTGATCGTGGCCGTCGACGAAGCCTACTACGAGTACGCCGTGGCGGCGGACTATCCGCAGGCCCTGCC
This sequence comes from Candidatus Krumholzibacteriia bacterium, assembly GCA_024762975.1. Lineage (GTDB taxonomy): Bacteria > Krumholzibacteriota > Krumholzibacteriia > LZORAL124-64-63 > LZORAL124-64-63 > JANTGJ01. Next base: position 844 of record JANTGJ010000063.1, read on the forward strand.
CCTGATGAAGGACCATCCGAACCTCGTGCTCCTGCGCACCTTCAGCAAAATCCACTCCCTGGCCGGCCTGCGGCTTGGTTATGCGATTGCCCACGAAGACCTGGTCGCACAACTGCACAAGACGCGTGAGCCGTTCAATGTGAACATGCTCAGCCAGGCGGCTGCCATTGCCTGCCTCGAGAACTGGCACGAGGTCGAAGGTCGCGCCCGGCGCAACCGCGAACAGCTGGAATGGATGTCCACGCAGTTGGCCGAACTGGGATTGCAGGTCGTGCCCAGCCAGACGAACTTCGTTTTCGCACGCTGCGATCGCGACGCCGGAAAGTTGACCCAGGATCTGATGCAGCACGGCGTGATCGTACGTCCGATGCACGCCTTCGGATTGGGATCCGGTGCGGTGCGCATCAGCATCGGACTGCCGGAAGAGAACCAGACCTGCATCCGCGCCCTGAAGGAGATCCTCGCTTGAGCCAGGAAACGAATCCAACCCCGTCGCTGGCGGAACTGCTGGATGGTGATCTGGACCCGTCCGTTCTGCCGAAGGATGCGGTGATCGCCATGGACGGACCGGCCGGTTCCGGCAAGTCGACCACCGCGCGTTACCTGGCCGATCGCTACGGTCTGGTCTATATCGACACCGGCGCCATGTACCGGGCCTTGACCTGGGCTGCGCTGGATGCCGGGACCGATCTGTCCAGCGAATCTTCCCTGGTCGCGCTGCTGGAGGCAAACCGGTTGGAATTCCAGCCCGCCCGGGGCGAAGCCAGGATCCTGTGGAACGGAGGCGATGTATCCGCGCAGATCCGTCGTCCCGAAGTGGATGCCGCGGTTTCCGAAGTCAGTTCGCACGCCGCGGTACGGGCCGAGATGGTCGCCCGGCAACAACAGATGGGACGAAACGGCGGTGTCGTCATGGAGGGGCGCGACATCGGCAGCGTGGTCTTCCCGCTGGCAACGGCCAAGATCTTCCTGACAGCCAGTCTCGAGGATCGCGCACGCCGCCGGTTCAAACAGAATCAGCAGCGCGGAGTGGAGGTCGACCCGGCGGATCTGCAGGCGGATCTGGCCGAGCGCGACCGCATGGACAGCAGCCGCGAAACGAGCCCGTTGACGATTTCCCCCGATGCCATCGTGATCGACAGTTCGGGCATGAGTCTGGACCAGCAGAACCGCGCCTGTGCTCATGCTTGCCTGGTCAATCCGACTCTCGACTTGACGGTGGATCGCGATCTGGATCGGTCGAAGGCCGAGATGCCCTTTTCCTATCGGCTCGCTTATGCCGTTTTCGGGGCTCTGGCACGATTCTACGGGATGAAATATGTCAATTGTGGTCGCCAGGCCATGCCCAGGGGATGCATTGCTGCCATCAACCACGTCTCGTACTGGGATCCGCCGCTGGTGGGGGCCACCTTCCTTCGCTACCGCGTCAACTCCATTGCCAAGGAAGAGTTGTTCCGGCCCTGGCCTGCGGGAGCAATCCTGCGCTGGTTCGATGTCATCCCGATTCGCCGCAAGGGCTATGACAAGACGGCCTTCGATGCGGCCACATCTTCGCTGCAAGCCGGAAACAGTATCCAGTTTTACCCTGAAGGCACGCGGCGAGCCATCGGACATCCCGGGCCGGTGCGCAATGGGCTGGGGATCCTGGTCCAGGCCACGCGGGCGCCGGTCCAGCCGATCTTCATTCGTGGCAGTTATGGCCGGCAGCCGCTGGGCTCGACGATTTCTCCTTTGGAAGTCAGTTATGGGCCCTTGCTGCGCTGGCACGGTGTCGATGCCCTGCTCGAACGCATCGACCGCAAGGAAGTCAGCCGGCGGATCGCCAAGCTGTGTGAGGCCGCCTTCGTCGAACTGCAGGCCCGGTCCTTCGCCCGCATGCCGGAAACGGAATGGGAACGCAAGACGGGCGAACTTCAGTTGCGCAAGTTCGCGTCCCGGCAAAAACGCGTATTTGGTCCGTGACAGGCGATTTCCAGCCCTGCGGCACTTGCAATTTCCGTTGACCCCGACTATTTTAGGCGACTGCCAGGGACGGCGAGGTGTATGGGTACGCCTTGTCGCCCCTCGGCGTTCATTCATCTGACACTAGGAGGCAACCGTTCATGACCACCAACCCCAATTCCGATTCCGAGGAAGTCCGCAGAGAAAACCCCGCGGTCCCGCCCCAGACTGAAGCCCCGAAGGCCGAGACGAAACCCGCTCCGCGCCGTCGCGACGACGAAGACGAGGATGAGCGCGGCGCCGCGGCCGAGGTGCTCCCGACCCCGCCCGAGCCGAAACTCAGCGCCGAGTACGATCCGGCCAGCATCGTCAACCTCGACTTCCTCGAAGACGAGGGCGATGTCATGGATCTGGGTTACGACGAGATGCTCTCGTTGATCAACCAGTACGAAGAGACCCTGACCGATATCCAGGAGGGCCAGATCCTCAACGGTACCGTCATCGAGGTGCGCGACAACGAAGTTCTGCTGAACATCGGCTTCAAGAGCGAGGGCGTCATCAACATCGACGAGTTCGGTGAGACGCAGGTCCAGTCCGGCGATACCTTCGAGGTATTCCTGGAGAAGCTGGAGAACCAGGATGGCCTGGTCGTACTGTCGAAGGAGCGCGCGGATTTCCTGAAGGTCTGGGACAAGATCAAGGTCGCCCACGAGACGGGCGATGTCGTGGCCGGAATCGTCGACCGCCGCATCAAGGGCGGTCTGGTGGTCAAACTGTGGGGCGTGGATACCTTCCTGCCCGGCAGCCAGGTTGCCCTGCGCCAGGTTCCGAACCTGGAAGATATGATCGGCGAAGAAATCCAGTGCCGGATCATCAAGAAGAACAAGCGTCGCCGGAACGTCGTCGTTTCGCGGCGCATCGTGCTCGAGGCGGAGCGTGAGGAGAAGAAGCGCGCACTGATCTCCGAGCTCGAGAAGGGGCAGGTCCGGACCGGTGTCGTCAAGAACATCACCGACTTCGGCGCCTTTGTCGACCTGGGCGGCATCGACGGCCTGCTGCACATCACCGACCTGAGCTGGGGCCGCGTTTCGCACCCGAGCGAGGTCGTGGCCATCGGTCAGGAGATCGAGGTCAAGGTGCTGGACTTCGAGGAAGTGCGTGAGCGCATCAGCCTCGGTCTGAAGCAACTGCAGGCATATCCCTGGGATGATGTCGAGGGCAAGTACCCCGAAGAGAGCATCGTTCGCGGTCGCGTCGTAAGCATCACGAACTACGGTGCTTTCGTCGAGCTGGAGAAGGGTGTCGAGGGTCTGATCCACATCAGCGAGATGAGCTGGACCCGCCACATCAAGCATCCGTCCAAGGTCGTCAGCATCGGCGACGAGGTCGATGTCATGGTCCTGAAGATCGACAAGGACAACGAGAAGATCAGCCTGGGTCTGAAGCAGTGCGAGGCCGATCCCTGGTTGACCCTGATCGAACGCTACCCGGTCGGTTCGGAGATCGAGGGCAAGGTCCGCAACCTGACCGATTTCGGCGCGTTCGTCGAGGTCGAAGAGGGCATCGACGGACTGGTCCACATCTCGGACATGAGTTGGACCAAGCGTGTCCGTCATCCGAAGGAAATCCTGAAGCGGGGCGACAGTGTCAACGTTCAGATCCTGGACATCGACACGAACAAGCGCCGGATCAGCCTGGGCATCAAGCAGCTGCACGAGAACCCCTGGCCGACGCTGGCCGAGGACTACCCGGTCGGACATCAATTGGATGGCACCATCACCCGCATGCTCGATCACGGCGTGATCGTGGACATGGGCTCGGATCTGGAGGGCTTCGTACCGCTGGGACACCTCGGTATCCCGAAGCTGGACAAGCCCCAGTACTATTTCCGAGAGGGCGAAGAGGCCGAGTTGAAGGTCATCAAGATGGATGTCGAGAATCGTCGCATCGTGCTTTCGATCGCCGAGCGGTTGAAGGATTACGATGACGAGGTCACCGAGAAGTTCATCGAGGACCATCCGCGGCTCGAGGATGTCGTGGCTGCCGAGGAAGCGGCCGCTGCCGAGGCAGCAGAGCGTGGCGAGGACTCCAACGAGTCTTCGGACGACGACTACGCCAGCGAGACGGGCGAGTACTAGCCCGCTCGCGCGGTCCGGAAACGGACGACACATTGCAGGCACCGCCTGTGAGAGGGGCGGGGGTTTTACCCTCCGCCCCTGTGCTTTGTACCCTGCCCGCTGAACGGGAGTCGCCTCTTGTCTGAAATTCTGCAAAACCTGGAACCGTTGCCGAAATCCGCGAATCCGGATGCCCGCACTCCGAGCCTGCGCGTCGCGTTCTGGACTCTGGGGTGCCGCCTGAATCAGGTCGACACCGAAGGAATCAAGGTGGCGATGGCCCGGCAGATGCCAATTGATGTCGTCGACTGGCAGGAGGCCGCCGACGTGTACATCCTGAATTCCTGCACGGTAACGAGCAAGGCCGACCAGGAATGCCGCCGACTGGCGAGGCAAGTCAAGCGACGCCATCCGACGGCCCGGGTCGTGGTAGCCGGGTGCTATGCGCAGACCCAACCCGAAGCTTTGGCCGGTGTCCAGGAAATCGACGGTGTGATCGGGAACACGGCGAAGGAAAACGTAGCCACCTGGCTTCCGCAGCTGCTGGCCGCAGAGGCTCCACTGATGGCCGTCGAGGCCTTCGAGAAGGACGTCGTGTTCGACTCGCCGGTGGTCGAATCATTCTCCGGGCGCAGTCGCGCTTTCGTCAAGATCCAGGACGGATGTGACCTGCGCTGTACCTACTGCCTGATCTGGCAGGCTCGCGGCCCGGGCCGCTCACGCCCGGTCGATGATACCATGGAACAGTTGGCCCGCCTGGTGGATGCCGGTTTCCCCGAGACGATCCTGTCCGGGGTACACCTCGGAGGCTATGGCCGCGATCTGGAGCCTCGCACGTCGCTGCCCGAACTGCTGGACCGCTGTCTCGACCGCTTCCCGGAGTTGCGCATCCGCCTGAGCAGCATCCACCCGAACGAGGTTACGCCCGAGTTGCTGCAACTTTTCGCCGAAAAGCGGAACCTGCGACCGCACCTGCACATTTCCCTGCAGAGCGGCAGTTCAACGGTACTGAAGCGGATGCGTCGTCCCTACCGTTCCGACCGCGCCTGGCAAGCGATCCAGGACGCTGCGGCCGCGGCTCCGGCCTTCGGAATCGGTGCCGACATCATCGTCGGCTTCCCCGGAGAGACCGATGCCGAATTCGAGGAGACGCGCCGCATGGTGGCCGAGTTGCCGTTCAGCTATCTGCACGTCTTCCGCTTCTCTCCGCGACCGGGAACCGTCGCAGCCACGTTGGAAGGCGCCGTTCATCCGGAAACGATCTCCCGCCGTGGCGCGATCCTGCGGGAATTGGCAGCGGCCAAGCAACATGAATTCGCCGAGGCAATGATCGGTGCGAAGCACGAGGTGGTCGTCGAATCGGCAAGTGATCGCGCGGGCTGGAGGGAAGCGACGACAGACAACTATGTCTCGGTGCTGGTTCCGGGCCGGGATCTTGAGGCCGGTACGGTCGTGTCGGTACGCATCGCGGGTTTTCAGGACGGGAGGCTCGAAACCTCCATGGCAGGAGACTGAAGTGGCTGATTTCCATTCCGAACTGGCGCCGCGCCCCGCGGCCGAAACCGTTCCGGGGACCCCGAGCGTATTGGTCGAAACCTACGGTTGCCAGATGAACGTCTACGATAGTCAGGCGATCGAGGGAATCCTCGCGCCGGCCGGTTTTTCCCAATCCCGCGACGAACTCGAAGCGGACGTGATCCTGCTGAACACCTGCAGCGTGCGGGACCTCGCCGAACAGAAGATTTTCAGTCGCGTGGGGGAGATTCGCCACCGCCGCCGCGACGCCGGCCGGGAACAACCGGTGATCGGCATTTGCGGATGCATGGCCGAGCGTCTGGGGGACCGCCTTCGCAAGGGCCCCTCTGGTGTCGACATCGTCGTCGGCGTCGACAACTATGAGACCCTGCCCGGGGTGCTGCAACAGGTCCTCGCATCGCAGGGACGCCGACCGCATGCCGTGGTCGGCCATCGGGACGAGGCCCACTATGTGGCGCCGCCGGCGCTCTATCCGACGAACAACAGCCACCTTGTGACCATTCACAAGGGCTGCGACTACAAGTGTACCTATTGCATCGTTCCTTCGACTCGCGGGCCTCAGCGCGAAAAGGATCCGGAGACGATCGCGCAGGAAATTCGAACGATCGTGGCCGCCGGAGGACGTGAAGTCACTCTTCTGGGCCAGAACGTCACTGCCTACAACTGGAACGGGCAGATGGACTTTGCCGCCCTGTTGCAGGTGGTTGCCGAGCAACCTGGACTCGAGCGGATTCGCTTTCTGACCGGACATCCGCGGGACATGCACCCTCACCTGATGGATGTCATCGGAACTCTGGACACGGTTTGCCCCTGGCTGCACATTCCGATCCAAAGCGGAAACGACCGCGTCCTGAAACGCATGAAACGCCTCTACACGAGTGAGGATTACCTGCGCATGGCCGAGTACGCGCGGAAGGTGATCCCGGAAGTGACCTTCAGCTCGGATTTCATCGTCGGTTTTCCCGGCGAAACGAATGCGGAGTTCGAGGATACGCTTGAGATCCTTCGGGCTGTGAAATATGATCAGATCTTCTCTTTCAAATATTCGGAGCGGCCCGGGGTCCCGGCCGCCAAACTCCGGGACGATGTGCCGTTGGCGGAGAAGAAGGAGCGTCTGGCCCGCCTCAATGCTTTGCAGGAGGAGATCTGGGAGGAAGAGGCTGCCGCTCTGCATGGCCAGACCTGGACAGCGGTTGCGGAGACTCCGGCGCGCAAGCCGGCAGGCGCCTGGCGACTGCGCACGGCGAACAATCGCAAGGTGGTGGTTGCCGGTGCGCAGATCGAGCAGGGTGATGCCTTGCGCGTGCGCATCACGGGACACAGCAACACGACTTTTCTGGGGGAGCCGTCGGCAGAATAGCCGGCGCGATCCACGAACACCACACCCTGCCGCGAAGGACGCGGCAAGAAGGAAGCGGGATCACCGTGTGGATTCTCAGGGGCATTCTCTTTCTGTTTTTCGTGATCGTATTGGTCGCATTTGCCGTCCAGAATTCCGATCGCGTTGTGGACATCCAGTTCTTCCAATGGCAGTACCTCGCCGTTTCGGTTCTCTGGGTGGTCCTGATCTCCGCTGTCACCGGCTTCGCCTTGAGCTTCATCATCGCCGCTTTCCGGGAGGTTCGCTTCCGACTGGACATCCGGCGGCTGAAGAAGACCCTCCAGCAACGCGATACCGAGATCGCTGAACTGCGGACCCTGCCGCTGGCGGACACACCTCCTGCGGTCCCGCCGCACGATGAAGAGGTCGGCGATGATCAGTAGTCTACTGCCGTGGGTGGTGGGAGCCGTGGTGGTAGCCGGTGCCGCCTGGGGATTGTGGCTGGCATTCGGCCGCCGGGAGGCGGAAGAGCCGAACCCCTATCCGCGGGGTCTCGAAGCCTGGCTGGCCGGTGATTTCGAGCGCGCCGAATCCTTTCTGCGCCAGGCCGTACGCCAGGCCCCCGATTCGGTGGAACCGTTCCTGCACCTGGGCGACCTGCTGCGGCTGCGGGGAGATGCCGAGCGCGCAGCGGTCCTGCATCGCGGCATGACGGTACGCCCGGACCTGCCTCGTTCACGGCGCGTGGACGTGGGCCTGGCCCTGGCCGAGGACCTTCTTGCGCTCCAGCGCTGGCAGGATGCTGCGGCGACCCTGGAAACGGTAGCTTCCGAAGCCGCCGGACGCGCCCGGTACTGGTGGGCACGCTTTCGTCAGTATCACGGACAGGAAGACCATCCCGAGGCCGCCCGCTCGCTGAAACGCTCGCTGAAGCGGGTTCCCGAACGGGATCGGCCGGAACTGGAAGCCGCATACATCGCCTACCAACTGGACCGTTCGCTCGGGCACGCTTTGGACGGTGATGAGTCCGGGATGACCCCGCGGCTGAAGGACGTGCAGGGGTACCCGGCCGCGAAAACCCGTTCGGCGCTGGTTCGTGCTCTGGCTGCCGCGGTACAGGGGGATGCCGCGCAGGCTCTCGCACTCGGAGCGGAGCGCCTGCTGGACAGCCCGCGCGAACTGGCGGTGCTGATGCCCTATCTGCAACGAGTCCTGCTCGAATCGGGGCAGTACGCACGCACGATTCCACTCCTGGAGAATGCTTGCCGAGCCGTGAATGCACCGCCTTCGCTGGTGATCGATCTGGCACTGTTGTACGAAAAGCTGGGGCGCCGAACCGAAACCCTGAGATTGATCGAAAGCCGCTCGACCGACTCCGACCTGACCCCGGATCTGGCGGCGCCTCTGCTGAAGTTGCTTTTTGCCGAGGCCGGCGAATCCGATGCTCGGCGAGTCTGGAAGCAGTTGGGCACACCCCACCGGCACACGCGCTATATTTGCGACTCCTGTCAGCAGGAGAGTGATCGTATGCGCTGGTTCTGCCCCGAATGCGGCGCCTTCGATAGTTATGTCGCCCGATTGGCCGCCGAGGGAGAGGACCTCTGATGCGCATGCGGGAAGTCATTGTCGCGATCGTCTGCCTGGCCTGGGCGACCTCTGCGAACGCCACGCTCGAAGTCGTGGAAGAACCTTTCGCGGCCGCGGACTATTCTGCGGCTGCCGATCGATTTGCCGGATCCGAGGATGGCGCGCGCCCCGCCGAAGCGGAACTCTGGCAAGCCCGGTTCCAGAAAGATCCTGACCGTGCGCTCGAGGTCCTGGAGAAAGCTTTCACCGCCGACAACATCCCTGCCGCGGTCCAGGTTCGGCTCGGACTCGAGATCGCTCGCCTGGCTGCCGCACGGGGTGACAACGGGAATGCGCTGCACACGACGCGGCAGTTGTTGATGCGGCAGGAGGGCGACCTGCCCGGCGAAGTGTACCTGCTCGCCGGCCGCGCCAGCCGGGCTCTCGGCGACCTGCAGGGAGCCCGGGAGATGCTTGCCTCGATTCGGCCGGATGATCCCGCGTTCGTCGCCGGCCGGGGATTGCTGGGCGAGATCGGACTGCAACAGAATGACCCCACGCTGGCTCTGAGGTACTTCGAGTCGGCTGTGGATCGCGAACCCGGTGCCGGCACGACCGAACTCGGTGCCGGATTGTGGCAGGCACTGCGCCGGACCGGCGAGCACCAACGTGCTGATGGCCTCCTGGCCGACCTCGAGGAGAATCATCCCGGCAGCCTGGCCTTGCTGCGGATCCGTCGCATCCTGCGCCTGGAACAGGAAGAACTGGCGGCCCGCGCGGTCGAGCATACGGCTCCGGTCGATTCGGTGGTAGCTCGTACGGAGGATCGCACCGGCCGTTTCAGTCTCCAGCTGGGCGCCTTCAGTGACCGCGGCCTGGCTCTGGAATTTCTGGACCGGTACGAGAATCAGATCGAGGATCTGCGCATCGAGACCGTCCGGGACGATCGGGCACAAACCCTGTACAAGATTCGCGCCGGGTCATTCGTGAATCCCGCACGGGCACAAACAGAAGCGAAACGACTGCAGCGCTCCCTGGGCATCGAGGTCATCGTGACCGACCTGGCGAACTGACGGGGGGCACGTGAAGTCACCGCGGAAAGAGTCCCGGAAGAAGACCAGCGCGGACGGCGCCAAACTGACGCCGATGCTGGAACAGTATCTCGAGATCAAGGCGCAGTATCCGGATTGCCTCCTGTTGTCGAGGATGGGGGACTTCTACGAGACGTTCTTCGAGGACGCGCAAACCATGGCCCGGGTGGCGGGCGTCACACTCACCAGCCGTGATTCCAAGAGCGAACACCCGGTGCCCCTGGCCGGCGTCCCCTACCATGCACTGGACACCTATCTGCAACGATTGCTGAAGGCCGGATTGACGGTAGCGATTTGCGAGCAGGTGGAGGACCCGGCACTGGCCAAGGGACTCGTGCAGCGCGAGGTCGTCGAAATTCTCAGCCCGGGTACGGTCACCAGTGACGAGTTGCTCGAAGACGAAAACGGGCATTTCTGTGTGGCCTGGATCCCGACCCGCGAAGGCCCCAGCGGCTGGGCTTTGCTGGATGCTTCGACCGGCGAGTTCCGCTGCGGCCTCGAGCATTCGACCTTGGCGAGCCTCTGCCTGCGCCATCCGGTACGGGAGGCGATCCTGTCCGAGGATACCTCCGTCGAAGAGATCCACTCGCTGCGCGCCACGCTCCCGGGCGTGGTGATCAATCAGGTCAATGCCGCCTGGTTCCATCCCTCATTCGCCCGTCAGACACTCCTCGATCACTTCCAGTTGGCCAACCTGGCCGCCTTCGGGCTGGAGCAGGCGGATCGTTTCGCGGCTGCGACCGCCGCCGGTGCCCTGTTGCGCTATCTCCAGACCCTGACCCTGGGACGCCCGGAACAGGTCAACACCCTGCGATTCGCCGATCGTTCCGATCGCCTGGTGTTGGATGAAGAAACGCTGCGCAATCTCGAAATCTTCCGGACCTTTCGCGGGGAGCGGGGCGAAGGTACCCTGATCCACCACATCGACGGCACGCAAACGGCCATGGGACGCCGGCTGTTGGCCCGCCGACTGGCCGAGGCACTGACCGACCCGGCAACCCTGGAGCGCTGGCATGGCGGAATCGCGGGCCTGCTGGAGAATCGGGCGGCACGCGACCGGTTGCGGCAGATCCTCGTCGGGATGAGCGACCTCGAACGTCTGGCGACCCGGGCGGCGACCGGACGGATCGGACCTGCCGCGCTACGGCAGTTGGGAGTCGCCCTGGCCGCGGTTCGCCAGGTGCAGCGGGCCGCCGCCGAGACACTCGATTCGACCCACCCGGTGGCCGAATGGGCCGAAGGAATCGAGGACCTTTCCGCCCTTTCCGACCGGCTGTTGACGAATCTGGCCGAGGACGCTCCGGCTTCGACGCGCAAGGAAGGCTACATCCAATCCGGTGTCAGTGCGGATCTCGATCGTTACCGCAGTATCCAGAGCGACAGCAAGGGATTCCTTGCCGGCCTGCAGGCGAAGGAGCGGGAGGCCACGGGGATCCCGACACTGAAGGTCGGATTCAATCGGGTTTTCGGTTACTACTTCGACGTGACGCGCAAGCATCTGGACCGGGTCCCCGACCACTTCGTACAGAAGCAGACACTGGTCAACTCGAGCCGCTTCCACACCGAGGAACTCAAGGAGGCCGAGTCCACGATCCTCGAAGCCGAGGAAAAGGCATCCTCGCTCGAAGAGCAGCTTTTTTCCGACCTCGTCACCTCGGTCCAACCGATGTTGGGACCCATTCACGAGGCCGCCCGGAACATCGCGCTCATCGACTTGATGTGCGGATTCGCCGAGGTCGCCGAGCGCAACGAATATTGTCGCCCGGTGTGCGATGATTCGCTCGAGCTGTCGATCCGCGGCGGACGCCACCCGGTGGTCGAGAATCTGCTCGAGGGCGACTTCATCGCCAACGACACCCTGCTGAATTCCGGCGACCGGCAGATCCTGCTGCTGACCGGTCCGAACATGGGCGGCAAGTCGACCTACCTCCGGCAAGTCGCGCTGATCGCGCTGATGGCGCAAACCGGCGGATTCGTGCCGGCCGAAGCCGCGCGCATCGGGATCACCGACCGAATTTTTACGCGGGTCGGCGCCAGTGACAATCTGGCGCGCGGCGAGTCCACTTTCTATATGGAGATGAGCGAGACAGCGCACATCCTGCATCAGATGACCGCACGCAGCCTGGTGATCCTGGACGAGATCGGGCGGGGTACCTCGACGTACGATGGGCTGTCCCTGGCCTGGGGCATCACCGAGTTCCTGAACCATCCGCAGGGACCGCGCCCACGTTCGATCTTCGCCACGCACTACCATGAACTGACCGAGTTGGAAAGCGAACTGCCGGGCCTGGTGAATCTGCAGCTCGAGGTCAAGGAATGGGAAGGCAAGATCATCTTCCTGCACGCCGTCGGTCCGGGCCGCAGCGACAAGAGTTACGGGATTCACGTCGCGCGCCTGGCCGGATTGCCCGAACCGGTGCTGAGAAGGTCCGAGGAGATTCTGTCGTCGCTCAGCGAGGGCGATCGAAGAGACCTGGCCGCTCGTCGGCCGCGGGCCCCGGGCGGAGCCTCGTTTGCAGCCCAGGACAGCCCGGCGTCACTGGGGGTACCTGCCCAGCTGAGTCTGTTCTCGGAGCAGGAGCGCGATGCGCTGGACGCGTTGCGGGACATGGATCTGGAGAAAATCAGCCCGATGGACGCTTTCTTGTGGCTCGCCCGGATCAAACAACAATTGACGGGCGGCTCAGGCCACTGATTTTTATGTTTCAGGGGGGATCCCGACCGGCCGAAAACCAGGAAGAACCGGAATCGAGGGGATTCCACGGCCCGCAGCCGGGAGAACCATGCCTGAAAATCCTTTATGGACCGTAGTACTCGTACGACCGGGTGAAGAGCAACTCGCCCTGCTGGCGGACCTCTCTGCCCGGCGCAACGTACGGATTGCGGCGATCATCGACAGTGAAGGTGATTCGGTCGGCGCGCAACTGGCGCCGATCCTGGGCATTCCCGTGCTGGCCACACTGGACGATCTGCAGGAGGGAGAAGCTTCCTACCTGGTACACCCGCCGCGCGATTCCTTCACCGCCCCGGTGATCGATGCCGCACCCGATTTCGGTCTGGAGACGGTGGCTGCCGAGTCGTTTCCCGCCTGGTTGTCAGGTTTGGAATTGATCGCTCATGAACCCGCTGCGACGTGGTCCCCGCCGCCACCGCCCACGGTTGAGAATCTCGAGCAGGAAACCGCTGCGATCCACCGCACCCTCAGTCGCATCGAGGAGGCCCTGGACGGGGAATCCCTGTTGCGCTGGCTGCTCGGTCTGGCAACCCGCGCGACCGGGGCCAGCAGTGGTTCGGTCCTGCTCTTCGACCCGGCCTCGGAGGAGTTGTATCTCGGATTCGCCTACGGGCTGAGCCAGCACACACTGCATCGAACGCGAGTCCGCCTGGGCGAGGGGATCGCCGGGCGCGTCGCGCAGTCCCGCGAGGCAACCTGGATTCGTCAGGACCAGGAGCGCAACGAGCGCCGCGATCGCAGTTCCCTGCAGAGCGCGATCAGTTGTCCCTTGGTGTGGGAGGGAGTATTGCTCGGCGTATTGAATGTCTCCTGTGACGTCGGAGAAGCACCCCTGGCGGACGAGGCCCTCGATATCCTGGACAGCCTGAGTCACCGGTTCGCGATGATTCTCGACCGGTTCGAGCGCCTGCAGGGAATCGTCAACGGAGCCGCATTTCGCGAGTTGGACGAGAACTTTGCCCTGGCCCAGGATGAGGGGGCGGAACTGGCCGAGGTACTGCACATCTGGCTCGAGGACATCGGGCGCGTCAGTCACGCCGATGCGATCCGCCTGACGCTACCGACCCGGGACGGCGAGATGGTCGCGATCGACACCGAAGCGATCGACTACCCCTCCGCGGACGGCAACGGAGTCGAGGAAATCCTGGCCCGTGGTGAGCCGCGTGTCCAGACTCCGGACGAGCAACGGGACCGGGATGTTGCCGGATCAACGGTATTTCACCTGCCGATCGGTCGTTCGCCGGTCCGAGCGGTATTGACCAGTCGGTTTTCGACCCCGGCGGCGGCACACCGGTACCACCAGGTCGCCGGTGAGATTCTCTACTTGCTGAACAAGCACCTGACGGGTTTGCTGGAGCGCCACCGATTGCGGGACGAGGTCGACCGGTTGAATTCCTTGTCCGAAGCCCTCAGCGAACTGGCCGGTGTTGCACATTCCGGCGTTCCGGGCGGCGACGACCGGATTCTGCAGGCAGCCCGCGACTTGACCGGGGCACAGCGTGCGTTTCTACTGACGGCCGACACCGATCGGCAACTGGAGGAAGCGGCGCCGGCCGGAACCCTGTTGTCGGCGGCGCGAGAGTTGTTGGAACGCGCGGTCGAACCGGGCCACCGTGCCACGATCGTCACCGTGGTCCATGATCCGCAGTTGGGGCATCCGCGCAGCCTGCTGGCCGTACCTCTGCGAGCGGGGCAAGCCCTGCCCGGGTTGGTGCTTTTTGACAAGAGACGCCTGCACCTGACTGACGGGAAATCATTTACCGAGCTCGATGCGACTTTTGCACAACGGCTCTCGCCTCTTTTTACCGCCGTGCCCCCGAGCGTCGAATTGATTTCCGAACCGAAGGAAATCCCGCCCGATTCGACGGTTCTACCGGAGACCGAAGCGGTGGCATCCCCGCTACGCGACGAGAGTTTCGAGCAGATCGTCAAACGCGAAATGGATCGCTGCGACCGCTACCACAACATGGTCGGTTTGGCGGCCATCCGCCTTCCTGCCGATCAGATCGCGGCATCGCGAGTTCCTTCATTGACCCAGGATCTGAGCCTGCGGTTGCGCAGCAGTGATTTTGTCGGTTGCCTGGCAGACGGCACCATCCTGATTCTCGTTCCCGAGGACATCCAGTCCCTGCCGCGCCTGAAACATCGCGTCGGAGAACTGCTGCTGGAATTGGCGGGCGTGCCCGAACTGAAGTTGGAGACCGCAACTCGTGTCTATCCCGGGGGCGGAGATACGGCTCGCGAGTTGCTGAGCGCACTCATCGACTCCCTGCGTTGACTCGCCGTCCGGGGCGGCACCTCTTTCCACACGTTATCCACCGGTTTTTGTGGGAATACCGCGATCAGCGACTCTGCCGGTTGACGGCTTGACGCACCCTGCGTACCCTTCCTGATCCGAGCCCCGAAACGTTTCGCCGCAGCCGAAGATGGGAAATACCGAACGCATGGCCAGCAGTCCGGAAAGAGCACCCCAAAGAATCCGCGTCCTGGACAACGCGACCATCGACCGCATCGCCGCTGGCGAGGTGATCGAGCGCCCCGCCTCGATCATCAAGGAACTGGTCGAGAACGCGTTGGACGCCGGCGCGCGCAAACTCACGATCTCCCTCACCGACGGAGGCCTGACGGCACTCAGCGTGGAGGACGACGGTCACGGCATTTCAGAGCATGACCTTCCGTTGGCATTCGAACGGCACGCCACGAGCAAGATCGCCTCGGCGGCGGACATTCTGCAGGTCGGCAGTTTCGGATTCCGTGGCGAGGCCCTGGCTTCGATCGCTTCGGTCAGCCGGGTCAAATGCGTCAGTCGGATCGCCGACCTGGATCTCGGTTCGATGATCGAGATCGAAGGCGGCGAGATCATTCGTCGTGAGCCGGCTCCGCGCAATCACGGCACCACGGTGACCGTCTCGGATCTTTTCTACAACACTCCGGCGCGTCGCAAGTACATGAAGACACCCCAGGCCGAAAAGCGTGCGGTGATGAAGCTGCTGACCCAGCTGGCCCTGGCGCATCAGGATGTCCGCTGGCTGGTCAAGACCGACCGGGATGTAGCTCTGGACCTGCGTCCGGCCACCTCGTTGACCGATCGCGCCCGGGATCTGCTGGGCGGCTCGGTCGTCGACCATCTGGCCCGCTTCGAGACGGAAAAGGGTGGCTTCAGCCTGGGTGGGCTGGCCTCACGCCCCACCTGGACCCGCGGCAATCGCGAGCAGCAATACATCTTCATCAACCGGCGGCCGGTCGAAAATCGTGCCCTTTCCCAGGCGATCGTCCAGGCCTACCGCGAAGTCATCCCGGCGGGCCGGCACCCGGTCGTGATCGCCTTCCTGCAGGTGCCGGGAGGGGAAGTGGATGTCAATGTACATCCAGCCAAGACCGAGGTCCGCCTGCTGCTGGAGCGAGAGATTTTCGGACTTCTGAAGAATTCGCTCCAGGAGGGACTCAGCCTGCGTGCGGCGGAGGACCTGCGGCCCTGGATTCAAGAATCGGGTCAGGAGCCGCCGGCCCTGCCTGCCGATGGATCCGAGCCCGACGATCTGCGTGCCTATTTCCAACGCGGCGCCTCGGCCGGCTACGAATACAAGGGAGTTCCGCAGGGCCAGGGAGAGCTTTTCGGAGCCGCGGCGCTCCGGCCTTCGGAGGACGCCTCGAGTGCCCCGCTTCCGGGTCAGGAGTTCGCCGCTACCGACGACAGCACGCTCCATTCCGCTCCCTTCTGGCAACTGCATCGCACCTACATCGTCACCCAGATTCGTGGCGGACTCGTGCTGATCGACCAGCACAACAGTCACGAGCGGATCCTCTACAACGAGGCCAAGGAAGCGCTGGACGGCGGCAAGCAGTTACGAGTGCCAACGCAGCAACTGCTGTTCCCGGCACACCTCGAATTGACTCCCGGCCAAGTCCAGGCATGGCAAGCGCACGACGAACAACTCGAATTGATGGGCTTCACGATCGAGGCCTTCGGCGGCCAGAGTGTGCTCGTGCAGGGCATCCCGGCCAGTCTGAAGAACTGGAACGAGGGGCGCCTGCTGTTGGACATCCTGGATGATCTGGCCTGGGATGATCGTCCCAGTCAGGAGAACCAGGTCGATCTGCTGGCCAGCTATGCTTGTCATTCCGCCGTACGCGCCGGGGAGCCGCTCACGCTCCCGGAAATGCAGAACCTGGTGGATCGCCTGTTTGCCACCGACACGCCACTGAGCTGTCCGCACGGACGACCGACACTGATCCAGTTCTCGCTCGCGGAACTCGAGAAAAAGTTCGGGCGCAGTTGAGATGGGGGAGGCGCACCCGGCCTGTCCCGTCATCGTAGGCCCCACGGCGGTGGGCAAGACCGCCCTGATTACCCGCCTGGCCGGCGAAGCTCCGATCGAAGTCATCAGCCTCGACTCGCGTCAGATCTATCGCGGCCTGCGGATCGGAACGGCTCAACCCACGGCCGAGGAATTGGCGATCTGCCCGCACCATCTGATCGATTTCGTTTCCCCCCGCGAGAAATACGATGCGATGCGCTTTCGAAGCGATTTCGAGCGCGTACATGCCGAGATCAGGGCCCGCGACGGAGTTCCGATTCTGGCCGGCGGTGCGGGCATGTACCTGACCGCCCTGCGCGAGGGTTTTCTGGAGATCCCCGGCAACGATCCCGAGCGCCTGGCCGAAATCCGGGCGAAGCATGCACTGCTCACCGACGCGGAGGTACTGGAGCGGCTTCGTACGGTCGATCCCGGATCCGCCGCCCGCTTGCATCCGAACGACCGCTATCGCATCACCCGAGCGCTGGAAATCCACGAACTGTCCGGACAATCGATGACGGAACTGACCGCCGCCCAGGAACCGGATCCGGCCTTGGGTCTTGCTTTCCCGACCTACGTTCTGGAACGACCGGTTCAGGAACTCGACGAACGCATCGCGCGGCGGACCGATCAGATGTTGGCTGCGGGCTGGATCGAGGAAACCGAAGAAGCGCTGGCCGAACACCCGGCCGACTGTCCGGGCCTGCAGAGCATCGGCTACCGGGAGATCGTGCAGATGTTGCAGGGGGATCGATCGCGCGAAGACCTGGCGCCGGCGATCGTGCGCGTCACGCGGCAATACGCGAAACGGCAACGGACGTGGTTCCGGAAAGTGGACGCGGTCCGGCGAGGCCGCGACATCGACACGCTGACGGTGTCGGAGATTCTCGGCTGAATTCGGGACACAATCCTGGGTGGAAATGGAGCGGGCTACGGGACTCGAACCCGCGACAGCCAGCTTGGGAAGCTGGAACTCTACCAGCTGAGTTAAGCCCGCTCCGGAATCGGAAAGCTATCGTGCGAAGCGGGATGTGTCAACCTACTCCCACATGCTTCGACCACATGCTTCGTCCGGTTGCCAAATCGTGGCACCTGTGCTTACCTACCCTGCATGATTACCCTCATCCGAGCATTCCCCGCCCCGCTGGACTCCCTCTTCGAGTGGCGTCCCGGCGACCACATCACGCACCTCGATGGACGGCCCATCGAGGACATCCTGGATCTCTACTACTATCAGCCGGAGTCGGACACGACCACCCTGCGCATCGTGCGCAAGGAGGGTGATGCGCTGACGGTGAAGATGGCGCCGGCGGATATCGACTCGGTCACCGGGTGTTTCGCTCCGATGGAGTTCAAGACCTGCGCCTGCAATTGTGTCTTTTGTTTCATCGACCAGAATCCGAACGGCCTGCGCGAGCAGATCTACGTCAAGGACGAGGACTATCGGTTTTCGTTCCTGTACGGCAATTACATCACGTTGACGTCGTTGGGAAAGAAGGGCATGGCCCGGGTGATCGAACAGCGCATGTCGCCGCTGTTCGTCTCCGTACACGCCACCGATATCGAGGTTCGTACCCGCATGCTGGGGATCAAACGCCGCATCGATGTGGTGGCGTTGCTGAAGCAACTGGCTGAGGCAGGCATCGAACTGCATACGCAGGTCGTGC
>JANTGJ010000064.1 GCA_024762975.1 Candidatus Krumholzibacteriia bacterium
CGGCGTGGTTCGTTTGTGCGAGGAAACGCTTACGGAGAAGACCAAGGATCTCGAGATCGCCGGGTTCTATGTGCAGGGCCTGGTGCGCACCGAAGGCTGGAGCGGCCTGGTATCCGGTTTGCGCGTGGTACGTGGTCTGGTCGAGGAATTCTGGGACGGTGTGCATCCGGGGTGGGACGAGGGCGAAATCATCGAGCCCATCCGGGCGCGGCCCCTGAACTGGGTCGGTTCGGCCAAGGAGTTTTTGGCTTCCGTCAAACGAACCATTGTGACCGATCCGATCGGAGGCACCCGGCACAGTTGGTTCGACTACGAACAGTCCAAGCGCGTAGATAGTGCGGCGATCCACGCGGATCAGGGCCCGTATCAGGAGTTGATCGAGCAGGGGTTGATTTCCGGCGAGCAGTGGCGCGGATCGCTCGGGGGCACGCCGCCTGAGCGCGTCGAGACCGTGCTGACCGCACTCAAGGATTCGATCGCCGAGGTGGCGGCCCTGGACAAGGTCTGTGAGGATCGTTTCGAAGAAGACCCGCCGTTCCTGATGCCGCTCGTTCAGTTGCTCGAGGAGATCCAGGAATATCTCGAGCAGTCCCAGACTTCCGGCGGTGGCGGAACGGCGGCAGCCGCACCGGCGCCCGAAGCGGCGGCGGCACCTGGCGGTACGCCGGCGGCCGCGGCGGCTGGGCCCGTCAGTGCCGGACCGGCCGTACCTGCCGGGCCGATCGCATCTCGCGACGAGGCCTACCGGCGCCTGCGCGAGGTGGCGGAATTCCTGAGAAAGACCGAACCTCATAGTCCTGTGCCGTCGCTGCTCGATCGCGCCGTGCGTTGGGGCAATATGGGCTTCGAGAAGCTCTTCGATGATTTCGTGAAGAACAAGGACGCGCGCGTCCAGACCCGCGATCTGCTGGGACTGGAAGCCGCGGGCGAATCGAAGTCGACGTCGTCGCCGGCGTCGGCACCAAGCAGTTCGAGTCCGCAGCGGATGGGCGACAACAGCCCGAAACGTTTAAACGGTTAGAGGGAGGTTCCTGATGGGGAGCGAAAGTGTGTTTGGTAAGAAGGAACGAATCCGGCCCCCCCGGGTGCACATTTCCTACGAAGTGGAGTTGAACGGAGCCCAGGTGATGAAGGAATTGCCCTTCGTCGTGGGCGTCATGGCTGACCTGTCGGGCAACCCGTCCGACCCGCTGCCGAAGCCGAAGGATCGCAAGTTCACCGAGATCGATCGGGACAACTTCGACGAGGTTCTCAAGAGCATGAAGCCGCGGCTGGCCTACAAGGTCGACAACACGCTGACCGATGACGACAGCGAGTTGTCCGTGGAGCTGAATTTCGAGAAGATGGCCGACTTCGAACCGCAGAACGTGGCCAAACAAATCGGTCCGTTGAACGATCTGCTGGAGGTCAGGAAGCAGCTGAAGGCCTTGCTCAGCAAGACCGAGGGGAACGATCGCCTGGAGGAACTCCTCGGCGCGATCATGGACAACACCGAGATGCGCGACAAGCTGAAGGACGTGCTGGGTGCCGAGGCCCCCGACGCCAAGGGAGGCGAGTAGCATGGCGAAGAAGAAGGCGAATACCCCGCTGAACGAAGTCCTGGAACTGGACGGTGCGGGGATCCTGGGCGAGATGCTCGAGAGCGGGATCAAGCCGCGGGATGATGCGGCCAAGGAGTATGGTCAGGGCCTGATCAAGACCTTGGTCGAACAGTTGCTGGACCCGTCGCTGGTAACGGCCAAGAATGTCACCACGACCATCAACCAGCGCATCGCGGCGATCGATTCGATCGTCTCGAAGCAGTTGAATGCCGTCATGCATCATCCGGAATTCCAGAAGCTGGAATCGACCTGGCGGGGGGTGAATCACCTGGTCATGAATTCCGAGACCGGGGAGAACCTGAAGATTCGTGCGATGAACCTGACCAAGAAGGAAATGCTGCGCGACTTCCAGTCGGCTTCCGAGTTCACCGAGAGTGCCCTGTGGAAGGCGATCTACGAAAACGAGTTCGGTCAATATGGCGGCGACCCCTTTGGCGCTCTCGTGGGTGACTATGAATTCGGCAAGGGTCCGCAGGATGTCGAGCTGCTGGAGCACATGTCGCATGTCGCGGCAGCCGCCCACGCGCCCTTCGTCTCGGCGACCAGCCATGAGATGTTCGGCCTCGAGAGCTTCACCGAGATGCCCAATCCGCGGGATCTGGCCAAGGTGTTCGACAAGAGCAATCCCGAGAACACGAAGTGGCTGTCGTTCCGCGATTCCGAGGATTCGCGCTTCGTGTGCCTGACCATGCCGCATGTCCTGGGTCGCCTGCCGTATGGTGCCGCGACGGTACCTGTCGACGATTTCGACTTCGAAGAGGATGTCGACGGCGAGGATCATGACAAGTACCTGTGGACGAACGCAGCGTTCTCGTTCGCAGGCCGCTTGACCGATGCCTTCGCCAAGCACCAGTGGTGCGTCGCGATTCGCGGACCCGAGGGCGGAGGACTCGTCGAAGGTCTTCCCATTCACACCTTCAAGACGCGCGAAGGCGACGTGGGCGCCAAGTGTCCGACCGAGGTCCTGATTCCCGATACGCGGGAAAAGGAACTCTCGGACATGGGCTTCATCCCGCTGATCCACTGCAAGAACACCGACTACGCGGCCTTCTTTGGCGCCAACTCGGTGCAACGTCCGAAGAAGTACCAGGATGACGCGGCCACGGCGAACGCCGATCTGTCGCGGAAGATCCAGTACCTGATGGCCACCGCCCGCATCGCCCACTACCTGAAGGCGATCTGTCGGGACAAGGTCGGTTCGTTCGCTTCGCGCGGTCAGGTCGAGAACTTCCTGAACAAGTGGATCACGAACTACGTGCTGGACCAGGACAATGCTTCGCAGGAGATGAAGGCCAAGTATCCCCTGCGCGCTGCCCAGATTCAGGTCACGGAAGATCCGGCGGCGCCCGGCAGCTACAAGGCCGTCGCCCATCTGAAGCCGCACTTCCAGCTCGAAGAGCTGAATGTGTCGCTGCGCCTGGTGGCCGATTTGCCGGCCGGCGCGAAGTAGAGCGGTAGGTAGAGGTAGGTACGTTGGAATTCGTTCGGGTCCTGGATTCCGCCGGAGGGAATGTCGGGGGGACGGGGCCGCGCAGACCCGCAACGCAATAGAAGGAGACAGGCCATGTTTGATGCTTATCTGTTCATTGACGATGTGCCGGGCGACAGCTCGTCCCTGGGCTTCGAGGATCACTTCGAGATCCGCAACTTCTCGCACGAGATCCACCAGGAGCTCGGCAAGAGCCGCTCGATGAAGGGCGCCGGTGCGACCGGTCGCGCCGATCACGGTTCGATGATGCTGACCAAGCGCATCGACAAGGCCTCGCCCTGGCTGATGGAGATGTGCTCCAGTGGTGCGAAACGGAATGAAGCGATCCTGAAGATCGTGGCCGCTTCGGGCACGGAGATCGCCTCCGAGGCAACCGAGAAGCTGGTCTACATGCAGTACCATATGCGTGGGATCGACATCCAGACGATCAGGCACTTTGCGGCCGAGGACAGTGCCGACGTGATCGAGGAATTCGGCATCCAGTACGACAGCATCGTGTGGACCTGGACCTCGGACGCCGGTCAGAATGTCGGCTCGTGGAACCGGGTCACCAATGAGGCCACGGTGAGCGAATAGTGGGCGACGTAAGAGCGGCCTTGACCGAGGGAAATCTGGAAGAGGCAATTGCCGAAGCCGTTTCCCTGGTAAAGGCCAATCCGACCGACGCGGAGAGCCGATACCGGCTCTTCGCGTTGCTCGCCTTTTCCGGAGATCTGCATCGGGCGCGCAAGCAGCTCGAGGCGCTCGGAATGGGCGACGAACAGATGGAGCGGGCCAAGGCCGTCTACATCAACCTGCTGGCCGCCGAGCAGGAACGCCGTGCCGTTTTTCACCACGGGGAGACGCCGCTGCTGCCGCCCGATCCGCCCGAGCACCTGACGTTGCGTCTGGCTGCCCTGGCGGACCTGCGGGCGGGCAATGCCGAGGCCGCCGCGGAGAAACTGGACGATGCGATCGAGGTCCTGCCCGACTGCAACGGTACGCTGAACGGTGAACCGCTGACGGCGTGGCGCGACCTGGATGACCTGCTGGGCTCGGTGCTCGAGGTCTTTGCCGGTGGCCGCTACATGTGGCTGCCCCTGGAGCGCATTGTCTCGCTCGAGATCAAACCCCCGTCCCACCTGCTGGATCTGCTCTGGCTGCCGGTCGACCTGGTCGACGTGCACGGGGCCAGTACTTCGGTCCATGTGCCGGTGCTCTATGAGGGAAGTCACGCGGGAGAGGATCCGCGTACGGCGACCGGAACGGTCACCGAATGGGTGGATGCCGGAGCCGAGATCCTCCGGGGCCGCGGTCAGCGCCTGCTGGCCCGGGCCGACGCCGACGGCGAGGCACATGAACTCCCGCTGCTGGAGTTGCGCAGTGTGGTGATCGATAGCGGGGACTGAGCAAGAGCTACAACCGCGGAGTGGGAGGTGAGCGCATGGCGGGTCCGAAATCGAATGAGGTCCTGCGCCATACGGTCATCGACCGGCTGGCCGGTACCGGCGGTTTGCGCGGGGGCGATTTGCGAATCGGTGTCGAGGACCTGAAGGCCACCGTATGCCGGGATATCGAGTGGCTGCTGAATACCCGGCGGCCGCTGGACATGAAGTTGGAGGGATTCCCCGAGGCGGGCGCTTCTCTGCTGAATTACGGCATCCCCGATTTTTCCCAGTATTCGTCTTCCAGTGGAATGGATTGTGAGATGTTGTGCCGCCTGATCGAACAGGCTCTGCGTGCCTTCGAGCCGCGCCTGGAGTCCCGTTCGGTGAAGGTGGACTACGTCCGGACCGATGCCGTGACGGGGCTACAGGCACATTTTCGAATCAACGGGATTCTGCACGTGGATCCGGTGCGTGAACCGGTTTCGTTCGATACGCGGGTGGCGATGGACACCGGCAGCATCGAGATCGAGATGGCCGAGTAACGGTGGAAAGAATGGCCCATGAAGCGAGATGAACTTCTCCACTACTACGAGCGTGAGCTGCGATTCATCCGTCGTGAATTGACGGATTTCGCCGAGCGCTATCCTGCCGTCGCCGGTCAATTGCTGATCGAGCCGGACAAATGCGAGGACCCCCATGTCGAACGTCTGATCGAGTCCTTTTCGATGCTGACTGCGCGCGTGCAGATGCGCCTCGACGATGATTTTCCCGAGATCACCAGTGCCATGCTCTCCATGCTTGCGCCGCATTGGCTGGCGCCGATTCCGTCCTCGACGGTGGTGCAGTTGCACGCTGATACCGATCGTGCCGATGCGACCACGGGCATGGAAATTCCCCGGCACAGCCAGTTGCATACTCCGCCGGTCGGCGGTGTGCGCTGCCGTTTCCGGACCTGCTATCCGGTCACGCTGTGGCCGATCCGTGTGGCTGCTGTTGATGTGGTACCGCTCGATCGGGGCGATGCCCTGATTCCGTCCGAGGCCGTCGCCGCGGTGCGCATCAAGCTCGAGGCCCAGGGCGCACAGCCCTTCTCTTCGTTGCCGCTCCGGTCGCTGCGCTTTTTCTTCGATGGCAATTCCACGGTCGCGCACCAGCTGTATGAACTGTTTTTTCGCAAACCGTTGGGGATGTTGATCCGCGGCGGTCGCAGGGATACGGAGGTATCGCGAGTCGGCCCGGCCGCGGTTTTCCGTCGGCCCGAGTACATCCAGCCGGTGGGCTTCAAGCCGGACGAGGGGCTGCTGGAGTACAGCGGTTCCGGGCATCTGGGTCATCGCCTGTTGCAGGAGTATTTCTGTTTCCCGGACAAGTTCCTGTTCGCCGACGTAATGGGGTTGGACGACATCGCCCTGGCCGGCGCGGATCGTGAGCTCGAGATCCTGGTGTTGCTGGACCAGTTGCCGCTGGAGCTGGAAGGCCAGCTGGGCCGGGAAAACCTGAAACTCGGTTGTACGCCCGCAGTGAATCTTTTCGAGCATCAGGCCGACCCGTTGCTGCTGGAGCACACCCGCAGCGAGTACCGCGTCGTGCCCAATTCGAAGGCGATCGAGGGCTACGAGGTCCACACGATCCGCAGCGTCGAGACCGTGGATCCGTCGCGGGGGCAATCGCGCGAGTTCCGACCCTTCTTCGAGCTGCGGCATGGTGATCCACTGGACGGCGAGGAGGCGTTCTGGCAGCTGTCGCGCCGGCCCTCCGGGATCAAGGGCGACGAGGGAACCGACGCCTTCCTGACCCTGGTCGGCGCCGGTGGGGAAGAGCTGCGCGAGATGCCGGGGGACACGCTGATCGTCAGGACCCTGTGCAGCAATCGGGATCTGCCGGAACAGTTGCCGCTCGGTGCGGCGGCGGGTGAGTTCAGGATCGAGGGACAGCCGGGAGTGGCGCGCATCCAGACGCTGCGCAAGCCGACCCCGACGCTGCGTATGCCGTCGGGGCGAGACACGATGTGGCGGCTGATTTCGTTGCTCAGTCTGAATCACATGTCGCTGCTCGAGACGCGCACGCGCGAAGGCGAGGAGGGCCCGGTGGCTTTCCGTGAAATGCTTTCGCTCCTGGATTTTGCCAACACGGCCGTGACCCGTCAGCGCATCAGCGGACTGGTGGGGCTGAAATGGCGTGGTGCGCTGCGACAGGTCACGGTGCCCGAGGGGCGGTTGTTGACCCGTGGAATCGAGGTCACACTCGAGTTCGACGAGTCGCGGTATATCGGCAGTGGCGTATTCCTGTTCGCCGCCGTGCTGGAGCGGTTCCTGGCCCACTACACGTCGTTGAATTCCTTCACGCAGACGGTTGCCACGGTACGGCAGCGGGGGGAGGTGCTGAAGACGTGGGAACCGAGAGCCGGCGAAACGCCCCTGGTCTGAGAAGACTGCTGGACGAGGAAGGCTACCGCTTCGAGTTCTTTCAGGCCGTTCGCCTGCTGCAACGCGAGCGTCCGGATGCCACGCCTGTCGGCACCGGTGATGATCCCGAGCGCGAGGCCGTTCGATTCGGCTCCAGGGTATCGATGTCGTTTTCGCCCAGCGATGTGGCGCGGATCGATCTGGCGGGACAGGATGAAGCCGAGGAAACCGGAAGTTCGCATTTGGAGGTTTCGTTCCTGGGCGTGGCGACCCCTGCCAGTTACGGCTCGTTGCCCATGCCCTATGCCGAAATGATTCTCGGCCTGAAACGCGACAAGAAGCATGCGCTGAAGGATTTCCTGGACCGGTTCAATCATCGGGCGGTCTCGCTCTTCTATCGGGCCTGGGAAAAGTATCGTTTTGCCTTCGCCTATGAGCGCGATTCGCGGCGTCGGTCGGGAGCTTTCGAACAGGCGCTCTTTTCGTTGCTGGGTCTCGGAACCGCGGCACAACGTGGCCGCCTGGCATTGGACGATCGCGCATTGCTGGCTCGTGCGCCGGCGATCGGCGCGCGACCGGCTTCGTCGGCCGGACTGGCCGATCTGGTACGGAGCTATTTCCGTGTGCCCGTACGGGTGCAGCAGTTCGTTTCGTGCTGGTACCCGATCGAGAAGGACGAAATCAGCCGACTCGGTGCGTCCTCCTGCACACTGGGCCGTGACCTGGCCCTGGGCAGTCGCGTGCACCTGGCCCAGTCGCGTTTTCGTCTGGAACTGGGACCGCTGAACTGGGATCGCTTCCGGGATTTCCTGCCGACCGGTACGGCCTTTCGTCCCCTGGTCGAGATGACCCGTCTGGCCGCCGGTCCGGAGTTCGATTTTGATTGCCGCCTGATCCTGGACGGGGATTCCGCGCCGGGGATTCGGCTCAATGGGACCGGAGAGAGTGCCGAAGGCGCCGCCCAGTTGGGCTGGTCGACCTGGCTGCACACCGATTCGCTGGATGGGGATCCGGCGGATGTAATCATCGACGCCGAGCTCGTCGAGCACTGATTTCGCAAGAACTCCGCCGCTGGCGGTACATTCGTTTGTCGTAGAAGGGAGACCGTCCAGCGGCTCCCGGAGGGAGTTGACCCCATGAGCCTGGATCTCAAATCGCTCGTCGGAAAATTGACCGATACCGCTCGCCGCAGTCTCGAAGGCGCCGCCGGGTTGTGCCTCTCGCGCACCAATTACGAAGTCGAGATGGAGCATTGGTTCGCCAAGCTGCTCGAGTCCTCCGACGGCGATCTGTCGCGGATCCTGCGCCACTTCCAGATTGATCCGGACCGCTTCCTGGCCGATCTCGAACGAGCGCTCGACGGCTACAAGCGCGGCAATGGGGGGCGGCCCTCGCTGGCGCCGACCATCGAGGATCTGATTCGCGAGGGCTGGATCCATGCCTCGATCAACCATGGACTGTCGAAGGTCCGGTCGGGTCATCTCCTGCTGGCCGCGCTGAGTGATCGGAATCTGGCCCGTCGGATGCGAGACATCTCGCCGGACACGAAAACCATCGTGGTGGACATACTGGAGAATGAACTACAGGACATCGTTGCGGGCAGCGCCGAGGACCGCGAGGTCTTCCATGCCGAAGCGGGTCCTGCCCGCGGTGTGGCCGGTGCCGGTGCCGAGGGCGGTGCCGCCGGCGGTCCGACTCCCGCCCTGGATCAGTTCACCGTCGACCTGACGGCCGAGGCGCGGGCCGGGAATATCGATCCCGTACTGGGCCGCGATCCGGAAATCCGACAGATCATGGACATCCTGACGCGACGTCGCCAGAACAACCCGATCCTGACCGGTGAGGCGGGCGTCGGCAAGACGGCCGTGGTCGAGGGTTTCGCGCTGCGCATCGTCGCCGATGACGTGCCGGCGATGTTGAAGGGGGTGACGCTGCGCTCGCTGGACCTGGGTTTGCTGCAGGCGGGCGCGGGTGTGAAGGGCGAATTCGAGAATCGCCTGAAGCAGGTCATCGACGAAGTGAAGAGCTCGCCTGTGCCGATCATCATGTTCATCGACGAGGCGCACACTCTGATCGGTGCCGGTGGCGCCGAGGGACAGAACGATGCCGCCAATCTGCTGAAGCCCGCTTTGGCCCGCGGCGAGTTGCGCACGGTCGCGGCCACGACCTGGGCCGAGTACAAGAAGTACTTCGAGAAGGATCCCGCCCTGACCCGCCGCTTCCAGGTCGTGAAGATCGAGGAGCCGGACGAGGAAGCCGGGATCAAGATCATGCGCGGCGTGGCGGCCAAACTGGAGCAGCATCACGGCGTGCGCGTGCTCGACGACGGAGTGATCGAGTCGGTGCGATTGAGTCATCGGTACATCCCGGCGCGGCAATTGCCGGACAAGTCGGTCAGTGTGTTGGATACGGCCTGCGCGCGTGTGGGGATGGGCCGCGGCGCAACGCCGGCCCCGATCGAGGACCTGATGCGTACCGTGGACGGCTGCGATACCGAAGCACGCATCCTCGAGCGTGAGCACGCGTTGGGCGTGGATCATGCCGATCGTCTGGCCGACTTGAAGGTCGAGCGCGAAGAAGCCCAGGCCGAGTTGGACGGGCTGAAGGCTCGCTGGGAGAAAGAGAATGATCTGGTCGACCGCATCCTGGAAATGCGCGGCCGGCTGGAACAGGCGACCGGCTATGCGGACGAACCGCCGGTGGAGGATCACGAGGACGGAGAGCAGGAAAAGGCGGTATCGAATCCGGAGGACCTTTCCGACGCCGACATCAAGAAGCTGCGCGAGGATATGAACGCGCTGCGCGCCGAACTGACCGAAATGCAGGGCGAGAATCCCCTGGTACAGTTCGAGGTCGATGGCCAGGCCGTGGCCGAGGTCGTCGGCTCATGGACGGGCATTCCCGTGGGGCGCATGCTGGCCGATGAGATCCAAACCGTGATCGATCTTTCCGATCGCCTGCGCGAGCGCGTGATCGGCCAGGACCATGGGCTGGAGTCGATCGCCCAGCGCATCCGCACCAGCCGCGCGAACCTGGACAACCCGGACCGCCCGATCGGTGTCTTCCTGCTGGTCGGACCCAGCGGCGTGGGCAAGACCGAGACGGCACTGGCTCTGTCGGAGACGCTCTACGGCGGCGAGCGCAACCTGATCACGATCAACATGAGCGAGTACCAGGAGGCCCACACCGTCAGTTCGCTGAAGGGCTCGCCTCCGGGCTACGTCGGTTATGGCGAGGGTGGCGTGCTGACCGAAGCGGTGCGGCGCCGGCCGTACTCCGTGGTGCTGCTGGACGAAGTCGAGAAGGCCCACCCGGATGTGATGGAGCTCTTTTTCCAGGTCTTCGACAAGGGTGTCCTGGAAGACGGCGAAGGGCGGGAGATCGACTTCAAGAACTGCGTCATCCTGCTGACCAGCAACGTCGGCACCGATACGACGATGACTCTGTGCGACGACGAGGAAACGAAGCCGGATCCGGAGGCACTGGCCACCGCACTGAAGCCGGAGCTGATGAACCAGTTCCCGGCCGCGCTGCTGGGCCGGATGATCACCGTGCCGTACTACCCGCTGAAGGGCGAGTCGCTGAAGAAGATCATCCAGCTCATGTTGCGGAAGATCCAGAAGCGGATGTTGGCCAATCACGGTGCCGAGCTCGTCTACGAGGAGAGCCTGCTCGACGGAGTGGCCGAGCTGTGCACCGATCCGCAAAGCGGTGCGAGGAATATCGATCACATCCTGACGCGCAGTCTTTTGCCCCAGATTTCGGGCGAGTTCCTGGCCCGCATGGCCCGGGACGAGAGCTGCGACAGGGTCACCGTCTCGATCGAGGACGGCAAGTTCACGTACGAGGTGGAATAGAGCCGCAGCGGCGGTGAGGGAGAGATCATGGGCGAGTTTCAAGCCAATCGGGTTGCCAAGCTGACCACGCCCGCGGGTGAGGACAGGATGCTGGTCAAGTCGGTCCAGGGCACGGAGGGGATCACCGAGCTGTTCCGCTTCGAGTTCGAGGTATCGGGCGACCCGCAGGAGATCAAGTTCGAAGAGATTCTCGGGCAACCGGTCGCGCTGGAAATTGACCTGGCGGGAGACCGGGATCGCTGGGTGCACGGGATCGTCACGAGGCTGATCCAGACCGAGGCTCCGGGTGCGGGCAAGGAAGGCGGCGGTGCCTACCTGATGGAGGTCCGGCCCTGGCCGTGGTTGCTGACGCAGCGCAAGGATTGCCGG
Organism: Candidatus Krumholzibacteriia bacterium; assembly: GCA_024762975.1. Classification (GTDB taxonomy): domain Bacteria; phylum Krumholzibacteriota; class Krumholzibacteriia; order LZORAL124-64-63; family LZORAL124-64-63; genus JANTGJ01. The sequence goes on from JANTGJ010000064.1 coordinate 11,089, forward strand.
ATATTCCAGGAGACGACCATCCCGGATATCGTCAAGCAGGTCTTCGACGATCGCGGCTTCTCGGACTACGAATTGAAGCTGAGCGGGACCTATGACCCTCTCGTCAATTGTGTGCAGTACCAGGAATCGGATTGGGATTTCGTGGCGCGCCTGCTCGAGCAGGAAGGCATCTTCTACTACTTCATCCACGAGGAGAGCCGCCACGTACTGGTGATGTGCGACTCGGTCGATCAGCTCGAGCCTTTGCCGGGTGCGGATGATATCGAGATCTGGCACGGCGGTGCCGTGACTGCCGATGCCGAGGAGCGGATCAATACCTGGGAAGTCTCCCGCGCCTTCCTTCCGGGCAAGTACGCGATGACGGACTACAATTTCCAGGACCCGACGACGGATCTGGCGGTGGACGCCACCAGTTCGGTCGATCTGGACGGAACGGACAAGTTCGAAATTTTCGAGTACCCCGGCGACTACGTGAATCTCGGCGCCGAGGGCGACGCGAAGCTCTCCAAGGGCGACGGCCGCGTGCGGCTGCGTCAGGAAGAGGGCGATGCGCGCTACACCCTGGCCGCCGGCACGGGTACGGTGCGCGCCATGATTCCCGGCTACACGTTCAGCCTGGCGGGTCATTCGGTGGAGGAGTTCAACCAGGACTGGCTGTTGGTCAAGATCGAGCATGAAATCAGCGAGGGTGGCAGCCTGGTCGACGATGCCGAAGGGGATGCGATCCTGGTCCGCTATGTCAACCGCTTCCGCTGCGTGCCGGCCTCGGTGGCTTTCCGCCCGCGACGCAAGACCCCCCTGCCGCGGATTACCGGTCCGCAAACGGCTGTCGTCGTCGGCCCCTCGGGCGAGGAGCTCTACGTTGACAAGTTCGGCCGCGTGAAGGTGCAGTTCCACTGGGACCGCTATGGCGAGAAGAACGAGAAAAGCTCGTGCTGGGTGCGCGTTTCGCAGCACTGGGCGGGCAAGGGCTGGGGTACGGTCTACCACCCGCGCATCGGGCAGGAAGTGATCGTCGAGTTCCTCGAGGGCAATCCCGACCGGCCGCTGATCACCGGCCGCGTCTACAACGGGGCGAACCCGATTCCGTACACCACACCCACGCAGAGCGGCATTCTGACCCGCTCCTCGAAGGAGGGCACGGCCGAAAATGCCAACGAGCTGCGTTTCGAGGACAACAAGGGCAGCGAGGAAGTCTATTTCCACGCCGAGAAGGACATGAACCGGGTCGTCGAGAACAACGACAACCAGCAGGTCGGTGCCGCCCAGTCGATCACCGTGGGCGCCGCCAAGACGGTGGATGTGGCCAAGGCGCACTCCGAGACCATCGGAGAGGACATGGGCGTGACGATCGGCGGCAACCGTGCGATGAGCGTGGCCAAGGATTGCTCCGAGAGCATCGGCGGCGCGCAGTCGACCACGGTCGGCAAGAATCTGAGCGAGACGGTGGGTGAGACCCGCAGTGTCTCGGTCGGCAAGTCCAATTCCCTGAGTGTGGGCAAGTCCGATTCGAAAACCGTGGGTGCAGCCTCGAGTCTCGAAGTCGGCAAATCCAGATCCGTGTCCATCGCAGACGGCCTGTCGGTATCGGTGGGCACGAATACGAACCACGATTCCGGAGAAAACCACGTGATCAAGGCCAAGAAGATCGCCATCGAGGCGAAGGATGAACTGGTCATCAAGGTGGGTAAGGCCAAAGTCGAGATGAAGAAGAACGGCGATATCAAGATCAACGGGAAGAAAATCAACCTGAAGGGCTCCGGTGATATCGTCATCAAGGGTTCGAAGGTCACGCAGAACTAGGTGGAAAGCGATGTCCGAACGAATGGAAACCCAAACGACGACCGAGGCGGTCACCGGCCATCTCGACGGCGTGGACGATCAGGGGCGAATCCTGTTCCGGCCCGATGGCGAGTCGGAATCGCACCCGGTGACGATCGGTTTGCCGGTCGGCGATGCCGAGGTGGCGAAGGCCGCCTGGCTGGGTCGCCGGGCACTGGTCCTGTGTGCCGGCGGTCGCGACGGAACGTGGGTCCTGACCGGATTCCTGCGCGAGCGCGTGGGCGCCGAGGCCCGCGATGCCGGGCCGGGTGAACTGGCGGTGCAGGTCGACGGCGAAGCAGTGAAGATCCAGGGGCAGAAGCGCATCGAGCTGGTCTGTGGCAAGGCGCGATTGGTGCTCGAAGCGAACGGCCATATCGAATGGAACGGCAGCCGTCTGGTCCAGCGTTCGCGCGGACCGATCAAGATCAAGGGCGCCACGATCGATCTGAACTAGGGAGTCGAGTTGAACCATTGGCGAGGCAGCGACGGCGGACCGGCCGTGGGGGATTTCCTGCTCGAGCATCTCGAGGAATTGGCGTTCCTGCACGTCCAGCGGCGTGCCTTGCTGTTCTCTCCCGATACCCCACTGACGGGTTTGAAACGTCACGACGACCGGATCCGCGCGCATCAGGACGGGTTGCGGTGTGGTGCTTCGGCTGCCGCCGAACTGGCCCGGTCTCGCTTCGGATCCTTTGATCCGTGGGATGTCTTCGCGGCGGTTTGGACCTGGTGCCTCAACAGTGAACCGACGGCGGAAGATTGGCTTGAAGCGGCCGAGGCCGCCGACGAAGAGCAAATGCCCGCCTGGGGCGAAGCCTGGCGACTGTTGGATCCGCAACGGCTGAAGCAACTGCTGCCCGCTGATGTGACGGTGGATTTCCCGCCTCCGGTGCAGGCCCCGTTGTTGTTCGCTCGCTGCTGGCACGGACTGCAGGATCCTGCTGAATTGGCCGCGTGGGTCGAGAGCCCCGAAATCGCGGTACGCCGCAGCCTGGCGCGGGCGCTGGGCTGGGGAATTGTCGATACGGATGCTGCTGCGCGCTGGATCGAACCGTTGGTCGCTGATGAATGTCCCGAAGTGGCCCGGGCCGCGCTGTGGAGCGCGGTGTTATTGGGCTCGGACGAGGCGGTCGAGTTCTGCCGTGATGAAATGCTGGCCGGCCGGGTCGATCCGTTTCGTCTGCGGGTCCTGGGGCTGCGCGGTCGCGGCCGCGATGTGAAACCGCTGGTGGACCTGCTGACCGATCCGGAGCACGGCGCCGAGGCGGCCCACGCGCTGGGTTGGCTCGGTTTTCCGGTCGCGGTACCGGCGCTGATCGATGCGCTGGATGAGGATGACTCCGAGGCGGAGGATTCGGCTCCGGCGCAGGCGCTGACCCGCATCGTCGGAGAGTTGCCGGAAACCGAATCGCCGGAAGATCCGGATGCCGAGCCCGTGCACTGGCCCGACCACCTGCGCGAATGGTGGGACCGTCGTTCGGACGGCACCGAGACACAGCGCTGGCTGCGCGGAAGGCAACGGGGCGAAGCGGTTGCCGAACCGACGATGGAAGCCCTTTGGCTGGACGCCCTGGATCGAGATACGCCCGAATCGAAATGGCTGAAGTTCGAGGTTCCCGCCGGATTTTTCGATCCGGAAATGGAGCCGGAAGTGTTGCCGGGAGTGTGACGTGGAACTGCTGAACCCGACACCGTTGGTCATGGACCGCGCGATCCTCTGGGATCGCAACGGCGCCGAGCAGCTGATCCTGGCGCTCAAGGGAACCTGGGACATCGGTACGGACGGCAATCTGCGGTTGGCCGAGGAGCAGACACCGATGGTGCTGGTCGACGAGTTCCTGGATGATCCGGCCGACAGCAGCATCGTCAACGAGGGGGAACTGGGTCCGCCGAAACTGGCCACGGATATCTTTCTGACCGGCAGTGCGAAAGCGCCTCGGGGCGGCACGCGCGTGATGGATGTCCGGTTGAAGATCGGCAATCTGGGCCGGGTGGCTCGGGTGACGGGTCCCCGGGTCTGGGGCAAGCGGCTGGGTATCGCCAAGGCCAGCGATCCGGAGCCCTTCGAGAGCGTGCCGCTGATCTGGGAGAACGCGTTCGGCGGCACCGACCTGACGCCGGACAAGGACAAGCATCATGCCTGGTGCGACGAGAATCCGGTGGGCCGTGGCTTCCGGGCCAAGCGCTCGCAGTTGGACTGGGTCGACCAGCCGCTGCCCTGTATCGAGGATCCGCGCGATCCCCTACAGAAGCCGGGTCAGAAGGTGCGCCCGGTCGGCTTCGGTCCGATCGGCCGTCACTGGGAACCCCGGGTGCAGTACGCCGGCACCTACGACGACGCGTGGACCGAAGAGCGAATGCCGCTTCTGCCGCTGGACTTCGACGATCGATTCCACAACGCGGCGCCGCCCGGTCTGGTCGCCGACGGTTTTTTGCACGGCGGCGAAGCGGTCGAGGTCGTGGGCTGCACCCACGATCACGTATTGAACCTGATGCTGCCCCGGCTGACGGCCCATGGCCTGGCCGTGGTCGCTGACGAACCGCGCCAGGTGCCGCTGGATTTGAACACCGTGACGATCGATACCGACGCCATGCAATTGCGGCTGCTGTGGAAGGGTGCGATCGGAGTGCATGGTCAGCTGGAACGGGTCGATCCGGTCGAGTGCTCGATCGAAGGGGATCTGTCGTGAGCCGCGCGCCGGCATTGGTTCTGCGGGCCCGCGGCGCCGTAACCCCGGTCGGTTTGACGGCCGAGGCCAGTTGCGCCGCGTTGCGGGCGGGAATCAGCAACAAGGGCGAGATCGGCAATTTTTCCGTGACCGGTGAGGGCTTCGACAATCAACCGGTCGTGGGCGGGCGCGTACCCCTGGAGTGGCTCGGGGGAGAACCCGAGCCGGAGTTGTGGCCCGGTCACGAGCGCTTCGAAGTGGACGAACCGCCGTTGCTCGAGAGTCTGATCGAGTCCGGCGGAAAACGTCTGGCGCGCCTGATCGGACCGGCTCTGGACGACCTGCGCCGCGACGCCGGCGAGCCCGAGACCTGGCCCGCCGGCACGATCGCGGTGCTGGGTGTCGACGCCGACGAAGAGCCGGATCCGGTGATTGCGGCCGTTGCCGAGCATGCGGGCCTGCCGCGCGAATCCGTACGCGTGGTGCGCGGAGGCAGGGCTGCGGGCCTCGCGGCGCTGACCGCGGCGTCGCGGGAATTGGCGGCGGGTACCGCTCCGGCCGCCCTCGTCGGCGCGGTCGATTCGCTGATCCGCCCCGAGGTCTTGCGGAAGTTGGATCGGGCGGGAATTCTGCCGAATGCCGACCACGGCGGTGTCATTCCCGGAGAGGCGGCCGCGTTCGTCCTGCTGGAACCTGCGGAAGCGAGTCCGGCGACCGGGGCGGCGTGCCGGTTGCGGGCAATCGCTCTTGCCGACGAACCGACCGCCGACACCGACGATCCGAATCGTGCCGAGGGGCTGACCCGGGCGCTGCGCGAAATATTGACCCAGGCCGGCGCCGTGCAGATCCCGCCATTGGCGATTTGCGATCTGAACGGCAATCGCTACCGCGCCGTCGAGTGGGCTATGGCCTGGCCGCGCGTACTTCGCTTCCAGGATGCGGACCTGGTTTTCTGGCACCCCGCCGATTGCCTCGGCGACACGGGAGCGGCCAGCGGTATCGTCAATCTGGTCTGGGGAATGGAGTCGCTGCGCAAGGGCTACGCCCGGCATCGGGAGGTGCTGGTCTGGGGCGCCAGCGACGGGCCACTGCGGGCGGCCGCTCTGATCGATCGACAGAACGGGGAGGGCTGAAGATGGGCGTGACAGTCAACGCCAACATGATGAGCGTAGTTCACGCGGGCAGCTCGGGCATCAGCCCCTCGTTTCCCGATGCGTGCAAGACGCCGACGCCGGGTGGACCCGTGCCGATCCCGTACCCGAATATCGCCCAGTCCAGTGACACGGACAAGGGCTCCGAGACGGTCAAGATCGACAAGAAGAAAGTCATGCTCAAGAGCTCGGTCTTCAAGATGAGCGCCGGCGACGAAGCGGGTTCGGCCCAAGGCGTAGTTTCGAACAAGATCAAGGGCAAGGCCGAGTTCGTGAACTACTCTTTCGATGTGAAGATCGACGGCAAAAACGTGGTTCGCCTGCTGGATCCGGCCACGACGAATCAGGGCTCGACGGCGAATACGGCTTCGCCGGCGATCGGCCAGGCGCCGGTGATCGGCATGTCCAAGCATCCGGAAGAGTGCAAGAAAACGAAAGCGAAGGAAGAGGAACAGCAAGGTGACGGTACCAGCTGGGGGAAGAGTGGGATTCACCCGCGTCACAAGCCGAAGATCCAGGAGGCGGCAACCGAGGAAAAATGCGTACTGTATTTCCGGGCGACCAATACCGATTGCGAACCCTGGATCGGTGCGGCCCACCAGCCCAAACCGCACAGTGTGCTGGCGGCCAAGACCATCGGCGGCGCCAATCAGAACGAATGTCAGGACTGGTTGGACGGCAAGACGGGAGACCCGGGTCGCGACAAATGGCTCAAAGGTCGCACCGACATCATGTCTCCGCCGTTGGGGACCAGTTACAAGGTCTACAGTTCGAACGCGGGGCATTTCAGGGGCGTGGTGATGAAAAAGTTGGAGGGCCCGCAGAACGGTATGCCAATGGTGGGCTTCGGCTGCGACTTCGCGGGCAAGAAGAGTTACAAACGCAAGTGGATCACCGGTGACTATGATCTGATGGATGTCATTCTGGCGGGCGGGAAATGCAATCGACCCGACCAGAAGGGAGCTGATTTCGGGCGAATCCAGAAGACGGTCAATGCGAAGTGCCGTTGGGACGCGATCCAGCATGGCCCGCAATCGCAGTACGCGGAGAAGGACATTCCGCGTCAGATGCTGAACTACCTGAACAGCAACGACACGACGCCGCCCAAGGTCAAGTTGACGGAAAAACGCCAGATGACGGTGCTGGACAATGAGTTGACGGTAGTCGCACCGGAAGGTCGCGTGGTGACGCTCGAGACCGATGAGGATGTCAAGGCCGGCTTGCTGTGTGCCGGATGTGCGAATCCGGAATAGCTCCGGAACAGAACCGGGGACAACGGAAGCGAATGAGATGGCCGAGTTGACGAAGCAGGAACGGGACGCCCTGATCGAGCGGATGAATGATCTGGATGAGCGCCTGTATCCGGACGACCCGGACCAGGATCCGGATCAAAAGACCTCGATCCTGTTGCGCGAAGAATACTATCAAGTCAAGGCGGAGTACGCCGATCGCTTGCCGCGGATGCTGCTTTCCCGCTGTCCGCATACCGGCGAGGACCTCCTGCGTGTCTTCGACCCCTTCGGGATGGACGGTCCCTGGTGGCAGATTCAGACCGATATCCTCTACGAGGAACCACGCGCTCCGGAAACGTTCCAGGTGCTGCTTGGAGCAGCTGACCTGCAGGATCGGGAACCGATCGAAGTGCGCCAGCAGGTACAACCCGGCCCCGGTGCTCCCTTTGTCGTGCCTCGACTCCTGGGATTGCCCGGCATGCAGGCCGTGATCGGGCGGCGGGTACTGGCGACCGGAGATGTGACCTATCCGATCGCTTATTTCTCGCCCGAGGAGATCGCCCCGATCGAGCTGCATCAACCCTGGTGCCGGCAAGACTACTGGTTCAAGACCGAGGATGGCGATCCTGCCTGGTCGGTCTCAAATGACCTGTTCGACTTCGATCTGGAGCCCTGGCTGAAAAATGGCCAGCTGTTCTGGACGGACCTGGAGGATCCCGAGGGCTCGGTTCTGGGCGCCGGCGACGGGATCTGTCCTTTCGTCGGTCTGCCGGGCCTGCAGGAGCGCCAGCAGGTGGGTGCCGGAGATGTGTTCAGCATGGGATTGCCGACGGGAGAGCCGCCGGATCCCTTTGCGTAAGCGGCGACATGGTATCTGTCGCAGTTATAATGGAGTTGAAAAGGTTTCTATTGTGCGGGACACTGCGGGATGGATAAACATCGGGATAGATTCGTGATCGTTCCCTGGGAACTAGAACCTGGAGGGCCTTTCTATGGGTACGCCTAGGAATAATTTGGTGGTGGCCTTG
>JANTGJ010000065.1 GCA_024762975.1 Candidatus Krumholzibacteriia bacterium
GGGCATCGTTCGTCCATTGTGGCTGAGAATTTTGCCGATCTGGGCGCCTACGCCAATCTGGAGTGGTGGGTGACGGACGATCTGCTGGTCATCCCCGGCGTGCGTTACGATCACTATACCCACCTGGACGAAGGCGAAGCCAGCTACCGTCTGACGTCGCGCTGGCAGCTGAACGACAAACATACGCTGACGGGCGCGATCGGCACCTACAACCAGATGCCCGAGCCGGTAGGGCAGTCGACCGACCCGGTCTACGGAAACCCCGACCTGCCGCCGACACGCGCCACGCATTTCACGCTCGGCGACGAGATCGATTTCAGTGATCGCACCAGCCTGAAGGTGGAGGCCTACTACAACACGCAGGACCGCATCCCCGCCGTGACCGACAGCCTGGACCTGAATTTCGTGGCGGACGCCGAGGCACGCATGTATGGACTCGAGTTCATGCTGCGCACACGAGCCAGCGACCGCTTTTTCGGCTGGATCTCGTACTGTCTGTCACGTAGCGAACGCCGTTATCAGCGTTGGCCGGGCGAAGGCATGGATGGTGGTGAAGGCTCGGGGGGGCAGACCGGAGCCTGGGATCCGAACGCGTGGGTGCTTGGACCGCTGGATCAGACGCACCACTTCGAGGCGTTGGGTTCCTACAACATCGGCAGTGACTGGACGATCGGGGCCCGGGCGCAGTACGTGACCGGAAATCCGCAGACCCCGTTGCTGAGCTACGACGGCAATCGGTACCAGTTCGACGCCGATCTGGGCGACTACGTGCCGGTCTACGGGGACTATCTGGGCGACCGCATGGAACCGTACGTGCGCCTGGATCTGCGCATCGACAAGAAGTTCGTGCGCAAGAACACGATCTGGAATCTGTACCTGGATGTGCAGAACGCGAATTACTTCGTCTACAACAGCCCCGAGGGCTACACCTACAACTACGACTATTCGAAGCGCAGCGAGTACGGCTGGATCATCCTGCCGTCCATCGGCGTGCGCGTCGAATACTAGGAGGAACCGTGATGAAGAGGTTTCTGTTCGGACTGGTGGTTCTGAGTGTCCTGGCCGGCTGTGGAGACGATTTCCTGAACGAGGAAATGCTCCTCGGCGATGAAAACAAGTTGCGTCCTTTGGCTGTGGTCTGTGAACCGGCCGAGGTCTCACCCGGGCAGGAAATCACCGTCACGCTGTACTATTGGGACCCCGATCCCGACGAGACCAGCATCGATTGGCGCGTGGCCCTGGACTACGATTCGGGTCTGTATGGCGCCGATCCCGTCGAGCGCGGTTACGTGGATCTGGGGCAGGTGACGGCGATCGACCCCCCAGTGAACACGGGCGAAGGATTCATGCGGCAGTCCGTCTCCTACGTGGTACCGACGACCGTGCTGCGCGAGACCTCGGCGATTCCAACTGCCCTGGACGAGGAACCTTGGAGCTCGCTGACCGAATTGGTATCGCCGGGCGAGGATTTGACGCAATCGGATATGGACGATTTCCTGTCCTCACTGACGGTGGGCGATTTGGCCTCACTGAACGCGCAGGAGCGGGCGCTGGTTCTGGACTTGGCCGACATCTTCGCCTGCCAGATCCGTTTCCGCATCCAGTTACGGCAGGAACGGATTCTGGATGTGACCCGTAACGTCACCGTGCGCCATAGCCGGCGGCTGGGTAGTCCGAATGTGAACGAGAACACGCGACTTACGCAATGGGACCTGGTTGCGGTGCCGGTCGCCGACGTGGGGTACGATCAAATCGACGACTATTCCGACCAACTGCTGCGGTTCGACCTGATCGACGGCGCGGGGGACCCGGTGCCCGTATCGGTACCCGCCCATGCCGACTGGACGTATTTCATCGAAACCGATTTCGCGGCCCAGAGCTACACCTCGCCTTTCAGCGACGACCGAGTCTTTGACGAGCACGCGGACCATCGATGGTACACCTTCCGCCGCGATGACGGGGACGTCGGGTACCCGCTCTTGAGGAACGAGGACGGCGAAGAAGCCGAGATGTGGGAGCTGGACGATTGGGTGCGCATCGTACCCCCGAACTCCGGTGAGTCCATCTTTCGGATCTATAGCTGCGTTCGGGATGACCGGCCGGAGTGGGAAGGCTTCCACGCATCCTCGGGAACGGCGCTGACCGCAACCGAAATCACGTTTGTCGATGAATGACGAATCACCTTCTTCCCGGGCGGCCGGTGATCCCTTCCGATCGCCGGGCGCCCGTTCCGATCCGTCCTGCTTGCCCTGCGATCGCGATGTCCCGTATCATGAAACCGGCCCCCAGGGAACCAGTTGACCGGGAAAGGATGCGGGCATGATGCTTCCTCGAGGAAACGGCGCAGCGCAGATTCTGCTCACTCTCCTGCTGAGTCTCAGTTTTACGACTACGTCCGCGACGACCGACCGGCCTCCGATTGCGACCATCGATTCCACTGCCATCGCGAAGCACCTCGAACTCTCCTCGAAACAGCGAAAAAAACTGCGCAAGCAGGCGCAGCAGTTCCGCGACGAAGCGACCGGCCAATCCAATGGAATCCGGCGCCTGGAGTTGCTCGAGTCCGCAGTTCGCACCGATCCGGCCGGTGTTGCGAACTGGCTGGCGCTGGCGGAGTGGCGCATCGCCATGGGGTATCCGTACCAGGGCGAAGCCGCATTGATGAAGGCACGTACTGCGGTACGATTTCTGAAGGGTGACGAGCGCCGGGACGCCATCGGCGACTACTCGTTGGTTCGCGGTTGGTGGCACTACCGTCGCGGCGAATGGAAGAAAGCCGAGGATTGGGGCCGGCACGCGGTCAAGGCGGAGGCCGGGCTGGATGCCCATTTGATCTACGCGCTGAGCCGCTCGCACCTATTTCGCAGCCGCAAACAGTTCTACGAGGATATGGAGCCGTTTCTACCGTACTGGCAGGACTGGCGGCGCATGGGCCATTTCGACTGGTGTCGCATGATGCACTACTACTTCAACTTCGAGGAGTACGACGGGCCCTACATGATGGACCGTATCAGGAAGAAGACCGCGAACAAGTACGTACAGGGCCCCCTGCGTTGGAGCGAGCATGCCATGTACTGCGAGGTTCACGAAGACGAGGATCTGGCTTTGCGCTTCTACGGATTTGCGCGCGCCGCCGTCGAGTCGCCCGAAGGCGGTTGGCTGCATCGCCGGGAGCGGGTCAACCCGGTACGCGAGACCGGCATGGGCCCGATGCCCTTCTGGATCAATTCCGATGGTGGGTACGTCGCCGGTTCGCTACTGGCCTACCTGGGCTGGGTACGCGATGAAATGGTGAAGCAGCACGATCCTACGCAGCAGGATGTGCTGGCCGAACGCGTCCTGGCCTACTACGAGCGTGTCTCAAGTCGGTACGACCGGCACCCGTGGACCGCGTTGTGGCGCACCGAGGCTCTTCTGGAGCTGGATCAGATCGACGACGCTGCGGCCGAGATCCGCTTCGCGAAGGAACAGTTCCGTCTCCTGGAGCTGGACGACCCGGCGCTCGATCGCCTCCACGGCCGCATCCTGCTGGTTCAGAAAAAGCTGGGACAGGCGGCGCCGCTGCTGCGCCAGGCCGTGAAGGATTTCCCGGGCGATGCGACCTGCTGGTCGGATCTGGGCATCGTCGAGGCGGTTGTCGGCACCCCTGCCTACGCGCGCACTCTCTTCGACAAGGCGCTGGCGCTGGATCCGCAATTGGCCGCGGCGTGGTACAACCGCGGCCTGCTGAGCAGGAAGGAAGGGGATCTGCAATCGGCGCAGTCCGACCTGGAGCGAGCCGCCGGTCTTGTGCCGGACAATGAGGAAGTGCAACAGGATCTGGCCCGGCTGATACAACGGATCCGTTCGGTCCGTCGGGAAGGATGACCCGCGTTCGGTTCTCGTAATTCCGGTCGCATTGCCGTCTATCATTGATTCGTAGACGAAAATGGTATGGTTTGTCGCCATCACCATATGTTATGATGGATGGCGCTGCTGCGATTCGCGGCCTGAATTGGAGGGGTTCGATGTACCCATCTCGAGGATTCATTCGGTACTTCTATTTCTTGGCAATTCTGATGGTGTTGATGCTTTCGTCCGGCGCGTTCGCGGGAGCCAACGTGTTTCGGATCGAGTGGGTCGATGGCGACACGGACATCCTGATCACACCGCCCTCGCTTCCGGCTACCGTGACTGGACGGCTCCTGATCGACAATCCGGACCCGGCGGGGGATCTCGTGAATCTCAGATTCCATCTCTCGCCCACTGGCATGGATCTCTCCTCCATCACAAGTCCCTACGGAACGGTCACGCGGGTGGCCGAGTATGCGATCTACGAGTTTGTACCCGATTCGCCCCTGACGATTCCGGCCGGCCAGACGACCGAGTTGATGACTTTCACCGTCGAGGTCGCGACGCCGGACCAGATCTCGATCTCGATCAGCGACCCGTATGTGGATTACGCGAACGGCTACGAGACCACGTGGGAAGCGCGGCGCAGCTATACCCTGGGAGCATGGATCAATCCGTTACCGCCCAACCTGACCGTCAGTCCGGTCATCTTTCCGCCCCGGGGCATCAACCGCAACCGGGCCAGTGCCCATGCCACTGTGCGGGCCGAGTCGGATGGGGGCCCGTTCATGTTTGATCCGTCGGTTTTGGGAAACCACTGTGGACCGTTCTGGTTCTGGTCAACGTCCCACCTCGATTTCCTCGCCCCCGGAATGCAGGTGTCGCCTGAAGTGATCTTCGACCTGATGCCGGTCGGCACCTACGCCTGCGAGATGGCGCTCGGTGGAGGAGCGACGCTGCCGGTGTCGGGCATTTGGCGCAATCCGATTCACGCCCTCTCCGTTTCTCCGGACAGTGTCGATTTCGGTTCGGTACCCGTCGGTGGAATCGGCACAGCGCAGATCCAACTGATCAACGAGGGGGATTTCACCGAGTCGGCGATCCCGACGGTAACGGGCGAGGCCGAGTGGTTGAGCTTCGACGAGAATCTCATCGGAGCCGGGAGCACTCGCACACAGACTGTCACGTACGCAGCCCCGGATCTCGCGGAACGCACCTGGCTGCTGGACTTCGACCTTTTCGGACAAGTGGTCGCTGCGGGCCGGGGGAGGATTGGGACGCCGGCACTTCAGGTATATGCCGACACGTTGGAGTTCTATCCGGGTGAGGGGTCCACGGATGTGGGCTGGGTGGGGATCAGGAACGTGGGCGAGATCATGTTTACGCCGGAGTTCATTATCGATGATCCATCGGGCCAGTTCGCTCTGGTCGATTTGCCCTACTCACTGGGACTCGGAGAATACCACAGATTCAACTTCAGCTACACGGCGACCGACCGTCTGTTGCGCACGGCCACGGTCGACGTCGGTCCCGGCCTGGGCCAGTTCGTCCTGAAGGGCCAGGGCCTGTTACCGTATGCGGCGGGGGAAGTTTCGACAACCCTGCTCGAGCTGCCCCCGGTGGCCGTAGGCGAGTGGACCTCGGCGACATTTGTCGTGTACAACACCGGTGGTGAGACTTTCCCCCTCACATTGTCCGATGGCGATGCCGACGTCTTTGTCTCCGGGCCGAGTCAATTGGATCCCGGGCAGAACGCCGTCATCTTTGTCAGCAGTACACCGGCCACATGGGGCCAGATCAACAACCACATCATCGTCAATCGGGATCTGGATCTGGTGGTCGAGTACGTGGTGCCACCGGTTCAGCCGTTCGGGCCCGACGAGAACCGGCTTGGAGTCTACTTCGATTCGGCCTATGCCGACCAGGATACGGTGGTCGTACCGGCGATTCAGACGCTCACCGGCCATCTCGTCTTGAAGAATCCGAGCGACCCGAACGGCGTCGGTGCCTGGGAGTGCCGAGTGGAATTGCCGCAGGGCGCTTCGGTCGTGACTTCTTCCCTGGCAGGATCCGGGTTCGATATCCTCTCGGCGGCGGACGAATTCTGGGTTGATCTATCCGGTTCGCCGTTGCCGCCGACGGAGGAAATTCTGTTGGCCGACGTGCTCATTCTGATCACGGACCCGACCCTGGACCGGGTCGATGTGCAATTGCGTTCCCTGGAACTGCCCGTTCTGCCGGGCTTGCCCAGCTGGACGCCTGCAGGTGGATCGGCTCTGGCCATGGTCGCAACGCCGGGGCCCTACACGGCCGGCACGATCCGCCTCGTCGATCCGGCCAGTCCGGCTCCCCTGCCGGTCGCTCCGGCCCGAACCGGGCTTCTGGCCAACGTGCCGAATCCCTTCAATCCGCGTACGGAAATTCGCTTCGAGCTGGCGGAGGCCGGCCCGCTGCGGCTGCGGATCCACGATCTGAAGGGACGACTGGTGCGGGAGTTGAAGAACGAGATCCATCCTGCCGGTCGCGATGCGGTGATCTGGGACGGCCGGGATCGCGGGGGGCGGCGCGTAGCCAGCGGGGCCTACTACGTGCGACTCGAGAGTGCCGGCCAGATTGATACCCGCAAGGTGCTGTTGGTCAAATGAGTCGAGTGGGGCCGGCCTTGCGTTCCGAGAGGCCGGCCCCGGGCGATCCTACTCGCGATACCGCTCGATGACCTCGACGATGCCCCGGTTGCATGCGGCACAGAAGGGCTTCAATCCCTTGGTGAACATGATGCAGTCCAGTTGCGAGCGGTACATGCCCTGGGATGTGTAGCCGGCCCCCTCGAAGGCGCCGACCTGGTTTGCGAAAGGGCTTTCGGCGAACCAGGCGTCGACCTCGTCCTGATGCGATTTGGAGAGCTTCTCGCCTTCCGCCTTCGCTTCCTCGATCTTCTCCTGCGCCGCACCGTCGCGCATCCATTGCGCGATCCTGCGGTTGATGGCGCCGCGTTTCCTCTGATAGGCGACGTCGGCTGAGTCGTACTCGGCTTTGCGCCATGGTGTGGGCAGAGGAGTCCCTTCGGTCACCAGGTCGCCCCATTTGGGATTCGCGGGGTCCAACAGCCGCGTGATGTTCCGCTCGTTGGGCTCGCAGCCGCGAGGGTAGAAGTCGTTGTAGGCGGTACTACTGGTGTAGTACTCGTCCGCGAGTCCGGCGAAGTGGTGGCCGAACTCGTGTAGGAAGACGTAGTCGCTGTACTGGTTGTCGCTGGTGAAGGTGTTGAACAGGTTGTAGATTCCGCCACCGCCGTAGCGCTCGTGGTTGACCATGATGTACAGCGCATCGTAGGGCACGTGTGCGGCGACATCGCGGAAGGCACGATTGTCCTCGGTCAGCAGGTACCGCTCGGAACCGAGGGAGTCGAAAGTGCAGCCCAGGGCAGTGTTCCTGTGTACGCCTCGGCTCGGCTCGTCACAGCCGCTGTCCTGCGAGGGGAGCAACACGCCGCGGATATTGAACGACTCGCGGTGGGATGCGTAGGGTTCGTAGCTGAGCATCAATTCGGTGAAATGTGCGACGTCCTTGCGGAACTTATTCTCTTCGGCCGCGGTGTATCCCTCGCCCAGGATTGCCACATCCACGCAGCCGTGCGGATCGCCGCCGGTTGCCGCTTCGACGACAATCACATTCTCATCCAGCGGGTCCTCGCGGATCAGATGCGAATCGGGTTCGATGCGAACGCGGAAGATCTCTTCCAGGGTGTAGTCCTCGCCACGCACTTCCAGGGCGAACTCGATCGGCGCCTTCGGCATGGGTACCAGCGCGGACTCGTGGTAGGTGCGTCGCGTACCCGAGGCGGCCAGCGAAGTCGTCTTCCACTCGCCGTAGTAGCTGTCGAAGCCGCGCGACCAGAGCAGTTCGCCCGAGGCGGCGTCGTAGACCTTGGCGTAGTAGCGGCCGAGATTCAGGTCGTCGATCAGGCGTGTTCGCGAACCTGCGTAGATTCCCTGGCGCCACATCCGATCCAGGGAGATGATCTCCTCGGCGGAGTTGCCGGTGTGGAAGTAGTCGATGCGGAGGGTCGCATCCTCGAAGTAGTTGTCGAAGTGGGCGAGGTCCGAGGCTGCCGCGAAGGGCGCAACGCACACGACGAGGGTGGTGAGCAGGAGAGCGGAAAGTGGCGCGAGTCTCATCGGGAGCTCCTTGGGGCCGGGATCGACAGGACGTTGGAACGCGCAAATTGTAGTCCACGGAGGTGTCGCCGTACCGGTTTTTTTTGGGTGGACCGCGTCGTGGGAAATGCTTGCCCCCAGGCGCTCGGACACTCCTGATTCACCTCTTTCCTTGTCGGTCATTCGGTGTATTCTTTCGGTGTCCTCGCACTCATCGAAAGGTCCCAGCATGCCCGGAACGCCCGCTCTTTTCGACCCCTCCATCTACGAAGCCCGCCGTATCCGCCTGCTGATGGGGTTGGCCGACGGTCTGGTTCTGCTGCCGGGGAATGCGGACAGTCCGATGACCTTTCGCGACAATGTCCACCCCTTCCGGCAGGACAGTTCGTTCCGCTACTTCTTCGGGCTGGACCAGCCGGATCTGGTGGGCGTCATCGACGTCGACGAGGAGGAAGCGACGATTTTCGGCGACGAGCTCACCCTGGACGACATCGTCTGGACCGGATATCTGCCGACCATTGCCGACCGGGCAAAGCAGGTCGGTGTGGAAAAAACCAGGCCGTTGGCCGATCTGCCGAAGCTGCTGCAGGAAGCGCACGCGCAGGGGCGACCGATCCACTACCTGCCCCCGTATCGCGATGCGCAGACCCTCGGCCTGGCCCGCTGGCTCGATCGCGCGCCGTCCGAGATCGCGCCGGGCGCCTCGCTGGAGTTGATCCTCCTGGTCATCTCGCAGCGCGCGATCAAGAGTCCGCAGGAGATCGAGGAATTGGAAAAGGCCGTCGATCTTTCGGTCGACATGCACGTTGCGGCGATGCGGATGGCGAGGCCGGGGATGAAGGAATCCGAGATCGCGGCCGAGGTGACGCGCATCGCCATGGCCGGTGGCGCGGGCATTTCGTTCCCGCCGATCGCCACCATCCACGGTGAGATCCTGCACAACCACGACGACTCGCACACGCTGAGCGGTGGCGACCTGTTCCTGCTCGATGCCGGCGCGATGACCCGCAGCGGCTACTGCGGCGATCTGTCCTCGACCTTTCCGGTCGACGCTCGTTTCACCGAGCGCCAGGCCACGATGTACGAACTGTCGCTGGCCGCGCATGAGGACGCGGTCCGGATGCTGCAACCCGGGGTGACGAATCTGCAGGTTCACCTGGCTGCTGCCGAGGCCATCGCCGAAGGGATGACGGCGCTGGGCATCATGAAGGGCGATCCGGAAGAGGCCGTCGCCGCCGGCGCGCACGCCCTGTTTTTTCCCTGCGGCGTGGGCCACATGATGGGCCTGGATGTGCACGACATGGAAAGCCTGGGCGAAGTGTACGTGGGCTGGAACGGCCAACCCAAAAGTACTGAATTCGGCTTGAAATCGCTCCGCCTGGGACGCCAGCTCGAACCGGGCTTCGTGCTGACCATCGAACCGGGCATCTATTTCATCCCGCAACTGATCGATCGCTGGCGCGCCGAGAAGAAGCATGAGGCGTTCTTCGACTGGGACGAGCTCGGGAAGTGGCGCGATTTCGGCGGCATCCGCAACGAAGAGGATTTCCTCATCACCGGCGAAGGCGCACATCGGTTGGGCAAGCCCAAACCCAAGACGATCGCCGAAGTGGAGGCACGGCGGGGGCGCTGATTCCTCCGATCCGATCCGCCCGCAAAGAAACGATCGCCCGCCGCTGGGGCAGTCGTTAATCTCTTCACTGATCCTGCCCCTTTCCGGGGATCAACGGAAACTTCCCGTTTTCTGGAATCCTCTTTCGTTCTGCTGAAACGCGTTGTGTAACAGTAGTTTATAAATCTCTAAAAAATTCCTTGCTTTCTCGTTTTAATCGATAATTTTTTAACAGTACGAAGAGCAGGGAATGTCAATATATTCAACTATTCGTCAATTGTGGCGGAGGGATGGAAATGCAGGAATTGACGGTTTGCGTGGGCGAGAGTTGCCACCTGAACGGGGCCGAGATCGTCGTGAAACACTTCCAGAAAATCATCGAGACGAAGCAATTGAAGGACCGCATCCAGCTGACGGGCAGCTTCTGCATCGGCGAGTGCAATGACGACGGGAAAGTCAGTGTGCGCTGGCGCGACCGCATGATCACGGTCGATCCCGAAACCGCGGACGACACCTTCCAACAGGAAGTGCTTTCCGAAATCGATCCGACCCCGAAGGAGGGCTAGAGATGGCCAAGGTAGTCATCGGAGCCTGGGACGATCGCGTCGTCGACAACCGCGACAAGCGCTTTTTCGAGATCGAAGAATATCCCGAGCTCGGCGATTTCCGTGAATTCGATCCCGGCAATCCCATCAAGGCTTTCCTGGGCGGACGCGGATTCTTCGCATTCGACCGGAACGTCTCCCTCCTGTGTGCGATCCGCGACTACCTGAAGCGCGCAGCCGAGGAGAGTTGCGGCAAGTGTACGCCCTGCCGCGCCGGCACCCGCATCCTGGTCGAGAAGCTGGAGCAGCTGTGCGAGACCGGCTACAAGGAGCGCTCGATCCGCGAGATCCGCGAACTGGCCGAGCACATGCAGAGTTCGAGCCTGTGCGGCCTGGGACAATCGGCTGCCGTACCTCTGCTCAAGCTGCTCGACGCCTTTCCGGAGATCGTCGAGGAAGAGCTTTCCAACGGCTGCCTCCATTCCGAGCAGCCCTCGCAGAGCTACGTCACCGCGCCCTGCATCGAGGAGTGCCCGTCGAAGGTCGATGTGCCGCGGTACATCGACTATATCAAGGACGGACAGTTCACCCATTCGGTCGGCGTGGTATTGCAGAAATACCCGATGGCGGCGACCTGCGGCCGTGTCTGTGTCCGTTTCTGCGAGATGGCCTGCCGCCGCACGCAGGTCGACGATCCGGTGGGCATCAAGGTCCTGAAGCGATTCGTCGCCGATCAGCAGAAGTACGCCACCGACCACTGGTTCGATCGCAACCTGATCGACCAACCCAAGGCGGACGATCTGAAGGTCGCCGTCATCGGCGCCGGACCGTCCGGTATCTCGGCGGCCTACCATCTGCTGCTCAAGGGCTACCGGGTCGAGGTTTTCGAGGCGATGACCGAACCGGGCGGCATGGCTGCCGTGGGCATTCCGGAGTATCGATTGCCGAAGGAGGAGATCCTGCGCAAGGAAGTCGCGATCATCGAGGACCTGGGCGGGAAGATCCATTACAACCAGCGCATGGGAACCCACTTTTCGCTGGATGACCTGATCGAGCGCGGCTTCCAGTCCGTGTTCCTGGCCGTCGGCGCGCACCAGGGCAAGTCGATGCGCGTCCCGGGCGAGGAAGACGCCGTCCAGGGCTACATCTCCGGTGTGAAGTTCCTGCTGTTCATCAACCACTACTACATCAACCTGGGTCTGGACATGGACCTGGGAAAGAAGATGGTCGTTGTGGGCGGCGGAAACGTGGCGATGGATTGCGTCCGCAGCGCGTTGCGCATGGGGGTCGAGGAAGTTCATGTCGTCTACCGCCGCAGCCGCAACGAAATGCCGGCGGACAAGGAGGAAATCGAGGCGGCGGAAAAAGAAGGCGTGATCTTCCATTTCCTGAGCCATCCGACGCGTGTCATCAGTGAAGATGGAAAAGTCACGGGCATCGAATTGCAGAAGATGGAGCTCGCGTCGCCGGATCAGAGTGGCCGTGCGCGAGTCATTCCCGTCGCGGAGAGCGAGCACACGCTGGCTACGGACTTCATCGTCCCGGCCATCGGCCAGAAGGTGGACCATTCGTTCATCGCCAGGGACCAGGGACTGGAATTCAACGAGTGGGGCATGATCAAGGCCGATGAGCAGGATCTGAGTACGACCCGTCGTGGTGTTTTTGCCGGCGGCGACGCGGTCACCGGCCCGGCCACCCTGATCGAGGCCATGGCCCAGGGCGAGCGCGGCGCCGAGAGTATCGATGATTACCTGACCCATGGCCGGACGCAGTTCCGGCCCGAACGCCGCTTCCAGAAGCTGCTGAAGGGAATGCGCAAGCTGCAGACCGAAGAAGTCGAGCAGCCGATTCGCCACCTGTATCGGGTGCAGGTCGACGAACTGGATCCCGAGACACGCAAGCGCAAATTCGAGGAAGTCGAGAAGCCCATCACCGTCGATGCGGCCTACCAGGAAGCCAACCGCTGCATGCGCTGCTACCGGGTCTACTCGGTAGTGACCGAGAAGTAGGAGATGCCCGTGAAGGCCACCGACACCAGGAACGCGACGATCAACGGCCGAAGCATCGACTTCGCCCGGAACGATACGATCCTCGAGGCGGCGCGTGCCGCGGGACAATTCATCCCCACGCTATGCGAGCTGGCCGATATCCACCACACACCGGGCACCTGCCGGATGTGCATCGTCGAGGTGCAGCGCCCGGGCCAGGACAAGCCCCAGTTGCTGACCTCGTGCGATACGCCGCTCGAGCCGGGCATGGTCATTCATACCCGCACCCAGGCGGTGCGCGAGCACCAGCGCCTGCAAATGGAGCTGTTGCTCGCGGATCACAACCAGGATTGCGCCTCCTGCGTGCGCCATGGCGACTGCGAGTTGCAGGACACCGCCCAGTTTGTCGGACTCCAGACGGCGCGCTTCGCGCACCCGGAGTACTTCGCCGGGCGCTGTGTGGACCGCACCTCGGTCTCGATCCAGCGTGACATGACCAAATGCATCCGCTGCCGGCGCTGCCTCGCCGTCTGTCGCGACGTGCAGGGCACCGACGTGCTCGTCTTCGCCAACAAGGGAGTCCATGCCGAGATCGGTGTGCGCGATTCGATCGCACTGAAGGATAGCGACTGCATCAGTTGCGGTCAGTGCACGCTGGTCTGCCCGGTCGGTGCCCTGGCCGAGAAGGATGATATCGAGCAGGCCATCGATACCCTCTATGACGACGATCTGTTCACCGTGGTCCAGATCGCGCCCGCGACGCGGATCGCGCTGGGCGAGGAATTCAACATGGGGTTCGGGGCGAACGTCGAGGGCAAGTTGATCACCGCTCTGCAGCAACTGGGTGCCGATGTCGTGCTGGACACGAACTTCACGGCCGATCTGGTGATCATGGAAGAGGGGAACGAGCTGCTGCAACGGCTGAAAAACGGCGGCACGACGCCGATGTTTACCAGCTGTTCGCCGGGTTGGGTCAATTGGCTGGAGAAGAACCACCCCGAGTTGATTCCGAATCTCTCGACGGTGAAGTCGCCGCAGCAGTGCTTCGGCGCCGTGGCCAAGACCTACCTCGCCGAGAAGATGAACGTGGACCCGAAGCGGATGCGTGTAATCTCGATCATGCCGTGTACGGCGAAGAAGGAAGAGGCCGCCCGTCCCGAATTTCTGACCGGCGGCCGTCCCGATGTGGATGTCGTACTGACGACCCGCGAGTGTGCGCGTCTGCTCAAGCGCGAGGGGATCTGGCTGCCGGATCTGGAGACCGGCAGCTACGACAACGAGTGGATGGGCCAGTACTCCGGCGCGGCCGAGATCTTCGGTACCACCGGCGGCGTGACCGAAGCCGCGATCCGGACGTTGCACTTCGCGGTCACGGGTGACGAGCTGCAGGGCATCGACTTTACGCCCGTTCGCGGCTATGAGTCGATGCGCGAGGCCGAGGTAACGCTGGGCGAGATGGGTACCGTGAAGGTCGGGGTTGCCCACGGACTGGCGGCGGCTCGAACGATGATCGACCGGGTGCTCAGCGGTGATGCCGACTATCAATTCATCGAATTCATGGGCTGTCCCGGTGGATGCATGGGCGGCGGCGGCCAGCCCCGCATCAAGAAAAACTACCAGACCTTCTGGCACGAGCGGCAGAAGGCGATCTACCGGATCGACAGTGACGCGAAAATACGCCAGTCGCACAACAACCCGTGCATCACGATGATCTACGACGAGTTCCTCGGCGAACCCCTGGGCCACAAGTCGCATGAGCTGTTGCACACCACCTACCGCGATCGCAAGGTAGAGGTGAAGCACGACATGAAAACGATCTGGGACGAAATTCGCAGTTAGCAGTCCGAAAACTGGATCCCCATGGAAAAAGGCGCCCCCGAGGGGGCGCCCTTCTCGCTCGCGGCCGTTCGGACCCGGCTGTCTACTTGTTCTTCGCCGCCTCGATTTCAATGCTGATCTTCACATCTTCACCGATCATCAGGCCACCGGTATCCAGTGCCTTGTTGAAGGTCAGGCCCCAGTCCTTGCGGTTGATCTTGCCGGTGGCCGAGAAGCCGACCTTGTCATTGCCCCACGGGTCGGTCACGGCGCCGTTGAACTCGACGTCCAATGCGACAGCCTTCGTGATTCCGTGCAGGGTCAGATTGCCCATCAACCGGTCACCCTTCATGCCCGTGGACTTGAAGGTCATGACGGGGAATTTCTCGACGTTGAAGAAATCGGAGTTCCGCAGATGATCATCCCGGTCCTGGTTGCCGGTATCGACGGAGGCGAGCTGGATGTTCGCTTCGACGGACCAGGACTCGGGCTTGCCCTCTTCGAATTCGAAGGTGCCGCTGAATTCGGTGAACGAGCCGTTCACCTTGGAAATCGCCAGGTGCTTGATCTGGAAACCGACCGAACTATGCGCGGCATCGATCGTGTAGGTGGACGCGCCGGCAGTACCGCCGGCCACGACTCCAATCGTCAGGATCACTACCGAAAGAATCAGGTTCTGGATCTTCATGTCTATCTCCTTGGCTCGGCCGCCGTGCGGCCGGGTTTCTGTCAGGGATTCATCTACTGCAGTCTATGAGTTACCGCTACGCGCGATCACGAGCAGCCGGTTCAAGTCTTCCAGGTCCTGGCGGGACATGTGTCCCAGGGTTTGCCGGTGCAGTGCGAGCATCGGTGCATCCATCCGCTCCAGCAACGCCATCCCCACCCCGGTGATCGAGGTCAGAACGACGCGCCGGTCCGTGGTCGAACGCTCACGTAGAACCAGCTCGGACTTCTCCAGTCGATCGATCAGCCGGGTCACATCCGGGTGGGGAGTGACCATCCTCTCGCTGATCTCAGTGCAGGACAGGCCGCCTCCCCGCTGTCCACGCAGGATGCGCAGGATATTGTAGAGGGGCGAACTCAGTCCTTGCTCCTTCATCATCTCGGTAAAAGGACTGCTCAGGCGGGCGGTCGTTCGCTGGAGGTTGAGCATGGCTTCCTGCTCGCGCGACTCGAAGTCCCGGGTCTGTTTCAATTCGCTCTTCAGGGCCGCCATGTTCCACCTTTCCCGGGCCAATGTGCTGTCTGTGGAAACAAAATATGTTGAAAACAAATTTGTTGCAACAGACAATAGCAGCTTTCCTGTCCGTGAACCGTGATTTTCGCCGGGGGTGGACTATTTTGCAGTAGACAAGCGTTCGCATCGCATTCTTGCCGAACGGGCCATCAGGGAGCTGCATGAACACCTCGGTCGTACTGAACATCCAACGCTTCAGTGTCCATGACGGGCCGGGCATCCGTACGACGGTCTTTTTCAAGGGCTGTCCGTTGCATTGTCCCTGGTGCCACAATCCCGAAAGCATGGATTCACGACCGCAGATCGCCATCCGCGCCGACCGGTGCCTGGGATGTGACGCCTGCGCGCCGGTTTGCCCCGAGCAGAGTGCCGGGCGCGTCGATCTGTCCGAATTCGAGAACCGGCCCGGTTCGATCTGCCTACGCTGTGGTGCGTGCGCCGATGCCTGCCCCTCGGGCGCGCGCGAGGAATTGGGGAGGCGCCTGAGCGTGGCCGATCTGCTGGTTGAACTCGAGCGCGACCGGCCCTATTACGAAGAGTCCGGCGGCGGCGTGACCTTCTCCGGCGGCGAGCCGATCATGCCTGCGAACGTGGACTTCCTGAACGCCTGCCTCGAGGAATGTGGCCAGCGGGGCCTGCACCGAACCGTCGATACCTGCGGCCACGTACCAAGCCATCTGATTCGGTCCGTCGCCGAGCGCGCGGATCTGCTACTGTACGATCTGAAGGTTCTGGATCCGCGCCGGCACCAGGAACTGGTGGGCGTGGACAACGAGCTGATTTTGCGCAATCTGCGTGAGTTGGTGGCCGCCGGACAGGACATCCGCATTCGCGTGCCGCTGATACCGGGCCTGACGGATGACGACCAGAACCTGCAGGCGATTGCTCGTTTCGTCCGCGAACTGGACCGCCCGCTGCCGGTGCATCTGCTGCCGCATCACGGCAGCGCGGGGCAGAAGTACCATCGGCTGGGGTTGGTCGACCCGGTGGCGGATGTCGCCCCGGCGACCGATGAAGTGACTGCGGCGCAGGCCGAACTGATCCGGGCCGCCGGCCTGGAAGTGATTGTTGGAGGTTGATTGGATGAACCCACTGAGCGAACGCGTGATCATGCTGAGGGATCGGAGCCTCGCCTCCAGGCCGTCGATCTCCGCGGAGCGTGCCGTGCTGTTGACCGAGTTTCATCGCGCGGAAACCGGCAAGCACTCGACTCCGGTCCTGCGTGCGCTCGGCTTCAAGTACCTCTGTGAGCACAAGACGATCCACATCGGTCCGGGTGAGTTGATCGTCGGCGAGCGCGGGCCCGAGCCGCTCGCCGTCCCGACCTTTCCCGAGCTGACCTGTCATTCCATCGAAGATCTCGAGATCCTGAACCGCCGTGAAAAGACCAGCTACGCGGTGGCACCCGATGTCCTGGATGCCTACCGCGAAACCGTGATTCCGTTCTGGCAGGGGCGATCCCTGCGCGACCTCATCTTTCCGCAGCTGCCGACCGAATGGCACGCTGCCTACGCTGCCGGCGTCTTCACCGAGTTCATGGAGCAGCGCGCCCCGGGGCACACTGTGGCCGACGACAAGATCGTTCGCTTCGGCCTGCTGGATCTGCAGGGTCAGATCGAGGCCGAGTTGGAGCTGCTGGATCCCGCGGCTGAGGATACCCCCGCCCGACGTGAACAGCTGCGCGCCATGCACATCTCCGCCGAAGCGACTCTGATCTTTGCGCGCCGCCACGCCGACCTGGCGCGTGAGATGGCCGCCGCCGAAACCGATGCCGTACGCCGCGCCGAACTGGAACAGATCGCCGAGCGCTGCGAAAATGTGCCGGCCCGCGCGCCGCGAACCTTCGCCGAAGTTCTGCAGGCCTACTGGTTCCATCACCTGGCGGTCGTGACCGAGCTGAACGGCTGGGACTCGTTCAATCCCGGCCACCTGGACCAGCACCTGGGTCCGTTCTACGAGCGTGAGCTGCATGCCCGTACTCTCGATCGTGAGGCCGCGCGCGAATTGCTGCAGTGTTTCTGGGTGAAGTTCAACAACCACCCGGCGCCGCCCAAGGTGGGCGTTACGGCACAGGAAAGCGGCACCTACACCGACTTCGCGAACATCAATCTGGCGGGACTGAAGCGCGATGGCACCGATGCGGTGAACGAGGTCTCCTACCTGCTGCTCGAGGTCATCGACGAGATGCACATCCTGCAGCCGAGCAACAATATCCAGGTTTCGAAAGAGACGCCCGACGAATTCCTGCACGCGGCGGCGAGGGTCATTCGACAGGGTTACGGTTTTCCTTCGGTATTCAACGCCGACACCATCGTCCAGGAGATGTTGCGCCAGGGCAAGAGCGTGGAGGATGCTCGCGAAGGTGGAGCAAGCGGTTGCGTCGAAACCGGCGCCTTTGGTAAGGAAGCCTATATCCTGACCGGCTACTTCAACTTGACGAAGCTGCTCGAACTGGTCCTGACCCGCGGTTTCGATCCGCGCACGCGGAAGCAGATCGGGCCGGACACGGGGGACCCGGCCGCGTTCGAGTCGATGGACGATTTGATGACGGCCTGGCGGGCGCAGCTGCACCATTTCATCGAGATCAAGGTGGCCGGCAACGCCGTTATCGAGAAGATCTATGCCGAGCACGCTCCGGCGCCGTACCTGTCGCTGCTGATCGACGACTGCATCAGCAAGGGCGTGGATTACAATGCCGGCGGTGCACGGTACAACACGACCTACATCCAGGGCGTAGGAACCGGAACACTGACCGACAGCCTGGCCGCGATCGCGGAACTGGTCTTCGGTGAGGGCCGCGTGAAGATGGGCGAACTGCTGCAGGCTCTCGCTTCCGATTTCACGGATGCCGGGCCACTGCGCCAGTTGTTGCGCAACAAGCCTCCGAAATACGGCAACGACGATGACCGGGCCGACCGCTGGATGCAGCAGATCTTCCAGGCGTTTTTCGACGAGGTCGATGGCCGGCCCAACGGGCGCGGGGGCACCTGCCATATCAACATGCTGCCCACGACCTGCCATGTGTACTTTGGTTCGGTGATCGGTGCCACGGCCGACGGGCGGCACGCCGGCAAGCCGCTGTCCGAAGGGATCTCGCCCGTCCAGGGCGTGGACCGGCGTGGTCCGACGGCACTGATGAACTCGGCAGCGAAGATGGATCACGTCAAGACCGGCGGTACGCTGTTGAACGTCAAGTTCACGCCGCAGATCCTGGCCGGCGAACAGGGCGCCTCGAACCTGGCCGCACTGATTCGCGGCTACTTCCGGCAGGACACGCATCATGTGCAGTTCAACGTTGTGACCGCCGACACGCTGCGCAAGGCGCAGTCGAATCCGGAGGCGCATCGCCATTTGATCGTGCGTGTGGCCGGCTACAGTGACTATTTCTGCGATCTGCCGCCGGAATTGCAGAACGAAATCATCGAGCGGACGGAGCATGAGGGGTTCTGATCGTGCCAAAGAATAGAACGGCCGCCGTGCCCTGAAAGCGCGGCGGCCGTATTCAACCAGTCGCCTGGTGGTATCATTTCAGCATGGTGAC
>JANTGJ010000066.1 GCA_024762975.1 Candidatus Krumholzibacteriia bacterium
CTCGTTCCCGGACGCAACGGTGGATCGGACAATTGTCTGGCCTGCCATAAGACGGGTCACACGGTGGATTGGGAATGGAGCGCACACGCGGCGGCCGATGTCGGCTGTGTCTCCTGCCACAAGATCCACGGCGATGCTTCGATTCGACCGCTACTGGCCGAGTCACAGGACACTCTGTGCTTCTCCTGCCACCAGGACGTACAGGCCGCTTTCCATCTGCCGAGTCATCACCCGGTCCAGGAAGGCTTCCTGAGCTGCTCCAGCTGTCACAACGTGCACGGCGATCAGTTCCAGAACGTCGGTGACGGTGAGCCCGTGCGCGAAGTGTGCCTGAGCTGTCACAACGAGCATGCCGGCCCGTTCATCTTCGAGCATTCGCCGGTGATGGAAGACTGCATGATCTGCCATACGCCCCACGGCGCCGTGGCCAACAACCTGCTGCAGCAGAACGAGCCGTTCCTGTGCCTGCAGTGTCACCAACCGCACTTCCACAGCATCCTGGCCGGATCCGAGGGCGACTACTCGCCGCCGACCAGCTACACCGATGGCAGCGGCAACGTGCAGGATGGCATCGCGGTCCGGATTCCCCGGATTGCGAATCTCTCCGGCACCAGCACGCACGACTCGATGAAGCAGACGATGCTGACCAAGTGCACGCAGTGCCACCAATCCGTCCACGGAACCGATCTGCCGTCCCAGTCCATCCCGGGCCAGGGCAGGGCACTGAATCGATAACGACCCGCTCCGGTCTCAACGACCGAGAGCCTGCAAAGACGAGGTGACTATGCGAAAGCGAAACCTGCTCCTTTGCTCGGCGATCCTGTTGGCCTGTTGGTGCGGCACGGGTCTGGCCGAGGAGGGAGATGCTCAGGTACAGGGCACGATCGCGATCGGAACCCATCTGACGGATCCGACCGACCAAACCGGACGCGTGGGCGAGTATGTCAATCAAGCCGACGTCGAAGAATTTGTGGCTGACCTGTACATGGATCTCTTTGGAAGTACGCAAAGTACGCTGTACAACATTCAATTTCTGCATCAGGACTCGGTGACCCAGAGTTTCGATTTCGGCTTGCACACGGACAAGTACGTGTCGGCCGAGATGGGGTACACCTCCTTCATGCACAACCTGGACCATGACCTGCTGGTGAACATGCAGGGCAAGGCCGGCGGCAAGCAGGTCTACCACACCGAGAACGACCCCCTCGGCAAGTACTTTCTGGAGTACTCCGATTTCAAGGCCGGAATCGATGTGGATATTCCCTTCCTTCCCAACGGCCAACTCTACGCCACGTTCAACGAGCGCCACAAGACTGGCTACGTGCAGGAGATGACGATTGATCACTGTTCGTTCTGCCACGTCGAGAGCAACTCGAAGCGTGTCGATCAGTTCACGGAAACCTGGCGCGCCGGCGTGAGCGGTACCCAGGGAATGGTTTCGTTCAGTTACGACCTGACTGAGGCGCGATTCCGGGACGACGGCGGCCAGAACAGCCGCACCTGGTTCCAGGCCGGACATCCGGTCCAGGGTCTCCCCTACGACTTCGCTTCGAGGCTGAGCTTCAGCGACGTGACTATGCCGTACGCCCGCAACTCGAACAATGACAAGACCACCCATGAGGTGAAGGTCAAGGTCGACGTTCCGGACGTGGGGATCTTCAAGGCCGCGTACACCAATGCCAATCGCCGCAGTTACTGGACGGGGATGGAGAACCAGTTCGACGCCTACGCCCTGGGCGGTGCGAAGCGCTGGAACAAGAATCACCGGACCACCATGCGTCTACTGGCCTACGAAACCAAGGTCGACGACTGGTTCGTCAACCTGAACAACTTCCGGGCCGGTGACACAACCTACGGTAACCTGAATTTCGATTGGACACGGATTTCCGCCGCCAATCGCCAGGTGGTACAGGCCGACTTCGAGCATCTGTGGAGGCTGACGAGGAGCCGCAAGGTGCGAGGCAGCCTGCGCTACCAGGTCATCGATCGCGACGCCATGGCCCAGTCGCAGGTGACCTATCTCTTCGATGGTGTGAATCCGGGCAACGATGGCGCCACGCGGGTGGATGCCGAACCGTTTGCCAACGAGACCAAGATCCTGCGCATGAAGCTTCGTTACGACGAACGCCTGGGAAAGAAAGGCAACTTCAACGCGGGCATCACCGGCAAGTTTGTCGACGCCCCATTCATGAACCCGACCGCGATGTGTGAGGAGAGCGTCCAGGACGTGAACAGCGCACACACCGGCGGAAGCGCCGAGGGCCGGCTGTACTACTACCAGCGCCAGCGCTACGGTATGGGCAGCAATCAGCCCAGCGAGTCCTGGCGTATCAATGGAAAAGGCACGTACCAACTGCACCCGCGTGCTTCGGTCAACGCCTTCCTGAGCTACACCACGGAGAAGAACGACGAACTGAACATCTATCAGTTCGAACGCGATATCTTCATGCCCGGTGTGAATCTCTGGACGGCTCCGTCGGACCGGCTACTGTTCACACTCGGCTGGACCTACAGTCAGTACAAGTCGAACGCCAATCTCTGTCCACCGATTTTCGATGGCTGAGCGGGTCACATCGAAGAAGTCCCCGGTGCGGGGGCCCAAAGCTATGACTCGACGAACGCGACGTCCGACTACGAGACGAAAACCAACACGATCTTCGTCAACGCGACCATCCAGGCCACCAAGAAGCTCGACTTCTATGTGGAGGGTGTGTACACCGGTGCGGAGGGCCGCTTCGATCCTTTCGATCTGCCCACCCCCAACGTGACGGACGAGACCGCGCACATCTACCCGGACGCTGACAGTACTGCTGATTACGATTTCTCGATGATCAACAACTACAGCGATCTGGACTACTCGACCTGGGAAGCCACGTTCGGTACGAACTACCAGCTGGACTCTTCGGCTGGCTTGTACGGTGCCATCAACGTGTTGGACCTGGCCGATGACCAGCCGTACGTCTACGGTGATCTGAGTGGATCGCTGGTGACCTACTCGGCCGGTATGACCATGAAGTTCTGATTTCCCGCGCGGAATCGGAACGGATCGGAGAGGAGAGGGGTTCGCCCCTCTCCTTTCTTAACTCTCCGGATGCAGGAAAAGGGATCGGAGCCTCACGCGCGGCGGTGGGTCGCTGAAACCGTGAACTGCGGCCTGCAAACCCGCAAGGCGGCCTTCGAAGGGTCCCAGGTGCCAGCATTGCTCCGGCTCCAGATTCCCCGGCCCCCAACCCGCGGCAGCCCAGGGCTCTTCCGACAGGGAGCACAGATCGCGGCGCTCGACATCACTCGCCTCGAGCCATCGCAGCGGTAATCCCTGGGTGCGGCAAACGTACGGACGGGACTCGTAGATCCGGCAGGATCCCTGATCGTCCAGAAAGGCACAGGATCCGGGCGCGGCCGGCGTACCGGACTCCAGCAACCGGGCAGCCTCGCTGCGGATCCGATGGGCTTCGACCGGGAAAACGGTCAGTTCGTCGAGGCAGCAATCGGGGCAACCGCGCTGACAGGTGAGCGGCAGGGGCAGACGAGCAATTACTTCAGCAACGGCCCGATCGACGTCGTGATGGAATTTCCGAATGGCTTCCAGAGCCGAATCGTTGCCCTGGGAGGCACTCACCTCTGAATGACGCGATCGCCGATCCGCAGCGTCGACGGGCCTGCGGAATCGAGCGCCCAGCGAATGCGGCGCACGCCTTCGCGGATATCCTCGCGCGAACCGCAGTAACTCAGTCGCAGGAATCCCGGACAACCGAACTCGGCGCCGGGTACGGTGACGACCTGCACCTTTTCGAGCAGGTACTCGGACAGCGCTGTGCAATCGTCGCCGAATTCGGAGCATGCACGGAAATCACAGAAGCAATAGAACGTACCTCCGGGCTTGTGGACCACCAGCCCGGGAACCTCGGACAGCAACTCCAGCAGTTCATCGCGCGACTCCTGCAGCTCCTGACGCAACACCGGCACCGAACCGTGGATCGCCTCGATGGCGGCGACCGCAGCGGTCTGTGAAACGGAGCACGGACCACCGGACTGATGAGATTGGATATTGGACATTGCCGTGATCAGATCGCGCGGACCGACGGCCCAGCCGATGCGGAAACCGGTCATCGCGTACTGCTTCGAAACGCCATTGAGAACCAGGATGCGGGCGTCGTCGACGGAGCGCTCGGTATAGTCATAGCAGTGGATCTGGGGCGCACCGTCGAAGACCAGTCGGTGGTAGATATCGTCCATCATCAGGAATACATCGCGCTCTTCGCACAGGCGGATCATGTCGCGGATGTACTCGGCATCGTAGATCTGGCCGGACGGATTGTTCGGACTGTTCAACAGGACCGCCCGGGTGCGAGGGCCGATCGCCGCCGCCATATCCTCGAGCGTCGGCAGTAGACTATTGCCGGCCGCACGCACCGGCACCGGCACACCGCCGGCGAGCTTGACCATGTCCGGATAGCTGACCCAGTAGGGTACCGGAAACACGACCTCGTCTCCGGGATCGACCAGAGCCAGCAGGGCCACCATGATGGCCTGTTTCGCGCCCGCCGAGGCCATGACGTTGGCGCGCTCGACCTGACGGCCATAGAAGCGGTCCGTATAGGCAATGATCGCATCTTTCATCGCGGGCGTGCCCGCAGCCGGCGTGTAACGAACCTCACCGGTCTGCAGATGTGCGATCGCCGCATCAAGGGCCGGAGCAGGCACCTTGCTCTTGGGCTCGCCACCGCCGAGATGGATCACCGGCTCTCCTGCCAAACGCAACCGGGTCGCCTTCGCGTTGAGCTTGAGAGTGGCCGAAGGAGCGATGGACTGGGCAATCTGGGAAAATTTCATGCTCGATCCTCGGACGGCTGATGGTTCGCGCTGCGTTCGCTCAGAGCTCTCGGAATTCTATGCCGGATCCTGCCGGAAATCTAGCCTGCAGCCGTTGCCCGCGCCATTGGATTTCGCGTTCGATCCGACTTTTTTGAATGGGGATTGGTACCGCCATGGGCGCGGAGGGACAAATCAGGGGTTCTGGATCTCGCTCCCCGCGGGGATCGGCAGAGGGAGTGCGCCCGTCCCGCCCACGCCGGCCGGAAGACCGGGCAAGCGCGGATCGGATTCGGCCGTTTGCGATTCGTCGTTCGGAACCGATTCGACGGCGGCGACCAACGGATCTTCCAACAGCAGACTCAACGGCGCGCCGACGGCTGCCAGCACCGAACCGTAGCTGCAGGTGGGACTCCACAAACACCAACCGGCTCCGCCTGCTTCGCGGGTTGCCACGACCTGGCGTGCTACATAGCGGGCGTCGTACGATTCGACGCCGTAGGGAAACGCCTGCAACCAGGGACGAATCTCGACCGACGGTGGAACCTGGGCCAGGAAGCGGCGGGTGCCTTCGCTCACGAAGTACTCCGGATCGTCGGCCGGCCGCCGGTGTCCCTCGAATCCGGTGCCGAAGTGGGAGGGGTAGATCATCGGACAGATGACATCCACATACCGGGCGATTGTAGGAACGTGCTGGCCGGTCAGGGCCTGGTCCTCGATGCGTCCCCAGGCCATGATTCCGTAGAGATCGGCCGAGATTCGTACGCCGTATCGATTCAGCGTATCACGCGCGGCGGACAGGAAACCATCCAGAACATCACGGCGTTGCATCGCGACCGCGGACGGGTCCAGGCCCTCGAGCGCATCGCCCTGCCAGCCATTGGTCGGGAACCGGACATAATCGAATTGGATCTCGTCCACGCCGGCGCGTGCCAGTTCGGCCGCCAATTCCAGGTTGTATTGGCGAACCTCCCGACGGGACGGGTCCATCCAGTAACACCCCCGCTCGGTCCAGGGTTCGCCGTCGGGCCCCTGCAGAGCCAGATCGGGTCGCTGGCGGCCCAATTCGCCATCCAGGAACAGAGCCAAACGCGCGACCACGTACAGATCGCGTCGCTCGAAGCGGGACATCATGTCATCGAGCGAACTGATGACTGGAGTGCTGCGCCCGTTTCCCCAAGAGGCGAGCGGATGACCGCTGGCGAAGGAGACCCCGCCATCGATATCCTTGGCGTCGAAGACCACCGCGTTTCCCCCCGCCTGGATGAAGGCATCCACGCGGCGCAGGACCGACGAAACTCCGCAAGCCGGTCCGGTCAGATAGATGCCGCGCATCTCGGCGCCATCGCGGACCAACTCGATCGCGCGGGGAACGTTCTCCGGCTCGCGGATCGGTATTGTCAGCTCGCGGCCCACGCGCAGAAAATTTGATTCCAGGCCGTTGACCTGGCGAATCTCCGTCAGCAGATCGGTCAGCGAGTAGTGGCCGGTCAGACTGCGGTACTTGCCACAGATCCTGATCAGGTTGTCGCCCGGCTGAACCGTGTACACCAGATCCTCGGCAGCCGCACCCGGACCGGCCCAGCAGAGCAGGAGCAGCAGACCGGACAGGATCCACGCCCTGCGCCGTGCAATCTGCATCACTCCACCTCCCTGATGTTGCGTAAATCCATCGATGACACCGGATTTCGGTTCTTTTCGGGTAAGATGCAAAAGGCGCTCCACGACCCGGGTCGGGATCAGCAGTTGACGGTCTTGCCCATGTGGTCTACATAGTCGGGGTTCAATTTCAATTGGCGCGCAGGCATTCAATCCGGCTTGCCGGAATACGGAGGGTCATCCCATGAAAATTACCGCATTCATCCTCATCGCCGCGCTGGTCGTCGGATTGACCGGTTGTGCCAGTTTGAAGGGTGGCTTGATCGGCGCCGGAGCTGGGGCCGCAGCCGGCGGCGCCGTCGGCAGCGCCAGCGGCAACACGGCCCGGGGTGCCCTGATCGGCGCCATGATCGGAGGCGCTGCAGGTGCCTGGATCGGACACGGCATGGACAAACAGGCGGCTGAGATCGAGCGGGACCTCGAGGGTGCTACGGTCGAACGCGTCGGCGAAGGCATCAAGATCACCTTCGACTCGGGCATTCTGTTCGAGGTCAACAAATCGGATATCCAACCTGTCGCCGCGGACAATCTGTCCCAGCTGGCCGTGATCCTGAACAAATATCCGGACACAGATATCCTGATCGAGGGTCACACCGACGCAACCGGTTCGAATGAATACAACCTGGAACTGTCCCGCAACCGCGCCGCCTCCGTGGCCAACTTCCTGGGCAGTCAAACGGTCGATGCCTCGCGTTTCACGATCATGGGCTACGGCGAGGACCAGCCCGTCGCCGACAACGAAACCGCCCTGGGACGCCAGGCGAATCGTCGCGTCGAGTTGGCGATCATGGCCAATGACCAGCTCAAGAAGCAGGCCGAGCAGAAGGCCGGCTGATTTTCGCGTCGTGATGGCCCCTGCCCCTTGAGGCATCGGTCTCAGCACAGGAGGGGCCGCGCTCGAGCAGCGCGGCCCCTCCTGTATCCTCCGCCGCGGCGTCCGTCATTGCATCGAGTGTTCGATCTTTCTCTCCCTGCCCGCCGTCGCCGCCCGTTTTGAAGAATATTCTACAGCGAATGGGCACTATTCTTCAGAAGCGGCACCACGCCCCCCGGCGCATCAGCACTATCTCATTTTATTTCACCCCATTAGCACGCATCTCCTAGTGGTACAATATGTGCTGATGTCGAGTGAAATCAGAGGGACTCCGTCGAGGATGGCAGGGGAATAGATGTCAACATCCGTAGCAAGAGCCTGGTTGCTCGCCAGCATGATGTATCTGGCAGGAGAGGCTACCCTTCCGGTCGCCGAGGCCTCGCAGACGCCCGGCTTTACCGATTCCGGTGTGGTACAGGAGCTGCAATCCACCGGCTTTTTGGCTCGTATAGGTGTCCACCCGGATCCGCGCCCGGATAGCGACACTCTCGAGAGCTATCTGCTCCAGGCGTTGCGCAGCAATCCGCAACTGGCGATGCGACTCGCCGAATCGCGCGCATGGGGCGAATCCGCCGTCGCCGCTGCCGGCCTGCCTGATCCCTCCCTTCGCTACACCGAATACCTCCAATCCGTCGAGACCCGAGTCGGCCCCCAGCAACGAATCCTTTCGGCTTCGCAATCCTTTCCCTGGTTCGGCACTCTGGCCACACAGGGGCGGATCCAGGACACCCGGGCCACAGGATCCATCCAATCCCTGCGGGACGACGCCCTGAGCCTCATCGCCGGGTTGAAAGGCGACTATTTCGCACTCGGGTACCTGGAAGCCTCCACAAGGATCACGCGACAGCATCTGCAGTTGATGAATCAGTGGGAGAGCATCGCCCGTGCCCGGTACGCGGCCGGAAGAGGCCGCTATGCGGACGTCGTAAAAGCGCAGGTTGAATTGGGCGAATTGTCCAACCGGTTGGCCGAACTCGAAGACCGGCGCCGCCCGCTCGTGGCGGCCCTGAACGCCCATATGAACCGGCCCGCGGCAACCCCCGTCGTTTTTTCGGAAGACCAGGAGCAAACGTTCACTTCGCCGGACATCGATCAACTGGTCGCGACGATGCTGCGAAACCATCCCGCGTTGGGGGTGTGGGAAGCGCGGGCGGACGAATCTCGCCTGTCAGGCGACCTCGCCCGAAAGAAAGGCCTGCCCTCTTTTGTTGTTGGCCTGAATTTTATCCAAACGGGCACCGCGGGCAGGGACGGCGTTTCCGACAGCGGACGCGATGCGTGGTCAGCGACGGTCGGGATCACATTGCCGGTTTGGCGCGGCAAGATCAATGCGGCATCCGGTGCGGCGGCGCTGCGGTACCAACAAGCGAAGTCGGGCCACCGGGCCCTGGAGAATCGACTCGTGGCCGAACTGGAGCAAGTCCATTTCGCCTATCGGGATGCCATTCGCAAGATCGAGTTGTACGAAACGGCACTGCTGCCCAAGGGCAGGCAATCGCTCGGCGCCGCATTCGATGCTTTCGAAGTGGGTGAAGGCAGTTTTCTCGATCTGATCGACGCACAACGCATGGTGCTCGAATTCGAACTCTCCCTGGCGCAATCCGAAACCGTCGCCCTGACCCAGCAAGCGAATCTCGAACGACTCGTCGGATGCACACTGGAAGATTTAAAATAGCGAACCGACGGACGTCCGGTCCCTGACCGGACCCGCAGCGCGGTTGTACTGATGGACAGGAGCGGAAAGATGGCATCGCAACATACGAAAAGGACGAACCGCTACCGTTGGGGATTGCTGGCGATATCGATCGTTGCTTCCTTCT
Source organism: Candidatus Krumholzibacteriia bacterium (assembly GCA_024762975.1). Classification (GTDB taxonomy): domain Bacteria; phylum Krumholzibacteriota; class Krumholzibacteriia; order LZORAL124-64-63; family LZORAL124-64-63; genus JANTGJ01. The sequence continues at coordinate 9,166 of JANTGJ010000066.1, forward strand.
GGATCGGTTTCGCGATCCGTGGCGGGGGGCAGGCAACCTCCGGACCGGCCGTGCAGCCAGTGGCAGAGCGGGCTCCCACCACCTGGACCTGCTCCATGCACCCGCAGATCAAACTGCCCAAGGCCGGGCAGTGTCCGATCTGCTTCATGGATCTGATCCCATTGGACGTGAGCAGTGCCGAGGACCTGGGCCCCACCGTGTTGGTCCTCTCCCCGAGCGCCGTTTCGCTGGCCGAGATCCAATCGCGGATCGTCGAGCCGCGAGAGGTGAAAGCGACGGTCCGTCTGATTGGGAAAGTGGACTATGACGAGACCAGGATGCGGACGATTTCCGCCTGGGTGCCCGGCCGGATCGACACCCTCTTCGTCGACTTCACCGGAACGAACGTTTCCCTCGGCGAACCGCTGGTCTCGATCTATAGCCCGGAACTCTACGTCGCACAGTCTGAACTGTTGAATGCCCAGCGAGTGAACCGGAACCTGCAGCAGAGCCGTGACGAGATTCTCCGCCGGACCTCGATCGCCACGATCCAATCGGCCCGTGAGCGGTTGAAGCTATGGGGCCTGGATGAAACCCAGATCGATGCGATCGCCGCCGAAGATGAGCCGAGTGCACACCTGCGGATCCTCTCGCCCGCCAGCGGGGTCGTCGTGCACAAGAACGTGGTCGAGGGCATGTACGTGGAGACGGGATCGAGAATCTACACGCTGGCCGATCTTTCCCGGGTGTGGGTCACGATGAATGCCTACGAGTCCGATCTCGCCGGCCTGAGCGAGAACCAGACCGTGGATTTCACGGTCGAAGCGCTGCCCGGCCGCGAATTCTCGGGGAAGATCGTCTTTATCGATCCGGTACTGGACAATGCGACGAGAACGGTGCGGGTACGGGTGGAGGCAGACAACGCGTCCGGCCTGCTCAAGCCGGGGATGTTCGTCAACGCCACTGTCCAGTCGGCGCCGCGAACGGACGGTCCGCCACCTCTGGTGATTCCCGCCAGCGCCGCCCTGATCACGGGCGAACGTGCCGTGGTCTATGTCCAGGTCCCGGACACGGAAAAACCTACTTTCGAAGGCAGGGTCGTCGTGCTGGGACCGCGCGTCGGCGACGAATACATCGTCCTATCCGGTCTGGAAGCCGGCGAGATCGTCGTCACGAAAGGCAATTTCAAAATCGACAGTGCCCTGCAGATCGAGGCCAAGCCCAGCATGATGAACCCCGACGGTGGCGGCCCCATCCCGGGGCACAACCACGGCAGTCACGGGACCGGCGTCGAGGTGCCGACCGAAAGACCTGACACGGTGATCGTACCCGGTGAGATCGACGACCAGTTCAAGGTACAACTCGGAGAATTGCTGCAGGCCTATCTCCCGGTCCCCGAGGCACTGGCGCAAGACGACGGGGTTGCCGCGCAAGAGGCGGCGAGGCACGCACTGATGGCCCTGGATCCGATCGACATGTCCTTGGTCACGGGGGACGCCCACAAGGAATGGATGAACGATCTGGCTCGCCTGCGGAAATCGTTCGGCGCTCTGGCCGAGGCGGACGATATCGAAGCCAGTCGAAAGGCCTTGCTGCCGGCAACCAACGACTTGTGGGCCACGTTGACCCGATTCGGCTACTCGCAGCCGGAGCCGGTCCGGCGGTTCCATTGCCCGATGGCCAACGACAATACCGGGGCCGACTGGATCCAGTTGCCGGAAACCACGGCCAATCCCTATTTCGGATCCTCGATGCTGAGGTGTGGCAGTCAGACCGATTCGCTACCGTCCGGGACCCCGGAAGAGGGGCGGTAGAGAGATGAGGCCCGACAACTCAAAAACCCAGGGATCCTGGTTGGATGGAATCCTCCGTTTCTGCCTCGAGAACAAGCTCGTGGTCGCGATGGCGGTCCTGTTCATCATCGTATTCGGAATCATGGTCGCACCCTTCGACTGGAAGATCGGCGACCTGCCCCGCAATCCGGTCGCCGTCGATGCGATTCCCGACCTCGGCGAAAACCAGCAGATCGTATTTACCCAATGGATGGGCCGGTCGCCCCAGGATGTAGAGGACCAGATCACCTATCCCCTGACCGTGGCCTTGCTGGGACTGCCGGAAATCAAGACGGTCCGGAGCTATTCGTTTTTCGGTTTCTCGACGATCTACGTCATCTTCAAGGAAAGCGCGGACTTCTACGACTCGCGCTCCAGAATCCTGGAGAAGCTGAATTCGTTGCCACCCGGTACGCTCCCCGAGAGAGTGCAACCCGGACTGGGCCCGGACGCCACGGCATTGGGCCAGATTTTCTGGTACACACTGGAAGGTCGCGACCCGGAAGGAAATCCAGCCGGAGGCTGGGACCTGGACGAATTGCGAAGCATCCAGGACTGGTACGTTCGCTATGGACTGTTGGCTGCCGAGGGAGTGGCCGAAGTCGCATCCGTGGGTGGATTCGTGCGCGAATACCAGATCGATGTCGATCCGAACGCGATGCAGGCTTTCGGTGTCGGGATCGAACAGGTGTTCCAGGCGGTGCGCAACTCCAATGTCGACGTCGGCGCCCGTACGATCGAGATCAACCGAGCCGAGTACATGATCCGGGGGCTCGGATTCCTCAAGAACGTCGAAGATGTCCAGAAGAGCGTCATCACCATGCGCGACAACGTGCCGGTCACGGTCGGCGACGTCGCCCACGTCAGTCTGGGTCCGGCCCTGCGCCGCGGAGCGCTGGACAAGGAAGGCAGCGAAGCCGTCGGCGGCGTCGCAGTCGTCCGGTATGGCGAGAATCCGCTCGCGACGATCAAGAATATCCAGGTGAAAATCGAGGAGATCTCCCCCGGGTTACCGCGCAAGATCCTCGCCGACGGCACAGAAAGCCAGTTGACGATCGTGCCCTTCTACGATCGCTCGGGCTTGATCTACGAGACGCTGGGCACGCTGAAAACAGCACTCGTCGAAGAGATCCTGATCACGATCATCGTCGTCCTGGTGATGATCATGCACCTGCGCAGCAGCCTGCTGATTGCCGGCCTGCTGCCGCTGGCGGTTCTCATGGCCTTCATCGGCATGAAACTCTTCGGCGTCGATGCGAACATCGTTGCGCTCTCGGGAATCGCGATCGCGATTGGCACGATCGTGGACATGGGTGTGATCCTCTGTGAAAACATCCTGCGACACCTGAAAGAAGCCGATCCCCGGGAGGATCGCCTGGAAATCATCTTTCGCGCCTCGTCCGAAGTCGGCAGCGCCGTGGTCACGGCAGTGATGACGACCATCATCAGTTTTCTTCCCGTGTTTACGATGGAAGCGGCCGAAGGGAAGTTATTCAAACCGCTCGCCTACACGAAGACTTTCGCGCTGATTGCTTCCGTCGTTGTGGCATTGACGGTCATCCCGCCCTTTGCACACCTGCTTTTTACCCGCAAGATCTCCGGCTCGTTCGCGCGATCGATCTCTTCCGGCATGATGGTCGTCGTCGGCGTCGTGGCGGGAATCAAATTGTCGATTTGGATCGGACTGGGACTGGTGATCTGGGGACTGTTCAGTCTCATCCAGCGCCGGCTCCCCGGAGCCCTCGCGCGCCACGGCCATGGGATGGTGATCTATGTCGCCGTCGCGATGGTTGCCCTGATTCTCACCGAGCACTGGCTGCCTCTCGGACCCGACCGGGGTATGTTGCTGAACTTCGCCTTCGTGGTGGTCTTGATCGGGGGATTGCTCCTGATGTTCCACCTCCTGGCTCGATTCTATCCGCACATGCTCGCGGTCTTCCTGGACCACAAACTGGCGTTCCTGTCGCTGCCGCTCGCCCTGATTCTGTTCGGCGCATCGATCTGGCTCGGCTTCGACCGCGTCTTCGCCTTCCTGCCCGGAGCGGGCGCGGACTACGAGAACTCGAGGTTCGCACAGATCTGGACGGCGCCGCGTCACGCCCTGCCCGGGTTGGGCAAGGAGTTCATGCCTCCCCTGGACGAGGGATCGTACCTCTACATGCCCACCACCATGCCGCACGCTTCGATCGGGGAAGCCGGCGATGTGGTGTCCAAACTGGATCAGGCCATCGCCAGCATCCCGGAGGTCGATCTTGTCGTAGGTAAGCTCGGCCGCGCGGAAACCCCACTCGATCCGGCCCCGATCTCGATGGTCGAAACCGTGATCAACTACCTTCCGGAATTCAAGGTCGACCAGGACGGCCATCGAACCCGCTTCCGCTACGATTCCGACCGCGAGGAATTCGTACGGGACGACAGCGGCGAACTGATCCCCGATGACCGTGGTCGTCCCTACCGCCAGTGGCGGCCCGAGATCCATTCCCCGGACGATATCTGGCAGGAGATCGTCCGGGTTGCAAAACTCCCGGGGACGACTTCGGCGCCCAAACTCCAGCCGATCGCCGCCCGCATCGTGATGCTGCAGAGTGGAATGCGGGCCCCGATGGGCGTGAAGATCAAGGGGCCCGATCTGGAGACTCTCGAACGCGTCGGGCTTCAGATCGAGCGCACATTGAAGGAAGTACCATCGATCGAACCGGCCGCGGTCATTGCCGACCGCATCGTGGGCAAGCCCTATCTCGAGATCGATATCGATCGGGACGCGATCGCGCGCTATGGCCTGACCATCCAGAAAGTGCAGGAGGTTATCGAGGTCGGCGTTGGCGGCAAGCTGGTAACCACGACCGTCGAGGGGCGCGAGCGCTACCCGGTTCGTGTTCGCTACGCGCGGGAACTGCGCGACTCGATCGAGGACCTCGGGCGAATCTTCGTGACGGCTTCGGACGGCAGCCAGATCCCACTGGCCCAGCTGGCCGAGATCCGCTACGCGCGCGGCCCCCAGGCCATCAAGAGTGAGGACACGTTCCTGATCGGATACGTCCTGTTCGACATGAAACCGGGCCACGCCGAAGTCGATGTCGTCCAGGATGCCCGTCGGCATCTGCAAGAAAAAATCGCAGCAGGGGAATTCGAACTGCCGGCCGGCGTCAGCTACACCTTTGCCGGCAGCTACGAGAACCAGGTCCGGTCCGAGAAACGCCTGATGGTCGTCCTGCCACTGGCCCTCTTCGTCATCTTCATGATCCTCTACTTCCAGTTCCGGTCGGCCCTGACCACGGCGATGGTTTTTTCCGGCATATTCGTGGCATGGTCCGGGGGATTCCTCCTGATCTGGCTCTACGGCCAACCGTGGTTCCTGGACTTCTCATTCCTCGGCGTGGATCTGCGCACCCTGTTCCAGATCCAGCCGATCAACCTGAGTGTTGCCGTCTGGGTCGGTTTCATCGCCCTGTTCGGTATCGCTTCGGATGATGGTGTGATCATGGCAACCTATCTCGACCAGACTTTCGGGCGAAGCAGGCTGTCGACAGTGAAGGACATCCGCAAGGCCACGGTCGAGGCTGCTGGACGGCGCATCCGGCCAGCGCTGATGACCGTAGGGACCACAGCGCTGGCCCTGTTGTCGGTTCTGACCTCCACCGGCCGGGGCTCGGACATCATGGTGCCCATGGCCATCCCTTCTTTCGGCGGCATGCTCGTCGTGCTGCTGACCGTGTTCACGGTGCCGGTCCTGTACTGCGCCGTCGAAGAGTACAAGCTGAAAAGGCGCAACCACGGAAGCTGATGGCTCCGAATCGCGATGTGCCGACCCGCCCAGCCGCCGGGCGTTTCCGGAACACCGTCGCCCCGGGTTCCGCAATCGAAAATTCGTTGGAGAAACCGGCCGGAATCGGGTTTCATGAAGAACAGGAATCAGGGGTCCCCTACCGAGGCGGGTGGATGGAGCATGTCTTCGAGTGATGATCGCAACGCCGTTCCCGGAACCGGCGCCCGTATCGTGGGCCTGCTGATCACCTATCGAACCGTACTCATTCTCATCCTCATCGTCACGGTGCTGCACTACAACACCGCGATCCATATCCACGCACTGCACGGAATCTACCGGCGCCTCTACTACTTCCCGATCATATTGGCCGCGTTTCGAGGAGGTACGGCCGGGGGGCTGGGCGCCTCCCTGCTGGTGAACGCACTCTATTTCCCCCACGCTGTCGGTTGGATCGGATGGGACCCGGCCAATCCCGTCGAAAAATCACTCGAGATGTTGCTCTATCTCGCCGTCGGGCTGTTGTCGGGCATATTGGTCAGTCGGATCAATGCCGCCCGCGATTTGGCCAGAACCACCGCGTCTGAACTGAAGACAGCCCTGGATGAGAAAACCGCCATGGAGGATCAACTGATCCGCTCCACGCGTCTGGCTGCCGTGGGCAGACTCTCAGCCGGCCTCGCACACGAGATCCGCAATCCGCTGGCGAGCATCAAGGGATCCGCCGAAGTCCTGAATGACGACTTCCCCGCAAGGCACCCGAAAGCGCGGATCCTGGCGATCCTCCTCGAAGAGACCAATCGGTTGAATCAGGTTCTCACGCGTTTTCTCACTTTCGCCCGCAGCGAACCCGGACAACAGGAGCAGGTAGACCTGTGCGTCGAGGCCAAACAGGTCACCGAACTCGCCTCGAACCGGCAGGAGTTTTCGAGCATCGTCGTCAGGAAGCCTCCCGCCGATTTCGGGCCCGTCCGAGCCAACCGTGAGCAGGTCCGCCAGGTGCTGCTGAATCTGGTTCTGAATGCAGCGTCGGCGGCGGGTCCCGACGGGAACGTCGAACTGCGCTTCGCCAGCGAAGCGGATGGATTCTTCAGTTGCATCGTCTGCGATGACGGCCCCGGCTTCACCGACGAGGCCCTGGAACTCTTTGGAACGCCCTTTTTCTCGACCCGCGAGGGCGGCACGGGGCTGGGGATCGCCACGAGCCTGCGCATCACCGAAGACCTCGGTGGGCGCCTGACGGTGGATACACAGGCACGAGACGGCGCCTGCGTGCAATTGAGTCTGCCGCCGGCCACGGACAGCAAGGGGATGACTTGATGGGACAAATCCTGCTGATCGATGATGACAGCAATCTGCGCGAGGTCGCGGGTTTCATTCTGCAGTCGGCGGGCCACGAAGTGGATGCCGTCAGCAACGGAGCTGCGGGTCTGGAATCCCTCGGCCCGGATACCGACCTCGTCCTGACCGATATTCGAATGCCGGTCATGGGCGGGATGGAGGTCCTCGAACGGATCATGAACGGCCCCGCGGAAATCCGACCCCCGGTGATCGTCCTGACGGCCCACGGAACCGTGGAACAGGCGGTCGCGGCCATGAAGTCGGGTGCATTCACCTATCTGCTGAAGCCCTTCGCAAGGGACGAGTTGCTGCTGACTGTCGAGCAGGCACTGCGCACCCGCGCGCTCCAAAGGGACAATGATCGCCTGCGGCATCTGCTGACGAACCGGAATCGGGACACGGGATTCATCCACGGCCCCGGCGCCATGGATGACTTCCTGGAGCAGTTGAAACAGGTCGCCCCGACCGACGCCACGGTTCTGATCCACGGTGCCAGCGGAACCGGCAAGGAGTTGGCTGCCCGGGCTTGCCACGATCTTTCCGCACGCTGGGATCAGCCGTTCGTGGCCGTAAACTGCGGAGCCATTCCCGAAACCCTGATGGAATCGGAGCTCTTCGGTCACCTCAAGGGTGCCTTTACGGGCGCCGATCGCGCAGCCACGGGCAGGATCCGGGCGGCGGACGGCGGCACGTTATTCCTGGACGAAATCGCCGAGTTGCCGGCCTCGCTGCAACCAAAACTGTTGCGCGTGCTGGAAGATCGCACCGTGGATCCGGTGGGAGGCGGGCCGGCGATTCCGGTGGACTTCCGTCTGGTCTGTGCGACGAATCGTGATCTCGATGCGGAAGTCACGGCCGGAAATTTTCGGGAAGATCTCTACTATCGGATCAATGTCCTGCTCCTGCACATTCCTGAACTTGCGGAACGGCGCAGCGACATCCCCCTGTTATGGGAGCACTTTACCCGTCTGCACGGCGAGGAGAACCTCGCATCGGATCCGAACCTGCTGCGAGCGCTGGAGTCACGACCCTGGCGGGGCAATGTGCGTGAGTTGAAAAACCTGAACCAGCGCCTCGTACTGATGCGAAAAGGGGATTCACTGACGATTTCGGACCTGGACCGGCTGGCGCCCACCTCCCCTGCCGTGAGCACAGGCCTGCCGAAACCGGAGGAAACCAGGTCGGACACGGCCGCCGAACTCCTCCTTGGCCCCCTGCCCGAAGCGGGTCTCTCGTTGATCGAACTGGAAAAGGAAGTGATCCGGCGCGCATTGGATCTCTGCGGCGGCAATCGCACCAAGACCGCGGCCTACCTGGGAATTCCGCGACATGTGCTGATCTATCGCCTCGAAAAATACGCGATCGGATGAAACAGTGCGGCTCAGCCGCCCGGAAGGAATCCCTGCATGGCCGCATCCGGCAACCGCAAAGTCATCTTCGCCGCCCTGGCCGGCAACGCCCTGATTGCGGCCACGAAGCTAGGGGCGGCGGCCATCACCGGCAGTAGCGCCATGCTCAGCGAGGGCATCCACTCGCTGGTGGATACCGGTAACCAGATCCTGCTGCTACTGGGCCTCAAACGCGCCGCACGACCGGCCGACCGCAGCCATCCTTTCGGGTACGGCAAGGAGATCTACTTCTGGTCCTTCGTTGTCGCGATCCTGATCTTCGGCGTCGGCGCCGGGGTCTCGGTCTACGAAGGGATCAACCACCTGAGGCATCCCGAGCCGATCCACAATGTGACACTGAACTACATCGTGTTGGGACTGAGTTTCCTGTTCGAGGGTACGGCCTGGCTGCTGGCGCTGAAAGAATTCAACCGCGCCAAGGGCCGGCTGGGACTGTGGTCGGCGGTACGTCGCAGCAAAGACCCATCCACGTTCGTGGTGCTGTTCGAGGACTCGGCCGCGATGGTCGGGATCCTGGTGGCCTTTTTCGGAATCCTGATCGGAGAGCGGATGGGGTGGCTGTGGTTGGACGGGGTGGCCTCGTTGTTGATCGGCGGCATTCTGGCGACCACCGCCTGGTTCCTCGCCGTCGAGACCCGGGGTCTGCTGATCGGTGAAAGCGCCGAACCTGAAGTCGTGGCAGGAATCCGGCGGCTGGTGGACGCCACACCTGCCGTAGAGCACCTAAACGAAGCGCTCACGCTGCACATGGGTCCCGATTTCATTCTGGTGAACCTGAGCGTAGATTTCCGTCCCGGAGTCGACAGTACCCGAATCGAAGAGTCAATTGCGCAGCTGGATGCCGAGATTCGTAGCGCGTTCCCTCGCGTCAGAAAAGTCTTTGTCGAGGCCGAGAGCTGGACGAGGTACCGAACACCGGGCGGCTCTTCCGAATGACCGCCGTCGCCGGCGAAGCAACGACCCGTCCCCGCCAGAGCGGGAACGGATCGTTTCAAGCGAGGGATTGAACGGAGAGCCCGTCTACTTGATCAGGCCGATCTTCTGTGTCCTTACCTCCCCGGCATCAGTGGCCACGCGAACCAGATAAACTCCGGCCGCAGCCGCAGCCCCGCGCTCATCCGTACCGTTCCAGACCACCAGATGATCGCCGGC
>JANTGJ010000067.1 GCA_024762975.1 Candidatus Krumholzibacteriia bacterium
TTGCGCGGCGCATTGCCTCGCGTATACGGTTCGAAGAGTACGGCCAGATCATCGGGTTGGATGCCGACACCGCCGTCGGCGACTTCGATCTCGGCAAAACCGTTGTCGGAAGCCGAGACCGTGATCCGGATCCATCCCGACTCGACATTGTATTTGATCGAGTTGGAAACCAGATTGCGCAGAATCTGGGTCAGTCGCAATGGATCGGCCTGGACAAGAATTGGTTTCTCGTCGGCAGCGTGCTCCACCACGATCCCGCGGCTGGCTGCCATCGGTCCCAGATCGCTGACCACTTCTTCCACCAGCGGGCCGATCGCCAGCGACTCGCATTTCAGGTTCACAAAACCCGCCTGCATCTTGCTCATGTCCAGGAAGTCATTCAAGAGCATGGTCATCTCGGTGATCTTGGTGGTGATACTGGCCATGAACTCGCCCTGGGTCTCGGTCAGTGGCCCGGTCTTCCCTGCTTCCATCAGGGACACATAGCCCTGGATGACGCTCATCGGCGAGCGCAGATCATGGGCGATCATGGAATGGAAGTCGGCTTTCATGCGCTCGACTTCGACTTCGCGCGAAACATCCCGGAATATATAGGCCAGTGCCTGTTCCTCTTCCGACACCTGAATCGGAGCCGTGCGCCCCGTCAAATAGCTCTTTTGCCCGTCGAACGTGACTTCCAATCGAAATTCTTCGCGGTTTCCGCGACGCAGTTCCTGGATGACCGAGGGATCGACTTTCAGGATTTCCAGAATTTCGGTCATGGTCTTGAACTGGGCGACCTCCCGCGGCATCCGCAACAGCCCCAGAAATACCTGGTTGGCCAGAACGATCCGATCATCCAGGCTGCAGATGGCTACCGGGTCATGGAGAAAACGGAAGATCTGATTCAGCTTATCGCGCTCCTGGCGCAACTCGTCCTGCAGATCTTTGATGCGCAGGAAAGCCCGGATCTTCGAGTACAGCTCTTCGCCGCTGATTCCCTTGGTGATGAAATCGTCCGCACCCATTTCCAGACCGCGGATCCGCTCGGAAAGCTGGGTCTCGGAGCTGATCATCAGGATCGGGATCCCGCTGGTCTCCTGGTGCCGCCGCAGGATCCGGATGACGTCGAATCCGTGCATCCCGGGCATTTCCTTGTCCAGCAGGATCAAATCGGGCAGGTATTCGAGCGCCAGGCGGGCTCCGGTGGCCCCGTCGCCCCCCGTGATCACGGGATAGCCTTTCTTCTCGAGCAGACGTTTCAGGTAGTGACACGTCGGCGGCGAGTCATCCACGACCAGGATGGTGCGATCCTTGGGATCGGTCATTGGGCGTTGCATCTCCAGGTACGTCGGTCCGGGCGGCTCAGATGAGCCGGTTCCTGCGATCCTCCGAGTGATCGGCGCGATTGCGGGGTGCTTGAACGAAAAAACCCGAAAGCGGATGCTTTCGGGCTGATCGGAGAGAGCAACGTCTCCCGTTTCGGCTGTGAATCGTCGCAACTCCGGACGGCTATTCCATGAGCAACTCGATATGCCTCTCCAAAGTCTCGGTTCCGCCCTCGGCGATCTGGGTAAAGAACACGGCGACCTCGAAGGAATCACACTCCTCGGTTTCCACTTCCGGCGTGACGCGCACCACCAGGCCCTCGCACGAGACGAGCGCCATTTCCGGTCGTAGGCCGGGTTCCGCCGAAGGAACCTGCAGTTCCAGATCCATGGCCAATTTGGTCATCGGCTCGATGAAGTGGTCCGATTTGAAGTAGACCCCGGATGAGCTGATGTTGATCGTTTCCAACGACGCGACCTTCTCGGACCCGTCCGGGCACGCCAAGCGTACCTCCAGCTTGAGGCTGGCATCCACCCGTTGAGCCTGGCGACGTTCCTGGGGCCTGTCCGTCATGCCGGAAACTCCTCTCCGACCGGCCACGCAGCGCGGTCGAACTTCTCCGTCCTGGCCGTCCCGTACCATCATTTGCACATAAAAAGCGTACCGCACGAGCTGTCAGCCGGTGCCATCGGACACCCGCCGACCCGCCCGCTACTTCTTCTTGTGCCGGTTCTTGCGAAGCCGCTTTTTCCGCTTGTGCGTAGCGATCTTCTTGCGCTTGCGCTTACGCCCGTTGGGCATATCGTCCCGCCTTTCTGAGCCCGATCCGCCGGCAGCGTCCTCGTCCGGAGCGCTCACCTTCCGCCGATCTGTTCTTGAACACACCCGTACAGGGAAGCCTGTGCTTCTACGGGGTAAGGAATCCGATAAGATATGTCGCCCGCCACCATCCGACAACCTGGAAGTGGTGGTCCACTACGATTTATTCAAGCGCCCCTTGAGTTCGTTCGAAGCCTTGAAGAATGGGACTCGCTTCGCCGGTACGTCCACCGACTCCCCCGTTCGCGGGTTGCGAGCCAGACGCGCGCGGCGGGTTTTGACCTTGAAACTACCGAATCCCCGCAATTCGACCTTGTCGCCGGACACCAGAGCCTGGCCGATGTTGTCCATGATCAGATTGACCACCAGCCCGGTGTCCTTCTTGTTGACCCCCGTCTCCTGGGAGATGATCTCGACCAGTTCGGCTTTGGTCATCCCGTTCTCCTTTCCCATTCCGTTTCCATCCAGGCGTCCGTCTGCGCAGGACCGGTCCGGAGCGCCGCGCGAGCGATCCGCCACGGACAAGGCCGATCCGGGTACGCAGAGGGATCGATACCCTATACCTTGTTATCTACATGTTGTTATTTACATGTAAGTTATGTCGGATAATAGATACCATAACAACCGGGGTTTGAAAAGAGAAAATGTTCCCCATATCTGCCGCGTGACCGCCGGAAGAAACTTACAAACAGCGCGTGTAAGCATTTCTACGACCAAGCACGAACAGGACAGAGAACATTTGTTCGTACATTGGCAACTGGCGTGCCATCCTCAGCCTACCGGATCACAGCTCGAGTCGATTCTCGAGCAGGCCACACAACGCGCTTATTTATAATGAGATATGATAGCGTTCCGTCAGGCACCCAACGACATCCTCAGCCGCAACCGGGGATCCTGTTCCACCCGGGGATGCAATCGGATCGATTCGGAAGCCGGTCGCCGGGCAACGTGCAATCGTCGGCCCGGATCAGCGTGCCAGCGATTCCATCAGGGCGCGGTGGGCATCCGTCAACCGGCAGCCTCGGCGCGAGAGCACCACTTCCGCCGTCTTTAAAGCGCGGTCGATCGAATAGACAGGACTGTCGTCCTGGCCTCCCCAGCTATAACTGTCCACCCATTTGGGCGGCATCGCTCCACCGAAAACATTGCTGGCCACTCCAATGCACGTTCCGGTATTCAGCATCGTTCCGATCGCCGTCTTGGTATGATCCCCCATCATCAGCCCCACGAAACGCAGCCCGGTGTCGATGCTCCCGTCCCCCAGATCGACTCGAATATTTCCGTAGTTGTTCTTCAGGTCGCTGCAGGTCGTCAAAGCTCCCAGGTTAACCCAGGAACCGAGTACCGCGTGGCCGATAAATCCGGCGTGCTGCTTGTTCGAAAAATCGCCGAAGGTGCTCTCGCCGATTTCCCCTGCGACCCGGCACCCCACCCCGAACGAGGTCTCTCCATAGATCCGCGCGCCCGCTTTGATGATGCCCATCGGGCCGACATAGAGCGGTCCCTCCAACCGTACCTGGGACTGGATCACGACTCCGCAATCCAGAACTACCGGTCCGTGGGAGGTATCGATCGAGACGAACGGAGAGATTTCGACCTGATTTCCGGTCCAGAGACGTTGCGGGTCGGTGACGTGGACCTGATCGAAATGCGCACCCTGCGACCACGACGTACTCGTTCGCCACAGGGGTTCAGCGTTCCGTGCCTCCGGCACCAAACCGAAGGGACGACGTGCCGGCGACGCTCCGTTCCGGATCAACTCCACGTCCGCATCGATCGCCGCGGCAGTGCGCGGTACGATCTCCCAGACCCGTCGCAGCGGTGTCCACCCGCTCAATGATTCTGCCATCCGTGCGACATCGCCGCCGAACAGCGTCCCTCCTGGCAGATCGTTTGCCGGAAGATCCGCGAACTCGTTCCGGGGAATCCACGGTTCAACCGGAACTCCCGGCCGCAACCAGCAACCGGCCTCGTGGCATCGGGTCTCCCAGGCTCGCCAGGAGGACAGCATCCGCTCAGCTAGCTCACGTCCGACCCGCGCTACCAACAGACCGTCCTGGTCGAAAAAGGCAAAGTCCCCCTCCGCCGCATTCAGGATGCTGCGGAGCGCATCCGCATCGGGGCAAGTGCGCCCATTCAGCAGCAGTACACGATCGTACCGATCCGGAATCGGGCTATCGCTCTCGGTGACCCACTGCCAGCCCTGCGCCGTACTCAATTTTCCCAACTGCCGCCGGCCGGCCAGGATTCCCTCGCCCTTTCCCGGGCCGACCCGATCCAGCGCTTCGATTCTTTCCCGCGTGTTGTAGATCCCACAACGGATTTCAAAAAGAGGTTGTGTCCAGGTCAGCGGACGAAAAAACGGAACGAGATGATCCTCGAATAGTACGGTCAATGCGGTCACATCATGCTCCTCGACGACGGGCTCGGGCACTCGGCCGGATCCATTCTGCAGCTGTCGGCGGTATCCGCCGCCTACGAAGTTGATAGAGTGTAACGGGAATCGCGGTCGTGAACAACCGCAGTCGAACAATCAGGCCAGGACGTCGATCAGGGACCCCAGCATTTCGTCCGCAGTTTCCAGCACCGCGAGGTTCGCTTCGTATCCACGCTGCGCCGAGCGCGCACCGACGATCGCGGTCGCCAGGGGCATCGAAGGTCGAGTCGCAGCGGCGCCATCCCGGGCGATCCTGCTTGCGTGCAACTCCCAGCGGGATTGGTTCATCGACAGGCCCTGCAGGGCCGAGTTCATCGCTTGAATCATGGTCATCTCCCCGGGTCCGGGTTTGAGCCGAGCGACGGGCACTCCCGGTACATCGGCCGGCCGGGAGAAGACTTGAGATATTTCTGGGAGCCCAGCTTTCCCGCGGGGGCGGGCGGAACAAAAACACGCCATCCACGTACTGAATTTTGTCAGGCAAAAACTGATAACCGGTATCATTATAACAAGTAAGCGAAATACGATGGCCCGTTAATCCTTCAACATACACGACTTACGCGGACGTTAGTCCTACCACGATCCTCGGCGATACTCCGCCTCCCGAAACGGCTGCGCATTTGCATGTTGCGCTACTTGACCGGTAGGAATTCCGTCTACTAGTTTCGAGGTCTCGAATCTGTTGTCTTGTCGAATTCGTAGCGATTTGTCCGATGAATCCGGGTCGAACCGGAAAACCAAACCGGCCCTGTGCCGGTGGAGAGGAAGCCCCATGAAGATGCGAGTGTTGTTGAGTGTCGTCGTTCTGCTTTCGCTGGTCCTGACCGGCATGGCGTTGGCTGAAGAGAAGGCGGCTGTCGAAAAGCCGAATTTCGAGAAGATGAGCGGCAAGGATATGTACAAGATGCTGTGCAAGGGCTGCCACCAGGCCGACTCCGACGCCGGCGAGTACACCCCCATGTCACTGATCACCGAGCAGTGGGAAGAGTTCTTCGATGGCGACTTCGCCGAGACCCACAAGGAAGTTCCCTGCCAGATGGATCCCAAGTCCAAGGTAGTCGATCATTTCGACAAGAAGATGCTGAAGAAGATTCGGAAATTCTGCGTCGACCATGCCGCGGACTCCGAGCAACCGATGACCTGCGGTTGATCCCGGGATCACCACAGCAATGTCGTGTGTATCGCCCGTCCTGAGATCCGGGCGAGGAATTGAACCCAAACAGGAGATCGAATCCATGAAGCGAATTCTGATCACTGCGGTCGCCGCCATCGCCCTGCTGGCCCTGGCAGGCAATGCACTGGCCGCCAAGAGCACGGAAGACCGCCTGAAGGATCTGGAGAAGAAGGTTCGCGAACTGACCGTGGCCAACGCCAAGGATCGCATCGATCTTACCGGCGACCTGCGCGTCGAGGCTCACAGCATCACCGGTGAGATCAACGACTACTACGACGGCATGGCGCTGCAGAACCTGATGGTCAGCAGCATGTTCATGCAGGGTATGATGGCCCAGTTGGGTTCCGAAGCACCCGCCCTGGATCCGATGAACCCCGCGGACATTCAGACCTTCGCCGGCATGTATGCCGCCGACTACATGGCTTTCATGAACAATTTCACGTTTGCCGACCTACAGGGCGCCATGGCTTCCATGTCGCCGGCGCAGTTGGGCCCGTTCATGCAGGCCCTGATGCCCGCCACATTGACCGACGGGTTCAAGACCGACAACGACGTCATGTACACGACGCGTCTGCGCCTGGACATGCATACCAAGCCGGCCAAGAACCTCAGCTTCACCGGCCGCCTGCACATGTACAAGCCGTGGGGCGCCGCGACCCAGACGAACGTCTTCAACGGCCAGGCCAACACGCTGAACACCGATGCGAACTGGCCGGGCGTTCCCGGGGATGCGACCCTGAAGGTCCAGGCCGCACATTTCACCTGGTCCCACATCGCCGGCGCGCCGGTGTATCTCAGCCTGGGTCGCCGCCCCAGCGTGGACGGACCGCCGATGCACTACCGCAACGACGAGATGCGTCAGGGCACGCCCATGGGCACGATCATCGACTTCCAGTTCGATGGCGCCACCCTGGGCTACTACCTGAATGACAAGACCACGATCCGCGCCTGCTACGGTCTGGGCTACGAGAGCCAGTACGGTCAGGGCCTGATCAGCGCCGATGCGGCTCTGAAGGACGCGCAGTTCTTCGGCTTCAACATCGACGCGTGGAATACCGAAGAGATGCAGATCCAGACCACGATCGCCCGGGCCTTCGACCTGACCGACGGCTTCAATGGTCAAATGATCATGCCGGTCAACCCGGTGACGGGCGCGGCCATGCCGGGTCCGATCGTCACTCGTTTCACCCCCTCGGCGAACCTGGGCGACTTCGACCTGGCCAGCCTGCTGATCTCCCGCGTGGACGGTCCCCTCGACTGGTTCGCCACCGCGAGCTGGAGCAAGAGCCATCCCAACGGCGAGTTCGGTCCCTTCGGCGGCCTGCTGAGCGACCCCTTCCAGCCGAACGAGGATCAGACCGGCTCGATGTTCTACCTCGGTGCGCGCTACAACCTGTCGAACGACAAGACCAAGGTCGGCTTCGAGTACAATCACGGCTCGCAGTACTGGTTCAACTTCGCTCCGGCACAGGACGACCTGATCGCCCCGAAGACCAGCACCCGCGGCAGTGTGTACGAAGGGTACCTCACGCACCGGATCAACCGGCGCCTGATCTGCAAGGTCGGCTACATCTACTACGACTATGATTATTCGGGCAGCGGCTGGAACGTCGGTGCGCCTAAAGATCTGGACGAAATCGCCGTGCTGGGCTTCCCGACCTACAAGAAGGCCGGTAAGCTGACGCTGGGCATGACGGCTCGATTCTAGGAGGAAACGATGAAGAACACGACCCGACTCCTGGTGTCGTTGGCTCTTCTCGCTTTGGCGGCCGCACCTGCGGCCGCCAAAACGACCTACAGCCACCAGGAATACTTCGAACACTATGAGGGCACGTCGACCTGTCTGGAGTGCCACGAGGAAGAGGCCACCGACTTCTTCCATTCCCAGCATTACCAGTGGCGGGGCGAATCCCCGAACGTCGTGAACGCGGACGGGCAGATGCTCGGCAAGCTGAACACGATCAACGATTTCTGCACCAACCCGATGCCCAGTTGGATCGGCAACGCGGTCAACAGCGATGGAAAAATCATCGCGCAGGGTTGCTCCAAGTGCCACGCCGGCCTGGGACTGAAGCCGGGACGCGAAATCTCTCAGCAGCAGCTGGAGAACATCGACTGCCTGATCTGTCACGCCAGTGGTTACCGGCGTGACGCCTACCAGGACGAGGAAGGCAACTGGTCCTGGAAGCCGATCCTGTGGAAGAACCAGCGCGGTCTGGATTCCGTCTCCAAGCGGATCACCCAGCCCAAGCGCAAGAGTTGCCTGCGCTGCCACGCAGGGGCCGGTGGCGGTCAGAACTTCAAGCGTGGCGACATCGAGTACGTGCTCGGCGAGACCGACGCGAACTATGACGTCCACATGGGGACCGATGGCCAGGACATGGCCTGCGCCGAATGCCACGGTGGATCGAATCACCGCATGCGCGGCCGCGGCGCCGATCTTTCTGGCACCGACAATCCGGACGAGCCCCTGATGTGCACCTCATGCCACGATGAGAAACCACACGGCCTGCTCGCGTTGGACAGTCACACGGACAAGCTGAACTGCACGGTCTGCCACATCCCGGACTTCGCACGCACCGACCAGACCGACATGGTCCGCGACTGGTCCACGCCGAAGTATCACGAAGAGGCCAACAAGTACTCCGCGACGATCACCTTCGGGAAGAACGTCAAGCCGGTGTACGCCTGGTTCAATGGCAATAGCCGCCTGAGCAAGCTGGGCGAAAAGGTCAAGCGTGAGAAGGACGGCACCGTCCCGGTGATGATTCCCGAGGGCAGCCGCAAGGACAAGAATTCGAAGCTGTACGCCTTCAAATTGCATCAGGGTACGCTGCCGATGCTGAAGGACCAACAGTGGTTGATCCCCCTCGCGGTGGACGAATTCTTTGTCGACGGCGACATCGAAAAGGCCGTTGCCGAGGGCGCCGCGGCCACCTACGGCATCGAGGACCCCGACTACGAATGGGTGCCGGTCAAACGTTACATGGGCATTTTCCACGGCGTCCGGCCGGCGGATCAGGCACTGCAGTGCCTGGACTGTCACCGCGAGGGTGGCCGGATGGACTGGAAGGGCCTGGGTTACAAGAAGGATCCGCTCCTGTCGAAGATGGACTGAAACGGATTCTACGATTAGGAAAGCAAAGGCGGGAAGGGATTATCCTTCCCGCCTTTTTTCCAAGTCCCGCGTCACTTCGCGGCGGTTTCGGACTCGCTCGCACTGCGGTGCCACCATCCGATGAGGATCCGGTACAGGGCCCGTTTGATCGGATCCAGCGTCGAGTACATCACCGGTACCACGACCAGAGTCAGGAACGTGGCCACCGCCAGGCCCCAGATCACCGCGACCCCCATCGGGCCCCACCACTGGCTGGACTCGCCGCCGAGGATCAGCACTTCACCGAACTGTCCGTGTATCAGGGCGCCGAAATCGATCGACATGCCCGTCGTCAAGGGAATCAGTCCCAGGATGGTTGTTACAGCAGTCAGGATGACCGGTCGGAATCGCGTCAAACCCGCCCGAATGATCGCCTCGTCCTTCTCCATGCCGCGCTTGCGCAACTGTTCGATATAGTCAAGCAACACGATGGCGTTGTTGACCACGATTCCCGCCAGCGAGATCACCCCCACGCCGGTCATGATGATACCGAATGCGGTCCGGGTCACCATCAGGCCGGTAAAGACTCCCGTCAGCGAAAGGATCACGCTGGAGAGGATCACCGCCGGGATCGTTACCGAGCTGAATTGCGATACCAGCACCAGAAAGATCAGCATGATGGCGATGCCGAAGGCATTGGTAAGGAATGTGGACGCCTCCTCCTGGTCCTCGCTCTCACCGGTGTATTCGATCGTATAGCCCACCGGCATTTCGAACTCCTGCAAGGCGTCCTGCACCTGAGCCAGCAGGGCGTTGGCGTTGTACCCGGCCGCCACGTCGCTGGACACCGTGACCACCCGCCGGGCATCGATGCGATGAATCGCCGCCAGTCCGGTTCCGAATTCCACGTCGGCGAACGCCGAAAGAGGAATCGTCTTTCCCTCGAAGAACACGGTGGCATTCTCGATGTCTTCGACCTGGTCGCGGAAATCCTTGCTGTAGCGGACGACGATCTCATACTCGTCCTCCCCGACACGGTATTTCGCGGTTTCGCTGCCGTGGATCGCGGTGCGAATCGTTCCGGCGATGTCCCACGTACGCAGGCCGTAACGGCCGGCCTGATCCACGTCCGGAATGATCCTCAACTCGGGCAGGTCGCGATCATAGTTGTCCGTCAGATCGACCAGTCCCGGGATCGGACGAATGATGTCGGTCACCTGTTCGGCCAATTCTCCCAGCACATCAAAATCGTCACCGGAAATCTCGATATTCACCGGAGCGCCGGTCGGCGGGCCTTCTTCCATCTTATCAACAGTGATCTGAGCGCCGGTGAACCCCGCGAGCCGTTCCCGCAACTCCTCCAAAGCGTCACGCGAGGAGCGGCTACGGTCCTCCATGTCGACGAATTCCATCGTGACCGTGGAAAGATGCGACGAGCTTTGACCGCCGCCCTGTCCACCGCCCGCGCCGTTTCCGACCGCCGTGGTGTAGGCCTTCAAATCGCCGATCTCGGCGACCTGCTCTTCCATCAATTGGGCGTAGTGGTCCGATACCTCGATCCGGGTACCGCTCGGGCCTTCTGCGTTGACGAAGGCGAATTGCGGTTCGACATCGGGAAAAAGCTCGACGCCCGCATTGAACCTCCCGAAGAGAATGAACACCACCACCAGCAGCAGATTGATGCCGACCAGCACCACGGCGCGATGGCCCAGCGCCCATTGCAGCGTGGGGCGATAGGTTTTCTGTCCCCATTCGAGCAGTCGATCGCCGATCAGCGTGTTGTCCCGGTCCTTTCGCGGCACCGGCATAAAACGCGCACAAAGGACCGGATTGAAGATCAGCGCGACGAACAGCGAGGCCGACAGGGCGATGATCACGGTGATCGGCAGATACTTCATGAACTCGCCCATAATGCCGGGCCAGAATACGATCGGCCCGAAGGCGCAGATCGTGGTCAGAGTCGAAGCGATGACCGCGCTCGAGACCTGGGCGGCGCCGTCTCCGGCGGCTTCATCCGCAGTCTTGCCCTTGCCACGGTGCCGGTAGATGTTCTCGACGATCACGATCGCGTTGTCGACCAGCATCCCCAGCGCCAGGATCAGCGAAAAGAGCACCACCATGTTCAGCGTCAAGCCCAGCGCACTGATGATGATGAAGGACATCAGCATCGAGAGCGGAATCGCCAAACCGACAAAAAGGGCGTTGCGAATCCCGAAGAATGCCAGCAGTACCACGACCACGAGAATCAATCCGCTCAGGATATTGTTCTCCAGCTCGGAGACCATGTTCTCGATCTGGATCGATTGATCCGCCACGATCGAAACCTGCAGGCCGTCCGGATAGGTCGACTCCTGTTCGGCCAGCACGCGCCGCACCTCATCAGCAATCCAGATGATGTTCTCGCCGCTACGCTTCTTGACGACGAGCGTCACGGCATCCTGCCCGTTCACCCGGCTGATCGATTCACGATCCTGGATCCCGAACTTGACGGAAGCCACATCCCGCAGGAAGACCGGCGGATGGATGCCGGGATTCAGCACGAAATCCAGGAGCTCATCGACACGTTCGACCTCGGCCGGAACACGGACCTGGTAGTCGTAAACTCCCAGTGAAAGCTTGCCACCGGGAATGGTAATGTTCTGCAGCGCGATCGCGTCCTGTACGTCGGCCAAAGCCAGATCGTAGAATTTCAGTTTCTCGGGGTCGACATCGACCTGTACCTCATTCTGGATCCCGCCCAACAGATCAACGCCCAGCACACCGGGAATCTGTTCGAGATCCTCCTCGAGATCCTCGCCCAGATTCTTGAGCAGCTCGAGATCCAGATCCCCGAAGAGATTCACCTGCATGACCGGAAAAGTATCGGCGGAACTGACTTCCTGTACGACCAGATCATTGCGCGGGTCCTCGGGAAGGTCCGGTTTGGCCAGCTCGACGCGGTCGCGGACCGACTGCAGGGCGTCACTCATATCGACGCTGGATTCGAACTCGAGGGTCACCACGGAAAGCCCGTAGGACGATGAGCTGGTCATTTCCTTCAGGTCCTCGAGTCCCTTGAGCTGCTTCTCGAGCTTCCGGGTGACCAGGTTTTCCATGTCCGCCGGGCTGGATCCTGCATAGGGGGCCGTCACCATCACGAAAGGAATCTTCACATCCGGCGAGGATTCCCGCGGCAGATCGCGATAGGACTTCACCCCGATGATGGTGATGATCGCCATGAAGGCGAAAATCATCGGGTAGCGCCGGATGGCGCCGCGGGTCATTCTCATCGGGCTACCTCCGCGGCGCTACGCACGGTGCCGGGATCCCCGCTGATCGAACCGTCGGCCGCCGTCGAGGTCTCGGTGATCTTGACCAGACTGCCGTCGCGCAACTCGCGGTGGCCCCGCACGACCAGGAGATCTCCGGCCTGCAGGCCACTGCGTACCAGGACCAGGGCACCCTGATCGGGACCGAGATCCAGCACCCGGCTGCGGGCGCGATCTCCCTCGACCACGAAGGCGGTAAAGCCCTCCCTGCCCGGCAGCACCGCATCCCGCGGGATGATGACCGCACCCTCGAGTGTCTGTTTGGGCAGTCGGGCGCGTCCGATCACGCCCGCACTCAGCGCCAGGTCGCCATTCGGGATCTCGATTTCGACCCGGAACTTGCCGGTCATCCGGTCCGCCTCCAGGCCCACCCACGATACGGTGCCGTCGATCTCCTCCTCGATCTGCCCCAATTGGACTCTCGCCTTCTCCCCGCGGCGGACGAAACCGACCTCGGTCGCGGTCAGATGGGCCTCCAACTTCAGTTGATGCGGGTCGATCAGGCGAACCGCCGACTGCCCGGGTACGACCAGCTGGCCCAGTTCGACATAACGGTCCGTCAGTACGCCATCGAACGGAGCGGTCAGTCCCGCCCTCTCATAACGCCGCTCGGCGATGCGGGCCAGAGACCGCGCCTGCTCGAATTGTGCCTGGCTCGTCAGCAGATCAATCTCGCTGACCTTGCCGGCGTCGTGCAATTGCCGAACCTTGTCGTAGTTGAATTCCTGGGTCTTGAATTGGGCAACCGCCGAGGCCTTCTCGGCCTGCAGAATCGTGCGGTCGATCTCGACCAGAAGATCACCGCGGTGGACGGGCATTCCCTTTTCCAGCGGCAATTGAACCACCGGTCCGGACTCTTCGAGACTCAAATCCGTTCCCAGAACCGGGCTGACCGGTCCCGAGATCTCGAAATACTCGGTCAGCGTCTCGGGCGCGAGTTCCAGGACCCGCACATTGCGCGCGACCTCGGTCTCGCCCTCCTGGTCGGCGACCGGTGCCTGACAAGCAGCCAAGGAACCCACTGCCGCCAGCCCCACGATGCTCAGCACCAAACGGCGCGGGATCAGCGGCATGAAATCGATCCTCGAGTTGGTATGGATCTTTCGCATCTTTACTCCACCTCTGCGACCAGGCCGGGGATTTCCGCCAGCGGCGTGCGCGGCGAGCGCCCGAGAGCGCGTTTCAGGGATGCCGTCAGGCTGAATACTTCGTACCGGGCGTCGATCACCGATCCGAGCGCTTGCGCCCGATTCGATTCCGCCACGAGGACCTCCAGGTAGCTGGCCTTGCCCAGCTCCAACATCATCAGCGTTTCATCGAGCGCCTCTTCCGACCGCTCGAGATTCAAGCGCACCGCATCGAGCAGCTCACGCGCCATCTGGAGATTGGCCAACAACTGCAGAACTTCGACCTGCACTGTCCGCCGGTTCCCCGCCAATTCCACTTCGGTGCGGCGGATCATGGCTTTGGTCTCCGCCACGCGGCCCCGTGTCAACAGCCCGTCGAATGGCGACCAGTTCAGGGCTACCCGGGCATTCCAGGTGTCATGCCCGGTATCGAAAAGATTGTCCATCTTGGTTCCGACGTAGCCATATCCGCCCCCGAAGGTCAGATAGGGCCGATTGTCGGCAGCCTGGGCTTGCTGGTTTCGGCGCAGAATCGACGTAAATCGTTCCTGGGCCTGCAAGTCGGGCCGGGAACCCGCCAGGATCAGCGCTGCTTCCTCATCGATGGGATCGATCTCGACCTGCCCCTCGTTCCGAATCGAAAGCGGTGCTTCGGGGGGCCGGCCCATGACCGCATTCAGGGTGGCCCCGGCGTTGCGCAAGCCCGCTGCCGCCACCGTCAATTGCGGTTGCAGGTTGGCCAGGCTGACCGCCGCCTGCAGCGTGTCCAAACGCGTCGCCAGTCCCAGTTCGTGCTGCAGTTTCAGGATGTTCAGCAACTCCGCCTGGTCCGCGATCTGGGCCCGCACGGCATCCACCTTCTCGGCAGCCTGTACGATTCCATAGTATGCTGAGATGGCCGATTCAACCGTTTGGTTCTCGGCCGCTCCGATCAACAATTCCTGGCGATCGATTCCCAGGTGGGCGGCTCCCAGCGCTCCGCGAATCTTCCACGGATTGACGGTCCAATTCAGATCGGCGCTCGCGCGCAGGAAGGACTGGGCGGGAATATCCTCCGCGGCGGGAATGAAGGATCCGAAGCCGCCAACCCAATCGGTGAACCAGTCCGGCGTACCGGACGGCGGTGTAAAAACGGAATCCCCACCTCCACCGAAGGTCGAATCCAGGGCAAAACTGGGATCGCGGGAACGGGTCCAGTTGCCCACCAGATCCAGGGTGGGCAGCCCCGTGGCACGAGCCTGGTTCATCTGTCCCCGCAATTCGGACATGCGCAGGCGTTCCGCACTCAGGGCATCATTGGCATCCAACGCCGCCACGACACACTCGTCGAGCCCCCAGACCTCGTCAGCGCCCGGTCGGGCAACAATCAAGGCACCGGACGAGCTCCCATCCTCGAGAGCCGGGGCCGCTGCCGGCAGCACCCACGCCAGTGCGAATCCAACAGCCCAGGCAGCCCACACAGTGGTGCCGCAGTGGGGGAATATCATGCGCATCGCAACATTCCTCATTCTGGAAGGGGGTCAGCAGATTCACAAAAATCAATGGATCGTCTGGATACACGTCGACGGGTACTTCGCGATCTCCCAGTCGCGACTACGTATTTATATAGCCCGGGTTGCAACAAACGCAAGCGTTGTTAAACCACTGTCAGCACGATTCCAGCGACCGAAAGCAGAGCCGCCAACGCCTTGCGCCGGGTAAACTTCTCCTTCAGGAACAAACTGGCCAGTACCAGAATAAAGAGCGTACTGGTTTGATTCAGAATGCCGGCGGTCCCGGTTTCGGCGGTGTACTTCATCCCGGCAATCCACAGCGTCAGGGCCACGTACGAGCCCAGCACCGTCGCCGGGACGGTAAAACGCCAGGAATCCGACGGCAAAAAGGTGCTGAAGACGGAGCGCCGGTCCGGGCGGATCAGCGCGACTGCCCCCAGCGCGATCATCGCCCCGAATTGACGAACCGCCGTCGCCCAGATCACATCCGTACGGGTCAGGGCCGGTTTGGCCAGCACGATTCCGAACGAGATCGTGGCCATGGCACCGATCCCGTAGAGGATCCCCGCAACCAGCGTGGCGCGCGAGGTTCCGTGGGGTGGCGCAACCCAGGACGCAACCACCACGCCGCTGATGATCAGTACCATCCCCGCGTACTGCACCGGTTGCAGTCGTTCCCCCAACAGGGCATAGGCCCACAGGATTACGAACGGGGAGTAGGTCGCGTCCACGATCGCGTTCAAGCCGGCGCCGACGCGGTTCAGACACATGAGAAACAGCGTGTCGCTGATGGCGATGGCAATCACTCCGCTGGCCATCAGGATCAGTACATCCTCGCGGGCGACATCGGCAAAAACCGGTTTTCCCAGCACCACCAACGTTACGAAAAGCATCAGGCTGGAGAGCACGGTGCGGAACAGATTCAGCTGGAACGGCGGCACGCTCTCGCCCGACTTGCGCAACAGGATGACCGCCAGTGCCCACACGGCTCCACAACTGATCGCGAAGAATTCGCCCAAAATCCTGTTCCGTTCAGCTGGGGTTCGAGTCGAGCGGGAAGGACAGGAAAACACGGCAGCCCTGACCCGGGCGCGAGTCGACGAGCATCCGGCCACCGACGGATCGCACCCGTTCCCGGATACTGAACAGACCGAAACCCTCGTACTCCAATTTCCGGGAGTCCGCCTTTTCTTCAGCGCTGGGATCGAAGCCCTGTCCGTCGTCTTCGACCAGAACCGTCATGAAACGATCCACGCTATTGATCGTGACCCCGACCCTGCCGGCCTGCGCGTGCTTGCGCACATTGGCGAAGAGTTCCCGAACGCATTGATAGGCCATTGCTCGCAGATCCTCGGATAGTTCCGGTCCGATCTGTTCGGTCCGCACCTCGCACCGAATCCCGTTCCGTTCCTCGAATTCGTGTGCGAGCCAGCCCAGCGCCGCTTCCAGCCCGACCTCCTGCAACGCGGCCGGGAAAAGCTCGAATGAAAGCGACCGCGCTTCGGTCATCGTATCATCCAGGATTTCCAGGATCCGGGTCACCGTTTCCTGCAGATCCTCCAATTTCTTCGGATAACGCAACAATGTGACGATGGCACGCAGGCCGAAGAGCTGCTGGGCCAGACCATCGTGGATCGACTCCGCCAGTTGGCGCCGTTGCCGGTCCTCGACCAGCGCCAGCTGATTGCTGAGCGATCGCAACCGTTCCTGGGAATCGCGCAGCTTGAGTTGCGCTTCCTTCTGCAGTGTGATATCGCGCACCACGGTAAAAACCTGCCGCTGCTCCGGATAGGGAAACGAGGACCAGGACAGCCAACGATACGTGTTGTCCAGGCACCGAAACCGGCAATGCAGATCTTCGACCAGTTCGCCGGACTCGAGCCGTTTCCGGGAATCGGCGTACAGTTCGGCATCGTCCTCATGGATGAAGTGGTCTACCGGATCGGCCATCAAATCGTCCCGCGACCAGCCCAACACCCGCACCCATGCTGGATTCACCTGCTGCAGAAAGCCCTCGTAATTGCCCACGGCCAGGAGGTCCAGCGACAGGTTGAACAGACGGTCGCGCTCCTCCTCGGCACGTACCCGTTCCGAGATATCGGTCAGTGAGCCGACCACGCGCTCCGGTTCGCCGTCCGCCCCCCGGAATGCAACGACGCGACTCTTGACCCAGCGGTATCCACCATCACGGAACAGGAAACGGAATTCGAGCTCACAGTCGGGGCGATCACCACTCAGGTATTCGCGGAACTGGTCCGACACTTCCTTGCGCTCGGCCGGATGAATGAGCCCGATATGGTCTTTCGGATGCGTGCCGAGGTCGGTTTGACTGTATCCCGTGAATTCGACGAATCGGTCCGATACGCGGAGCCGTGAAGGGGAAAGGTTCCAATCCCAGAAGGCGGTCCCGAGCTGCTGTATCTCCTGCCGAAAGCGCTCCTGATTGCGGTAGGAACCTCCAACCTCCTCCTCCCGCTGCACTCGTCTGAGATCCAGTTCGTCGCGCAGTTCGGTACAGGCGTTTCTCGAGCGGCGCAGGCGCAACGACAGGATGACGACGGCACTGACCAACGCGGCGGCCAGCAAGCCGAAGAAAACGATCCAGCGGATGGAGTCAATCGTGTCCAAAAGTGCGAATCCACCGTTCGTGGGGGTTGTCGAAGACGACTTCCTCGGGCCGGAACTTTTCGGTCGAAGGATGTTCTGCCAGATACTCTTCCCACGCGAACGGCCCGCCACAGTCCTCCTGCGGGCAGAGCCCTTCGCCGTCGAGACAGTCAGGACCAGCCTGTGCGTCCAGTGAGGTCAGTATTTCCTCCAGATGGACTTCATGCTGCCACTCGTCCCCAAAATCGTACGAATACAGTGCCGGCCCCAGGCCCCTGCGGAAGTGATCGGCGGGCCGGTGATCCCATCCCGTCAGCACTTCGGATGCTCCATGGAAGCGGCTCGCATCGGGGATGCCGAAGCGCAACTTCACTCCGGTGCGCGGATCATCGATCTTGAACTGATGGAGGTGGCGGTCCTCCCAGCCCATCGCGTCCTGAATCGCGATATGCAGGTCCCAGAAACTGTAGTGGCCTGGGACTACGATGCGGCGCCATACCGGCTCTGCCACCAGCAGTAACTCGATCCGGAACTGCAGGCCTGGCACTGTAGGTGAAACCCCAGGAAACGGAATAATCTTACCCTGATCCCGGCTCATCTCAGTCCCCCGCCGCCGTATCGCTCCCCCGGTCCGCATTCCGGCCCGACGTTCGTTCGGAATCCGGTCCGAAGGCAGGTGCTTCTTCCATCTCTTTCCAGGCACTCTTGACCAGTCGGCTGATCTGCCATCCGAGCAAACCGAAAAACACCAGTCCCGCTCCCAGCGCGATCCACTGTCCCGGCGAACCCTCCGTTTCGCCGGCTTCGACACGTCCGGTCTGGCGAGCCACCACACCGATCCAGATCTGCGCCGCCATGCTCGGTGCATTCCCCAGCAGACCGATGAGATACGACCGGAAATCCGAGCGTCCCGAGGCAAGAGTGTAACACGCGAGCCCGTAGTTCAAGGGCGAAAGGCGGGCCAACAGGTTCAGCCGCCCGGCCCGCTTCCCCACCATCTGGTCCACCGCCGCCAAGCGCGGTTTGGAAGCCAGAAATTGCTGGATTCGCACGCGCAGCAGGCTTCGTCCGAGTCCGAACATTACGAGCCCGGCCAGGACGCCCGACACATAATGCACCAGAAAGCCGAGCCAGGGGCCGAAAAGGAACCCGGCCGAGACCCCCAGTACTGAGACCGGAAAAC
>JANTGJ010000068.1 GCA_024762975.1 Candidatus Krumholzibacteriia bacterium
ACCCCGGGGTTGGGCGTGAACGCGATTCTGCGCGTCGCCGCCGACAAGGACTTCGCGCTGCGGCGATTGCGTCGCCGTCCGGTCACCCTGGCCGAGGAATTCTACAAGATGGTGGAGGCCTGATTCATGCCCGTCTATGAACGCGGATATTCGCACTGGGAGCCCTCGGACCGGCAATCCCTGCCGGCCTGGCTGGTCATCGCCAAGCGGGGTATCGCCGAGCCGCTGAAGCGAAGATGGCTGTTGCTGCTGATCCTGATGGGCTGGGTTCCGGCCATTGTCAAGGGCGGCATCATCTACTTCAAACTGAAGGCGGGCAACCTGGCCGACCTGTTGGGGGGCGGTTGGGCGAGCATCGAGCCGGAGGGATTTCTGACCTTCATCGAACAGCAGCGTTTCTCGGTTTGGGTGCTGTTGGCCATCATCGGATCCGGGCTGATTGCCAGTGACCGGCGGGACAATGGATTGTCGCTGTACTTCTCGCGCCCGCTCGGACTGAACTCGTATGTAGGCGGGAAGGCTCTGATCATCCTGTTCTACTATTGCCTGATCACGCTCTTTCCGGTCTATGCGCTGTGCCTCTTCTCCTATCTGATCGCACCCCAATCCACGGGACTGGAGATGCTGTTGCTGACACCGTTGCGCGCGACCGTGTACTGCCTGTTGGCCGGTACCAGCATGGCACTGGTGTTGTTGGCATTTTCGTCGCTGGGCAAGCGTTCGATCTTCGTCATGGTGTGGTGGACGATCATGGTTTCGGGCACCGAGACGATTGGCGCCATCGGTGATGGATTGGGAAGGGACGCCCTGCAGGCTGTGAACTTCATGGGGCAATACCACAACGCCGGAGCCTGGGTTTTCGATTCCGCCGCACGTTTGGAGATCTCGCCGGGCGTGAGTCTGGCCGTAGTCGCTGCCTGGACGCTCGGCGCGCTGTGGACGTTGCGGAAGCGGATTCGTCCGGTGGAGGTCGTTTCATGATGGGCGCCGGAGTGGAAGTGAGCGCTGCGCGGATCACCGCCGACCGGGTGGGGAAATGGTTCGGCGAAGTGATCGCCGTGAACAATTGCTCACTGAGCGTGGGAACGGGGGTGGTCGGGCTGCTGGGCGCCAACGGCGCCGGCAAGTCGACGCTGTTCAAGATGCTTGCCGGATTGATCGAGCCCAGCCATGGCAGCGTGAGTGTTTTCGGCGGGAAATTGCGCGAAGAGGTGGGCTGGTATCGGCGTGTGGGCTTCTGTCCCGAAAGCGACGCGTTGCCGGATTGGATGACGGGACGGGAATTCCTGACACTCAACCTGCGGCTGATGGGGCTACCCGGTAGAGAGATCAATCAGCGCGTCGGGCACTGGCTGGAGCGATTCGAGTTGACCGATGCCGCGGGCCGGCGTCTGGGCGGTTACTCGAAGGGGATGCGGCAGAAGCTCAAGTTGGCTCAGGCGCTGGCGCACGATCCGGATGTGATCTTTCTGGATGAGCCGCTGAACGGCATGGATCCGGTTTCGCGAAAGCACTCGATCGATCTGGTGCGTGAGCTGGGAGAGACCGGGCGCACGGTGATGGTCTCGAGTCACATCCTGCCTGAAGTCGAATCGATGACCGGCGAGATCATCCTGATCGATCGCGGCAAGGTGCTGGCCGAGGGTGCCGTGACTGAAATCCGGGACAAGATTCCGGAGCATCCCACCACCGTGGCGCTGAACTCCTCCCACCCGCGCGAGTTGGCCGGTTTCCTGATCGGTCGTGAGCACGTGGTTTCGGTGGAGGTCGACGACCAGGGACGGGTCGTCGTGCGCACGGACCACGCCGTGGGGTTCTATCGTGCGCTGCCCGGCTGGGTCCTGCAGAACGACCTATCCGTCGAAGAGATTCTCACCCTGGACGACAGCCTCGAGGCTGTTTTCCAGTACCTGACGCAGCATTGATCGCCTCCGGGGCGGAAGACCGGGCCCTGCGGGGCCGGACGGGAAAGACCATGAACGAGGCGAATCAGACTTCGACTCCCATCTCAACCGTGGCCACGCACGGCGGACTGTCGATGCCGGCACCGTTGCCCAGCCTGACGGCGATCCACTGGATCGCCTGGTTCTCGTTTCGCGAAATGGTCCGGCGTCGCTGGATCTTCTCGTTGGGGTTGATCAACCTGTTGCCGGTGCTGGTTGTCGGCGCCATCCGCATCTGGTTCCCCGATGAGGGGATCACCGCGCAGCACCAGCTCTCGAGTCTCAGCCACGAGGTCTTTACGACCTTTCTGATCCCGGTGATCGCCATGGCCGCCGGTGTTTCGGCGATCGGTGGGCCGATCGAGGAGGGCACGATCGTCTATCCGTGGACGCGTCCGATTCGGCGCCGCTCGATCTATCTGGGCCGTTTGCTGGCTGCGCAATCGGTAACCTGGCTTCTGCTGAGCCTCTCGTTGGTGCTGTGTTTCCTGGTGATGGTCAGCGAGGGACTGCAGATCATCAATTGGGAGTTCCTGCAGCTCTACTTCCAGACCTTTCTGATCATCGGCATCGGCGCATTCACCTACGCGGCGATCTTCGCGGCGATGGGGACCTATTTCAAGAAACCGGTACTGCCGGCCATCCTCTTCGCCTTCGGCTGGGAGAACCTGGTCGCGAACATACCGGCGAGGATCCAGGAGTGGAGTCTGCGCTTCCATCTGCAGAATCTGGTCGACCGGCCCGATGTCGATACCACCGATTTGCCCGGCATCATCGGTGCCCTGCTGGCGACCGCCCTGAAACGGGATCCCGTACCGAAGTACCAATCGATTGCGGTGTTGCTGGTCGTCATGGCCGTCGCGACGGTGGTGGGGATCTGGCTCCTGAAAAACAAGGAGATTGAGAAATGAACACGTGAGACGATTGTCCCTTTTTCGTGAAGATAAATCCGGCCGACTGAATTGACTTCGTGCGGCCCCACCACTAGCATGAACAACGCTGAAATCACCCTGGGATTCCCCCGAGTCCGGGGTTTTGTTCTGGTCGCCGCGCCACCGGGTGCGGTGCAACTTGGGAGGCATTCATGACCGGCATTTCGAAGCTGATCCGGGTCGGCGTCCTACTCTCGCTGCTTGTGGCGGCGAGCTCGGTAGCGGCGCAGACCTATCTGGACCTGGAGAACCAGGTACAGGAATTCACGTTGGACAACGGCGTGAAATTCATCGTCCTGGAGAAACACGATGTTCCCGTGTTCTCGTTCCGTACGATGGTCAATATCGGCAGCGCGAACGAGGTGCGCGGCATCACCGGGCTGTCCCATATTCTGGAACACATGGCCTTCAAGGGCACTCCGGAAATCGGGACCAAGGACTACGAGGCGGAAAAGAAGGCGATGGCGGCAGAGGATGTGGCATTCCTGGCCCTAAAGGCCGAACGCATCAAGGGGGAGCACGCGGATCCGGAGAAACTGGCCGCCCTGCAGACCGCTTTTGACGAAGCCAAGGATGCCGCCCGCGAATTCGTCGTCACGAACGAGTTCGGCCGCATCATCGAAGAGAACGGCGGCAAGGGACTGAACGCGTCGACGAGCTCGGACGTGACCCGCTATCACTACAAGTTCCCGAGCAATCGTCTCGAGCTGTGGGCCTACCTCGAGGGCAGCCGGATGAGTCATCCGGTATTCCGCGAGTTCTACACCGAAAAGGACGGCCCGGTCACCGAGGAGCGCCGCGGTGGAGTCGACAACAACCCCATTGGCCGTCTGCTGGAGATCTTCCAGAATCAGATGTTCATGGCCAGCGGCTATCACCATTCGACGATCGGCTACTTGTCGGATATCGAGAATGTCAGCCGCCAGAATTGCCAGGACTACTTCGACAAGAACTATGTCGGCAGCAATATGGTCGTGTCGATCGTGGGCGACGTCGAGTTCGCCGAGGTCCAGCGTCTTGCCCGGAAGTATTTTTCGGGCATCAAGCGGGGTCACCCCGAACCGGTCGAGACCTTCGAGCCGAAACAACTGGTTGAGAAACGCCTGGTGATGAGGGATCCGGCGCAACCCGTGTTCATCGCCGGCTACCACATCGAGGATCAGAGTCATCCCGACTGGCCGGTCTACGAGGTCATCGCCGATGTGCTGGGGCAGGGACGCACCAGTCGCCTGTACAAGAGCCTGGTCAAGGAACAGAAGGTGGCGGTCCAGGCTGCGACCTTCCCCGGCTACCCGGGCAGCAAGTATCCCACCGGTATGCTGATTTTCGCGATGCCGGCCAAGGACAAGACCGGTTATGACCTGGAGGAGGCTACCTACGCCGAGATCGACCGGATCGTGGCCGACGGTATCACCGCAGACGAACTCCAGGCGGTCAAGCAACGTGCCCGCGCGAACTTCATTCGGGGCCTGCGCACCAATGGCGGCATGGCTGAACAGTTGGCAACGTATCAGACCTACTCGGGCGACTGGAGCGAGATGTTCCGCGTTGTCGAATCGATCGAGGCCGTGACCCTGGACGATGTCCAACGGGTCGCCGGAGAAATCTTCGTCCCCTCGAATCGTACCGTTGCCATCATCGAAACCGACGAGGACGCTTCGTAGCGATCCCGCGCGCGGGAACCGGAAGGAATACCATGAAGAAATTCGTCTGGAACAGGATGCGGGGCGTGATTCTGCTGATCGCCGTTGCGGTGGTAAGCGGCGCCATGGCCGGTTGCGGTGCCAGTGGCGGCAAGCCCTGGCTGCAGATGCAGTACCCCGAGTTGAACGAGATCAGGATGCCCTCGTACGAGCGCGTCGAACTGGACAACGGAATGATTGTCTATCTGGTCGAAGACCACGAATTCCCCCTGATCGAGCTGAGCGCGACGATCGATGTCGGTTCGATCTATGAGGACGCCGACAAGGTCGGCCTGGGCGAAATGACCGGTACGGTGATGCGCTCCGGTGGCACCTCGACGCACGGTGGCGATGAGCTGGACGAGTTGGTCGAGGCGCGCGGAATGCAGCTCGAGACCTGGGTGGGGCAGACCGATGGCGGTGCCTACCTGTCCGCCATGAAGGAAGACACGCAGATGGGGCTGGATCTGTTGGCCGATATCCTGCGCAATCCGGTCTTTCCCGAAGACAAGATCAAGTTGGCCAAGGAACAGGCCAAGGCCGAGATCGCACGTCGGAATGACGATGCAATGTCCATCGCCCGGCGCGAAGGCATGAAGGCCATTTTCGGTGCGGATCATCCGATGGCTCGCCACACCGAGTACTCCACCCTGGCCCGGATCGCGCGCCAGGATCTGGTCGACTTCCACGCCGACTGGTTCCATCCCGATCGTATGTACCTGGTCGTGATCGGCGACTTCGACAGTGAGCGGATGGTCGGTATGATCGACAAGGCGTTTGCCGGTTGGGCTCCGGCCACCCGCGCGTTGCCCGCCGATCCGGAGATCCCCGATTTCCCTCGGACGGTGAATGTCGTGGACAAGGACGACCTGACGCAGACGACCGTGCTCATGGGCCACAAGGGAATCCGCGCCGACGATCCGAACTACGCGGCCATTCGGGTCGCGAACCGGATTCTGGGAGGCGGCTTTGCCACTCGTCTGTTCAACGAGGTTCGCAGTCGCCAGGGGCTGGCCTATTCCGTGGGCAGCAGCGCAGGTACCGGTTACCGCTACCCCGGCATGTTCATGGCCTTTACGATGACCAAGAGTGAAAGTAGCGAGAAGGCCGTTGCGGCCATCCTCGCGGAGATCGAGCGGATGACCGTCGAGCCGGTGACCGAGGCCGAGTTGGCCACGGCCCAGGACGGCATCCTGAACTCCGATGTCTTTTCCTACGATTCCACGCGTGAAATCATGGACCGTCTGGTCATGTTCGAACGTTATGGATACGCCCCTGATTTCCTGGACCGCTATCAGGCCGAGGTTAAGGCGATGACCGTCGACCAGGTGCTGGCCGCGGCGCAGGCCGTATGGCATCCGGAGCAGTTGACGATTCTGGGCGTCGGCAACTACGAGGATTGGGATGGCGATTTCTCCCGGTTCGGCCCCGTGACAATGGTCGACATCGAGATCCCGGAACCGGCCCTGGACATTCCCGAGGCCACCGAGGAGTCGCTGATTGCCGGCAAGAAGTTGATGCAGGGGGCGTACGAGGCAGTTGGCGGCGCCCGCATGGCTGCCCTCCAGGGACACTTCACCCGCCGCGTCATGTCGGCCGAGATCCAGGGCATGGCCATGCAGTTCACGATCGAAGAGACCGTACAGTACCCGAATCGCCAGTACTCGCTGCAGAAGACGCAATGGGGCAACGGTTCGCAGGTCCTGGATGGAGACAAGGGCTGGAGCAAGAGTGGGATGGGTGAGAAGGACCTGACCGCGGAGGAGGTCACCGCCGCCCAGAACGGTCTGAAGACCAGCTATATCGGCACCTTCCGCAATCTGGACGAATTCACGTTCCAGGCGCTTGAACCGCGGATTGTCGAAGGGGTCGAGTGCTATCCAGTGTATGCCTCCGGGGTTGGGGACGACTACATGATTCTCTTCCTGCGGGCGGATAACCTGAGACTGAGGATGACCCAGGCTCCAGGGATGTCCCCGATGACGGGTGCTCCGGTGACGATGAAGGTCATCAACGACGAGTACCAGGACGTCGACGGCATGGTCATCTCGTCCAAATCGCGCATGCTGTACGATGATGAACTCTTCGCGGAGATCGAGACGACTGACTTCGAGGCCAATCCGGCCGTCGACGAGACGATGTTCACGAAGTAGGGATGTGGAGAAATCCATGGAAAAGGCCGGGCGACAGAGGTTGCCCGGCCTTTTTGTCTGCGATCCACGTGCTGCGGTTGACCGCTTGCCAACGTGGTGATATGGTCGAGGCGCTGTGAGTGGATCCAGGCCGTTACCGAACGAATTGATAGCTGCTTCACGGTCTACCTGATGCAAATTGATGAAGTGCGCGAGCTTCGACTTGCCTCAGGATGTGTCGCCTGTGAAGCAGCTATTGTCACATTATAGCATGTATGGTGCGCACGGGTCTAGAGTATTTTTGATATTGTAATAATGATTTCAGCCGGGTCATTCCTTCCCGGCACAGGCCCCATCAAGCACCGGTACGCCGCCATGGACGGCCCAACGCCCTGCGTGATACCACTGACGTGGGCCCCGCTGACGGGTACGACCCGGTCCGGGCGAAATTCGCGATCCGTTGATGGGGAGACTTTCGAATCGGAATCGAATAGGCCGATCCTGCGCCGGGTAGAGGGAGTGTCAATCGCCGATGCAACATGAGAAGCGATCCGGCGTAGAACACGAAACCACCTGGGACCCGCCTGGCCGGCGGCAGTCAAGATCTGGTCGGAGGAAAGAAAATGTTTCTGGTCGAAGCCATCATTGCCCTGTCCGTGCTGATGATCGTTCTGAGCGTCGGATTGCTCGTGCTGAAGTTCGCGTTCGCCCTGGTCATGATCCCGTTGAAGATCGTCTTGGTCCTGACCAAGGGACTGCTGGGCCTGGTCATCGTACTGCCGGTATTGCTGATCGTCGGCACGCTGGTGACGGCGGTATTGCCGCTGGCGGCACTGATCTTCCTGGCGCCGGTGCTTCTGTTGGGCGGTGCCGCTTGTCTGCTGACCGGTTTCTGAGCCGGGTCCGAAAAGGATTTTTGCGCCGGATCCTGTACCTTGCAGGACCGGCGTTTTTTTGGGTCTGTAGCGTGTGCCTGCCTGCCGCGGCCACCGAAACCGATGCTCGTCAATGCGACTGGACTGCCTTGCGCCGGCTGGCCTTGCAGGCCGGGGAATTCGGTCCGGCGAGCCAGCCGGTGTCCGATCAGGAGCTGGAACGACTGCTCATGCTGATCGAGGCCTCCGGCGACCTTTCGGTCGACGATCAGGCGGTGGTGAAGGCATGGAAAATCCGTGTCGGCGCCGCTCCGCGGATTCGGCCCTCC
The DNA here is from genome assembly GCA_024762975.1 of Candidatus Krumholzibacteriia bacterium. Taxonomy (GTDB): domain Bacteria; phylum Krumholzibacteriota; class Krumholzibacteriia; order LZORAL124-64-63; family LZORAL124-64-63; genus JANTGJ01. The sequence goes on from JANTGJ010000068.1 coordinate 7,894, forward strand.
AGCCACTCGTGCGTTGCCTATTCCGAGTTGGGCGATGTCGTATCCGGCGAAGCGGGATTGGCGCTGGCGCCCGGCTGGAACGTGACGTGGGAAACCGGGATCCTCGCCCGGAGTAGTAATTTCTGGATGGCGCTCGCGCCACGACTGGTGAGCGGTTTCGGATCGGCGGGCGTCGATCTCGATCGTGAGGATCCGCTGACCTGGCCGGGATGGGTACCGGCCACCGGACAGGCGCCGCGCCGAGGCGTTCGGGTGGATGACGACCGGCGGCGGATCGATGTCCCGCGATCCGTTATCGGGTACGAAAGGGGCGCCTGGAGTCTCACGATCGGTCGCCAGGCGCGTCGCTCGGGACCGGGTCTGGATGGGACGCTGGCGATCGATACCGAGGGCGTGCCTTTTCCCGCAGCGACGTTGAGGCGCACTCGTCCCTTGGCCTGGTCCGGCCCACTGCGCAGGTGGGCTCCCAGCGGCCTTCTGCTCAGGATGGGGCTTTTGAGCAAGCGTGAAATCCGCTATCAGGATGACCGGGGCGTACACAGCTGGAGGGCCCGGCCCTGGTTTTTCCAGTGGCGCCTGGGATGGCGGGTCTTTTCCTGGTTTCGGATCGGGGCCGAGCACTCGGTGATGGCCGCCACCGACGACGGCACGCTTTGGCCCGATCTGCTGCAGCTCAACTTCCCACTGAAAGGTACGACCTGGCGTGAGACGGCCAGCGGTCCGGTCACTGATCGAATCTTCAATCTGCAGATGGAATCTCGTTGGCCGGCAGGTGCCTGGCAATGGCTGCGATTGCCTGCGGGCCGCGTCTGGTGGCAGTACGGGGGCACCGATTTCCTGCCCAGTGGGCCTGCAGGATTGATCCCGCAGATTTCGGTACCGGCTTCGGTGGCGGGGTGCGAATGGGTCTCCTTGCGAATGGATCTGGCCGTCGAGTATGCCGAGCTTCAGCACGAGAAGGTGCTTTGGTACAGCAACGGCGGCTTTCCGGAAGGCTATACGCACGAGGGCTGGGTTTTGGGGCATCCGCTCGGCGGCTCGGGAGAATCGTACAGCGCTCGAGTCCGGCTGCGGCCGGGAAGCGGATGGGAATCGGCGGTTCTGTATCGCCATCGAAACCGGGGGATGAACGGCAGCACACCCGGCACCTCGGAGCAACGGACCCTTGCCTTGGAATGGCGGCAGCTGGCGCGGGAGGATCGCGACCTGAATTGGTCGGCGGCGGTCGAGTGGCACCGGGAGAAAGCGGATCCGGGAGCCTACGGCGGACCGGGAGCCGTTACCGAGAGGCAGTGGTTCCGTTCCTTTCTGCGGCTGAGCTGGCGCTGACGGGAGCCGAAGATCCCGCCGCTGGCCGGTCAATCCGGTTTGCGCACGGAATGAAGGTACAGGTTCTCGACCTTGGTGCGGGCCCAGGCCGTTTTGCGCAGGAATTTCAAACTGGATTTGATCGACGGATCGGTCGTGAAGCATTTGATCCGGATCCGCCGACCCAGTTCTTCCCAACCGTACCGGTTCACCAGCTCATTCAGGATCTGCTGCAGGGTGATGCCGTGCAGGGGGTCACCCATTCTTGCCTGCCTTGCTTTTCATGCTGATCGTCAGGCGGAAGGTCGCGACCGGTTCCGGGCCGAGTCGATCCGGGCAGGTGGCGACGACCTCGACAGTGTCCTCTTCCCTTTCGCCGCTGGCCTCGGCACGGTCGACCAGTGCGGCCAGCCGAACGCCATCCGCACAGGTGAAGAGGGTCGTCCCTTCGGCGCGCTTGTGGAAATCGGCATGGAAGTCCTTGAACAGGAAGGCGACACGCGAACGCCGAGCCCGGATCAGGTTCATCGCGATCAGTCCGCCGGCCAGGTCGGCCCCGATGCACAAAGCTCCGAAGTACATCGACCGCAGGTGATTCCTGGCCAGCCAGGACAGCGGGATCCGAATGACGCATCCTTCGCGGTCGACGGTGACCAGGGTGGGGCGCAGGATCGCGATCAAGGGGATCTTGTTCCAGGCGAACGCGCGCAGGGCCCACGTGGCTTTCAACATTTTCCAATCGGGCATGACAGCTCCACCCATTCGAGATTTCGAACCATGATGCGACAGCGCGCCGGTCAGGTCAAAGCGAAGGTTGCAGGAGTGATCGATTTATTCGAACTTGAATCCCGCACGTTGGTTACGATGAGATCCAGCGAAGGAGAAAATATGCGAATCATCCTGATCCTGCTGGCTGCGGTGGTGCTGACGTCGCCGGTCCACGCGAAAATCGTACAGGAGACGGTCGTCGTCGATTCCGATGGTACGGCCCTGGAGTGTTATCTGACGTTCGACGATGCGGTGGCGACTCCGCAGCCGGGTGTGCTGGTGGTTCATCAATGGATGGGGCTGGGACAAAACGAGCGGACGCGTGCCCATATGCTGGCCGAGCTGGGATACGTAGCTCTGGCCGCTGACGTGTACGGTCGCAACATCCGGCCGCAGAACCGGGAGGCGGCCGCTCGCGTCGCGGGGAAGTATTACCAGGATCGGGAACTGTATCGCAGTCGTTTGCAGGCCGTGCTGGCGACGCTGAAGGATCATCCCCGGGTCGACTCCGAGCGTGTGGCCGCGATCGGCTACTGTTTCGGAGGTGCGGGAGTGCTGGAGTTGGCGCGCTCGGGTGCGAACCTGGCCGGCGTGGTCAGCTTTCACGGCAATCTGGATACGCCGCTGCCGGTCCAACCGGGTGTGTTGCAGGCGAAGATCCTGGTCTGTCACGGAGCGATCGATCCCTACGTCACACCCGAGGCGGTGGACGATTTCATCGCGGAGATGGAAGCCGTCGAGGCGGATTACCAGCTGATCATGTACTCCGGTGCGGTGCACGCCTTCACCCAGGTCGGGGCCGGGGATGACCCCTCGCAGGGCGCCGCGTACAACGCCCGCGCGGATCGTCGGTCGTGGCAGGCGATGCGCAGTTTTCTGAGTGAGATTTTCGAATGATTCCTCTTGAGGCGGGGCGACCGGAAGTTGCCCCGCGCACGACTCATGTGGTAGATTTGCTCCGTTGGAAGTTCCGGTAATCCCCTCAGCATGAAGGCCCGACCATGAACGATGTCACGCCGTCGACGTCCGCTCAGTCCGTGGAGCGGTACACCCCTCGCAATCACGTCCGTATCGTCACGGCCGCCTCGCTTTTCGACGGCCATGATGCGGCGATCAACATCATGCGGCGGATTCTGCAGGCCAGCGGCGCCGAGGTGATCCATCTGGGGCACAATCGCAGCGTGAAAGAGATCGTCGACTGCGCCATCGAGGAGGATGCGCAGGGCATTGCGATCACCAGCTACCAGGGCGGGCATCTCGAGTACCTGAAGTACATGTACGATCTGCTGCAGGAAGCGGGCGCGAACATCCGCATCTTTGCCGGGGGCGGTGGGACCATACTGCCCGCCGAGATCAAGGAACTGCACGCCTACGGGATCGATCGTGTCTACTCGCCGGACGACGGCCGCCGGATGGGATTGCAGGGAATGATCAACGATGTGCTGCAGAAGTGCGACTTCTCCGTAGGGGACCGGCCTCATGCCGAGCACCTGAGCGCACTGTGCGAGCGCGACCCGCGGGCGCTCGGCCGCCTGATTTCCCTGGTCGAGAATTTCCCCGGCCGGGGTGACGAATTGATGGCGGCGGTACGGAACGCGGCCGCCGAGTGCGCGCGGAACAAGGTCATTCCGGTGCTGGGAATCACCGGGACCGGCGGGGCGGGAAAATCCTCGCTGGTGGACGAGCTGATTCGCCGTTTTCTGGACGACTTCGAAGACAAGACCCTGGCCATCGTGTCGGTCGATCCGTCGCGGCGGCGAAGCGGTGGTGCGCTCCTCGGAGACCGAATCCGGATGAACTCGATCGGTCACGCGTCGTCCGATCCGTCGATCCATCCGCGGGTCTATATGCGCTCGCTGGCCACGCGCCAATCCAATCTGGCGCTCTCGAAGTACGTGAAACAGAGCATCGAGATCTGCAAGGCGGCAGGCTTCGATCTGGTCATTGTCGAGACCAGCGGCATCGGCCAGAGCGATACGGAGATTACCGACCACTCGGACGTTTCGCTCTATGTGATGACGGCCGAGTACGGCGCAGCGACCCAGCTGGAGAAGATCGACATGCTGGACTTCGCCGATCTGATTGCCATCAACAAATTCGATCATCGCGGTAGCGAGGATGCGCTGCGCGACGTACGGAAGCAGTATCGACGCAACCACAATCTCTTCCACGGCGAGGACGGAGAGATGCCCGTGCACGGGACCATCGCCTCGCAGTTCAACGACCCGGGAATGAACCGCCTGTACCGCGCCATCATGGACACGATCCTCGAGCGGACGGGGGCCGACCTGGCCTCGAACTACCAGGTCACCTCGGCGATGAGCAAACGCGCCTGGATCATTCCGCCCGAGCGCGTGCGCTACCTGGCCGAGATCTGTGAACAGAGCGATGAGTACGATCGTTGGGTGAGTGAGCAATGCGGGCTGGCCCGCCGGTTGTACCGTCTGCGGGGAACGATCGAACTGCTGAATGAGCAGGAGGGCCAGGCGGAAATCGTCAGTGGACTGGAGGAAATGTACGCCCAACAGGAACGTCTACTCGACAAGAGCTGCCTGGATCTCCTGAACGGGTGGCCTGCGCTGCAGGATGCCTACGCACAGGACGAGTTCGTTTTCACGGTGCGGGACAAGGAGATCCGCCAGCCGTTGGTTACCGAATCGCTCAGTCATACGCGGATTCCGAAAGTCTGCCTGCCGAAGGTTGCGGACTGGGGAGACATCCTGCGTTGGCAGCTGACCGAAAACGTACCCGGCAGTTTCCCGTTTGCGGCGGGAGTCTTCCCGCTGAAGCGCACGGCCGAGGACCCGACGCGCATGTTTGCCGGCGAAGGCGGTCCCGAGCGCACCAACCGACGTTTCCATTACGTCAGTGAGGGCATGCCGGCAGCGCGCCTTTCGACCGCTTTCGATTCGGTCACGTTGTATGGAGAGGACCCGGCCCAGCGACCGGACATCTACGGCAAGATCGGCAACTCCGGCGTTTCCATCGCTACGGTGGACGATGCGAAGAAGCTGTACAGCGGTTTCGACCTGGCCTGCCCCACGACCAGCGTCTCGATGACGATCAACGGTCCGGCGCCGATGCTGCTGGCATTCTTCATGAATGCGGCGATCGACCAGGGCTGCGAGAAGTACATCCACCAGCAGGGGCTCGAGCAGCAGGTCGAAGCCAAGATCGAGGCCCTGTATCGCGAGCGCGGCCTGCCGCGGCCGACTTACCGGGGCGAGCTGCCCCGCGGCAATGACGGGTTGGGGCTGCGCCTGCTGGGTGTCAGTGGAGACGAGGTCCTCGAGCGCGACGTCTACGAGAAGATCAAGGCCGAAACCATGAGCGCCGTGCGCGGCACCGTGCAGGCCGATATCCTGAAGGAGGATCAGGCCCAGAACACCTGTATCTTCTCGACCGAGTTCGCGCTGCGTATGATGGGTGACATCCAGCAGTATTTCATCGATCACCACATCCGAAATTTCTACAGCGTGAGCATCAGCGGCTACCACATCGCCGAAGCCGGCGCGAATCCGATCTCGCAGCTGGCCTTCACCCTGGCCAATGGTTTCACCTTCGTCGAATACTACCTCTCGCGGGGGATGAATATCGACGATTTCGCGCCCAACCTGTCCTTCTTCTTCAGCAACGGTATGGACCCGGAGTACACGGTGATGGGCCGCGTCGCCCGCCGCATCTGGGCCAAGGCGATGAAGAACAAGTATGACGGCAACGCGCGCAGTCAGAAGCTGAAGTACCACATCCAGACCTCGGGCCGCTCGCTGCATGCACAGGAAATCGATTTCAACGATATCCGCACGACCCTGCAGGCCCTGTACGCCATCTACGACAACTGCAATTCGCTGCACACCAATGCCTACGACGAGGCGATCACCACGCCGACCGAGGAATCGGTGCGACGGGCGATGGCCATCCAGCTGATCATCAACAAGGAACTGGGGCTGGCGAAGAACGAGAACCCGCTGCAGGGGTCGTTCATTGTCGAGGAATTGACCGAACTGGTCGAACAGGCCGTGCTGAAGGAGTTCCGGTCGATCAGCGAACGCGGCGGGGTGCTGGGCGCCATGGAGCGGATGTACCAACGCACCAGGATCCAGGAAGAGTCGATGTACTACGAAGGATTGAAGCACACCGGCGAACTGCCCATCATCGGCGTGAACACCTATCTGGATCCGAAGGGCTCGCCAACGGTAACTCCGGGCGAGGTGATCCGTTCGACGACCGAGGAGAAGGAATTCGCCATCGGCACCCTGGCTGCCTTCCAGCAACGAAACGAAGGACGTTCGGCCGAAGCCCTGAAGAATCTGCAGCGGGCGGCTGTCGAACATGGCAATACCTTCGAGGCGATGATGGAGGCCGCCAAATGCTGCACGCTGGGAGAGATTTCCTCTGCGCTGTATCTGGTCGGGGGACAGTACCGGCGGAATATGTAGTGAATCCAATATGGGCACGAGGTACCCGTGGCCCGCTTCTCGCTAGCGGGACCGCATGAAAAATCCGGCACTGGACATCCTGCGCACCACCTACGGCTACGAAGAGTTTCGTGGCCAGCAGGCGGAAGTCGTCAAGCATCTGGTCGGCGGTGGGGACGCCTTGTTGCTGATGCCCACCGGCGGGGGCAAGTCGTTGTGCTACCAGATTCCGGCGCTGGTGCGCAAAGGCTGTGGCATCATCGTATCGCCCTTGATTGCGCTGATGCAGGACCAGGTCGGTGCGCTGCGACAACTGGGGCTCCGCGCCGCGTTCCTGAACTCGACACTGGCGGCCTCCGAGGCTGCCCGAATCGAGGCGTGTCTGTTGCGCGGGGAATTGGACCTGCTCTACATTGCACCCGAGCGCCTGCTGCAGGAACGGACCCTGGCCCTGCTCGATCAGGCGGCCGCGGCTCCGGCGGCCGGCCTGTCCCTGTTCGCGATCGACGAGGCGCACTGCGTCTCCCAGTGGGGACACGACTTCCGCCCCGAGTACCTGCAGTTGGAGATTTTGCCGACTCGTTTCGCCGGCGTACCGCGGCTGGCCTGCACTGCGACGGCCGACGAGCGGACGCGCAATGAGATCCTGGCCAATCTGCACCTTGATTCCGGGCGAGTCTTCATCGACGGGTTCGACCGTCCGAACATCCGCTATCGCGTGGTGCCGAAGAACAATCCGCGGCGACAGTTGCTGGATTTCCTGAAAAACGAGCATGCCGGCGATGCGGGGATTGTCTACTGCCTGTCGCGTCGCAAGACCGAGGAGACGGCCCACTTTCTCGGGCACAATGGCATAGTTGCCCTTCCCTATCACGCCGGGCTTGTGGCCGAGGTCCGCAGGCGGCACCAGGAACGCTTCCTGCGCGAGGACGGCCTGATCATCTGTGCAACGATCGCTTTCGGCATGGGCATCGACAAACCGGACGTGCGATTCGTCGCGCACCTGGATTTGCCCAAAAGCATCGAGGCCTACTATCAGGAAACGGGTCGTGCCGGTCGCGACGGTCTACCGGCCAATGCCTGGATGTGCTACGGCCTGCAGGACGTCGTGCTGCTGCGACGCATGGCCGACTCCAGCGAGGGCGACGAGATGTATCGGCGTCGCCTCGGACAGCAACTCGATACCATGCTCGGCTACTGTGAGGTGACCGGTTGCCGGCGTCAGCGCCTACTGGCGCACTTCGGCGAGGATCTGCCCGCGCCCTGCGGCAACTGCGATACCTGCATGGATCCGCCGGCTACGTTTGATGGGACCGTGGTGGCTCAGAAAGCGCTTTCGTGCGTCGTCCGTACCGGACAGCGTTTCGGGGCCCAGCATGTGATCGATGTCCTGCGGGGCAGCCAGAGCGAACGCGTGCGACGCTTCGGTCACGACCAGTTGCCGACCTATGGAGTCGGCGCGGATCTGGATGCATTCACCTGGCGGGGAATTTTCCGGCAACTGGTGGCCGCGGGGTTGCTGCAGCTCGATCCCGAGGGCTACGGCGGGCTTCGGCTGACCGTTGCGGCGAATGAGGTGCTGCGCGGTGAACGCACTCTTCAGTTGCGCCAGGATGTACTGACCGCCCGGCCCCGGCCGGCCCGCAGGAAGAAGCTTTCGGCCGCTCTGTTCTCCACCGACGAGCAGGAAGTCGATGCTGTAACCCATGCCCTCTTCGATCGTTTGCGCGCCCTGCGCAAGGAATTGGCCGCCGAACAGGGTGTTCCGCCGTACGTCATCTTCCATGACAAGACACTGGCTGCCATGGCGCGCTTTCAGCCCGCTACGCCGGAGCAGATGCTGCAGCTCAGTGGAGTCGGGGACTCGAAGCTGGAAAAATATGGAGAGCAGTTCCTCGCCGAGATTCGTATGGCGGGACTCGAGTAGTTCAGCCGCGGTGGGGTCCGGATCGCCGCGGCAACCGGCAGTTCGTGCGTCCCATTCGCCTGCTGGCCCCGTCCGGGCTTCAATGCTAGACTGGTCTTCATGAAATACTGTACCGAATGTTCCGCTGAACTGCCGGCGGTCGGGCGGGTTTGTCCTGCCTGTGGGGCCGAGAGGCCCGATGTGACCGTGGTCTCGACGGCCTCGGATGTCACGATCCCCATGGCGGGCGTACGCTCTTCGCCCGCGATGACGTTGCCAGGTCGTGATTCGTCCGTGGGCGGTCGTTTCGTCGCCGGTACGATGATCACCCCGCGCTATCGAATCCGGGGCCTGCTGGGGCGAGGCGGCATGGGCGAGGTGTATCGCGCGGAGGACTTGAAGCTGGGCCAGGATGTGGCGTTGAAATTTCTGCCACAGGGGTTGGAGCAGGATCCGGATCGCCTGGAGCGATTCCTGAACGAAGTTCGGACGGCGTTGCGGGTGACCCATCCGAACGTCTGCCGCGTCTATGACATTTCCGAATTCGAGGGTCAGAATTTCCTGAGCATGGAGTTCGTCGACGGAGAGGACCTGGCCAGTACGCTGCGCCGTTTCGGCCGGTTGCCCGAAGAACGAGCCGTCGAGGTCGCGCGCCAGATCTGTGCCGGATTGTCAGCTGCCCACGGGCAGGGCATCCTGCACCGTGATTTGAAACCGGCGAACGTGATGATCGACGGCCAGGGCCGTGTGAAGTTGACGGACTTCGGGTTGGCCGGATTGGCCGACTCCATCGCCGGTGCCGAAGTACGAGTCGGCACGCCGGCCTACATGTCGCCTGAACAGTTGACGGGGCAGGAGGTGAGCGTACGCAGCGACATCTACGCTCTGGGCCTGGTGCTCTATGAACTCTTCACGGGCAAGGCGCCCTTCCGTGCCGAGACGGCCGAGGAATATCGCCGCCTGCACACCGAGACCGTGCCTTCGCACCCAACCGAATTTCTGCCGTCGCTCGACCCTGCGGTCGAACGGGCGATTCTGCGCTGCCTGGAGAAAACGCCCTCGAAGAGGCCCGGCTCGGCGCTACTGGTTGCGGCCGCGCTGCCGGGCGGCGACCCGTTGCAGGCCGCACTGGCCGCCGGGGAGACGCCCACTCCCGAGCTCGTGGCCGCCGCGGGGCGACGCACCGGTATGGCGCCGATGAAGGCGTTTACCTTGGCGACCCTGGCCGTCCTGTTGCTCGGCGGCAGTGCCCATTGGGCCGGCCGGCTGAGCGCGCCGAACTACTTGCCGCTCGAGAAGCGACCTGAAGTCCTGATGGATCGTGCACAGGAAATCGTCGAGCGACTGGGCTATGACACCGACGTGTATACCGATCCGGTGGACCGGGCGTGGGGGTACCTCGTTTGGGATGATGTGGTGCGGGAGGTCGGCGCGGCGGACTCCAGTCGGACGCGCTGGAATGCCCTGCGCAGGAGGCCGGACGCCGGTGGGTTCTGGTACCGGCAGTCGCCTCGATTGTTGTTGCCGAATCCCAGCGGTGGGCCGGTTCCGCAGCGCCGCAGTGTTACCGTGACCAACCCGATGGCCACCAACGCAGGCGAGTTGACGGTCGTCCTGGATCTGGCGGGCCGATTGCGCCGCATCGAAATTCTACCCAAGCGATACTCCACCCGGGAGCCGATGGAGCCGGATTGGGGTGTTCTGTTCGAACTGGCCAAGCTGGACACTGCCCGCTTCCGTCCGGATCGCCCGCGCTATCAACGCTTCATGGCACCGGATATCCGCCGGGCCTGGATTGGGACTCGAGCCGAACAGCCCGAGGTGGAAATCCGGGTCGAGGCGGGGGCCTTCGAAGGGCGTCCGATTCTGTTCAACGTGGCCACGTCCGCGGGGCTGGAGGGCCTGGGCGTTGATCCGGAACGCAGTTCGGTGGGAGTCGTATACTGGATCCAGAACGGGTTCCAGTCGGTGTTGATCCTGCTCGTGGTCTTCGCGGCGATTCGGCGCAGCCGCGGCAATATTCACCAGGGCAGCAGCGACCTTCGTGGTGCCGTGCGCTTCGGAACGCTCATCTTCCTGCTGTATCTGATGGGCAACGGTTTGGCGTCGCACAGTCTGTTCACCTACAACTGGCCCGAGGAAATCTGGCCATTGTTTGCCGGGGCCGTCTTCATCGGCTTGGCGGGTTGGGGTCTGTACACCGCTGCCGAGCCCCTCGGTCGTCGCATCTGGCCA
>JANTGJ010000069.1 GCA_024762975.1 Candidatus Krumholzibacteriia bacterium
CGGGCACCTCGGCTGCTGGGAATTGCTTGGCGCCTGGTTGGCGCGGCAGATCCCTGCCGCGGGATTGGGGACGCTGGCGGTCGTGACCGGGACGATTCACAATCCGGCCGTGGATGATCTGGTCCAACGGCGGCGGCGAGAAGCGGGGCTGAAGGTCCTGCCGCGCGAAGACGGCGTCCGTCCCCTGCTCGAGCATCTGCGCCAGGGCGGAGTGGCCGCGGTCCTGCTGGATCAGAACACGCGGGTGCCGAATCGACCGGTGCCGTTTTTCGGCCGCCCGGCGCCGACCCCGGTCGGGTTCGCCAAACTGGCCCTGCGGCTGGGCGTGCCGATTCTACCGGTCGCGATTGCGCGTCACGGTGAAGGGCACGAGGTCGTTGTGCTCCCACCGATCCTGCCCGAGATCGGCTCGGAGGAAAATTCGGAGGAACTGGACGAGCTGCTCGGACGCTGCAACCGGGCGCTGGAAGAAATGATCCGCCGGAACCCTGCCGAGTGGGTCTGGTTTCATCGGCGATGGGAAGAGGCGAACCCGCAGGACCTGGAGAAGTCGATTGTTCCGTAGAATGAAAACACGCAACCTGCTCCTTTCGGTCCTGCTGGCCGGAACTCTCGGTCTGGTTGCCTGCAACGAGAACCCCGAGCCCGCTGCCGCGGATCCGAAAGACCGTCCGGTCCTGCCGGAACAGCAGTTTTTCGACTACGTATTCACTGAAACAAACGCCGGTGTAAAGCAGTGGGTTCTCAAGAGTGATGAAATGCAGAAGTTTGCCGGGCAACGTGATGTCGTTTTTTCGGTCGTGACGATGGACTTCTTCAACGAGGGACAACACTACTCGACGCTGACCGCGGACAGCGGTACCGGCAACATGGACGTGCGCGACGTGCACGTCTGGGGCAATGTCGTGGTCGTCAAGGAGAACGGCGATCGCCTGGAAACCGAAGAGTTGTATTACGACAACGAATCCCAGCTGATCCACAACGAAATCTTCAACCGGATGACCAGCGCCGATGACGTGGTGACCGGGATCGGACTGGAGGCGACTCCCGATCTCGAATACATTATGATCAAGGAGAGGATGCGGGGGGACGTCGCCGACGAGACGGCTGCGCGCGAGGGCGCCGAACCTGCGTCCAGCTCTCCGAAGATTCCGAACGAAGAGGAAGCGCGTTGAACGCACCCGCTCCGGAAATCCGCTCCAGCCTGGTCGCCCAGAACCTTCGCAAGGTCTATCGCGGCCGGGCTGTCGTTGATGGCGTCGACCTGAAGGTGACCCAGGGTGAGATCGTCGGGTTGCTGGGGCCCAATGGCGCGGGCAAGACGACCTCCTTCTACATGATTGTCGGATTCATTTCCCCGGACGGCGGCCGCGTGCATTTGGACGGCAAGGATCTCTCCCGGATGCCGATGTATAAGAGAGCGCGCCTGGGAATCGGCTATCTGCCCCAGGAATCGTCGATTTTTCGCAAGTTGTCCGTCGAAGAAAATGTGATGGCGATCCTGCAGAGCCTGAAGATGAAGCGCGGAGAGCGCAAGGAGCGGCTGGAAGAGCTGCTCGATCTGATGGGGGTAACCCATATCCGCAAGAGCAAGGGCTACCAACTGTCGGGTGGCGAGCGGCGACGGGTCGAGATTGCCCGCGCCCTGGCGACCAAGCCCAAGTTCATGCTCCTGGACGAACCCTTTGCGGGAATCGATCCGATCGCCGTGGCGGATCTGCAGACGGTCGTTGCGCAGTTGAAGGATCACGGTCTCGGTGTATTGATCACCGACCACAACGTCCGTGAGACACTGCACATCACTGATCGAGCGTACATTCTGTTCGAGGGCAAGATCGAGATGTCGGGTACCGCCGAGGAAGTGGTATCCTCGGAAAAAGCGAGAGCTGTTTACCTGGGTTCACAGTTCAAGCTCTGATCTGGAAACGGCCGGACGCCGCTGAAGTGGGCTCCGGATCACGCCGCGGGGAAGGAACCCCGGACGGCCTATACGTCGGGAAAGGAACAACATGAGCCCGTCAGTGGGACTTCGCCAATCGATGCAGCTGCGCCAGCAGCTCGTCATGACCCAACGCCTCCAACAGGCACTCAAACTGCTGCAGGTGCCGACGCTCGAACTCGAGCAGATCCTTCGCAAGGAATTGAACGAAAATCCATTGCTGGAAGAAGTCGAAGTGGACGACGAGGTCGATGAAGAGACCGTCCGGGACGATTCGATTTCCGAGATGGAGACGGGGGAGCGCGAGAAGATACCCGAACCCGAGGATGAGAATCGCGACTGGGGCGACAGCTTCGAGGACGGCTTCCGCGGCGTCAGCAACGATCCGGCCTATGACGAGGATGACGAACTGGAGAGGCCGCAGAAGTACATCCCCACCGGGCAGGAAGCTCTCAGTGAGCAGCTTGCCCTTGCGGTGCCGGAAGGTCCGGAACGGCGCATCGGCGAATACATCGTCGGCTGCTTGAACGAGGATGGTTTGTTGGCTTGTTCGATCGAGGAAATCGCGGCTTTCTTCGAGGTCGAGGAGTCGGTTGTCGAGGCCGTATTGCGCATCGTGCAGGGCTTCGACCCGCCGGGAGTCGCGGCGCGCGATCTGCAGGAGTGCCTGTTGTTGCAGCTGGAGGCCAAGGGAGGTGACGAATCGGAAGAAGCCGAGATCATTCGTCACCACTTTGAGAATCTCAAGAATCGCAAGTTCAGTGATATCGCCCGAGCGATGAAGATCACGCCGCATCAGGTACAGGAGATCGCCCAGCGGATCGGCGAACTGGATCCGCGGCCGGGCATGTCGGTCGGGGGCGAGGGCGCGCGTGCGGTGACTCCCGACCTCGAGGTCGTCAAGATCGAGGGCGAGGAGGGCGAATACGCAGTCTACCTGCATGACGCCAATCTTCCCCACTTGCGGGTCAGCGGCGCGTACGAAGGCCAGAAAGCCAGTCGCAACGAGGACGACGTCAAGTTCATCGATGAGAAGAAGCGCCACGCCGAGTGGATCATCAAGACCATCGAACAGCGGCGGCGAACCATGATCAAGGTCATGGAGGCGATCGTCGCCGAGCAGAAGGAATTTTTCGAGAAGGGCGCCATTGCGCTCCGGCCGTTGACACTGCAACAGGTCGCCTCGGTGATCGGTATGCACGAGTCCACGGTGTCGCGCGTTACGCGCCAAAAGTACGTGCAGACGCCGCGCGGCGTCTTTCCGCTGAAGTTCTTTTTCAGCGCCGGCCTGGATTCGGATTCGGGCGGGGAGGTGGCCGCCAAGGCCGTGAAAATCATGATCCGCGATATCGTGAATGCCGAAAACACCGGCAAGCCACTGTCGGACAAGAAAATCGTAGATATTCTGCAAGAGCGTGGTCTGAGGATCGCGCGAAGAACCGTTGCCAAGTACCGGGAGCAGATGGGCATTCTCAGTGCACGGATGCGCAAGCACTACTGAGAGCCCCTGATTCCGAATCCACCGTCCCGTAGAAGGAGGGCGCCATGCAGATGGAAATCATTTCCCGCCATTTCACGATGAGCGATGAGCAGCGTGAGGCGATCGAGGAACACATGGCCAAGCTGGAGCGCTACAGCCCGCGGCCGATCCAGTCGGTGCGTCTGGTCATCGCTCACGAGGCAGGACGCTTCACCGCCGATTCGGTGCTGTATCTGAAGAACAACGAGTTCCGTGCCAAGGAAGAGGGCGTTGAGCCCGAATATGCGGTGAGCGAGATGGTCGAATCGTTGCGCAAGCAACTGACGAAGTTCAAGGGCAAGATCAGCGGCAAGCAGAAGGGCGAGGAAGGTGGGCTGGGCAAGGCCATGCTCGCGGATCCGGGCCTGCTGGATGATGACGCAGCGCCGGCCGGCTATGTGCTGCGTGACATGGACGTCGAATCCGCCCGGGAGGGGTTTGCCGATCAGGATGCGCCGTTCCTCGTTTTCCGCAATGTGGAGACCTCCAGGGTCGCGGTCATCTATCGTCGCTCCGACGGCGAGCTGGGGCACATGGAGTCCGCGGAATAGACGAATCTTCGAACAGGACCGGGCCCGCGATCGGCGGGCCCCGGCCGGCAGGGAGCGATCCATGGCCAGGGTGACGGTGCAGAACCTGTACGAGGAACACCGCGAGCAACTTCTGCTCGAATTGTTGACGACGATTCCCGAAGAGGCGACGCAGGTCGAGGCGCGGGACATCCACCGGCCGGGAATGGCCCTGATGGGATTTTCCAGGAGTTCGCCGACCCATCGCATCCAGGTCTTCGGCGAGCCGGAAATGGCCTACCTGGCCGAACTCTCCGCGGACGAGCAGAGATCCGCGTTGCAGCAGGTCCTGGATCTCTCGCCGCCGGTGGTTTTCATCGCCATGGATCAGCGTGTTCCGGCACCCCTGGTCGAGTTGGCGCGCGAAAGGAATTTCCCGCTGATCCGCTCTGCCCTGCCTGCCGTCGATTTCATTTCCGAATTGAATCATGTCCTGGAGCGGGGGTTTTCGCCGACGACCGATCTGCACGGAACTCTCGTCGATGTCTACGGCGTCGGTATGCTGTTCACCGGACGCAGCGGCATCGGCAAGAGTGAATGCGCACTGGATCTGATCGAACGCGGGCACCGACTCGTCGCCGACGACATCGTCGAGATTCGGCGCACCACCGAGGACGTACTGATCGGTCGTTACCGGGAGGTCCTGCGCCACCATCTGGAGATCCGCGGCGTGGGCGTGATCGACGTGCAGGCGATCTTCGGCATTCGTTCGATCCGTATGCAGAAGCGCATCGAGTTGGAAGTGCAGCTGCAGGATTGGGATGACAAGGTGGACTACGAACGCACGGGCCTGGGCACTCGCTACACCGAGGTTTTGGGCGTGAATATCCCGAAGGTGATCGTACCGCTATTTCCGGGCAAGAACATCACGGTCATCTGTGAGACGATTGCCCTGAACTTCATGCTGAAGATCTACGGCTACGATGCCGCACATGTACTCAACGAACGCATTCTCGAGACCATGAAAACCAGCAACCGACTGCGTTCCTACCTGGAACAGGATCCGGAATAACGGCGCAGGGAGGAAGAGATGATTCGAGCGCTGGTGATGACCCACGGCCGCATCGGCCAGGAATTGGTGGGGGTCGTGGAGATGATCCTCGGCCCGATCGAGGGCCTGGAATTTCTGAGCAACCACGGCCTCTCGGGGGACGACCTGCAGGAGAAGGTCGGACAGTGGTTGAAGGCCGGGCCGGCAGCCGGTGGGGACGAGGCGGTTCCGAGTATGATTTTCATTGATGATTTTGGTGGCAGTTGTGGCGTTGCTGCCCAATTGTGTTGCGGACAGAACCGCGATGTCGCGATTGTTTCGGGAGTGAATCTCGCCATGCTACTTGGTTTCGTGACCTGGCGCGAGGACAGTGACCTGGACGGGTTGGTGCGCCAGATTGTACAAAAGGGACGGGAATCCATCGTGCGGCTGGGGACCTGAGATGCCTGTGGTGCTCGCGCGGATCGACGATCGCCTGATCCACGGACAGGTCACCGCTGGCTGGAGTCCGCGCGTTCGGCCCACCCACATCATCCTGGCCAACAACGATGTTGCGGCGGACGCCTGGCAAAGCCGCGTGTACACCTCCTCGGTGCCCCCCGGTATCGAGACCTCGGTTCTTTCCATTGCTGCAGCGGCCGCCGCCCTGAACCGGGGCGATTGCGGCAACGGACGCGCGATCCTGCTGACGGCCTCGCCGGGAGAGATGGCGGAACTGGTGCGGGCCGGAGTGCCGCTTGCGCGGATCAATCTGGGCGGAGTGCATTACAAGGCGGGCCGGATCGAAATGCTGCCCTGGGTGTACGTCGACGCGCAGGACGTCGTGGCGTTGCGTCGTCTGCTCGATGCCGGAGTGGAGGTCAACGCCCAGCAGGTTCCCGGCGGGCGTGAAGTGGATGTGGACGAGGCCCTGTTGGCCAGAACCGAAGGGCGTCTTTGATGCTGCAGCCGGGGGTTCTGTCGACCCTGATGCCGGCGTTGGCCTGGGCCGGCGAGGCCTCGTGGCCGTCGTTGCTGCTGCTCGGACTGCTGGCCGGCCTGCTTGCGCTGGATGATACCGCGCTGGCTCAGACCTGGTTCAGCCAACCGCTCCCGGCCGGTGTGGTCACCGGATGGTTCTGTGGGGATCCCTACTCCGGGTTGGTGCTCGGTCTGCTGATCCAGATGATCAAGGCCGGTGATCTTCCGGTCGGCCAGTCGTTCGTCGGGGACGGGACCATTCCGGTCGTCGCCGGAACCGGCGCTGTCGTGCTGGGCGGATATCAGATCGGATTGCCCTGGACCGATGCGATCCGCGAGACTCTTGCCCTGACGGGCTGGTCGGTGTTGGGTGTCGGACTGCTGGGAGCCTTTGGCCATTGGCTCATCCAGGTGGAACGCCGTGCGCACGTACTGTGGATGCTCGAAGGGCATCTTACACTTCGCGACGGCCTGCTGGGAAGAATCGAGCGCCTGCACTTCCGCTGTCTGGCGACGACCTTCCTGCGCGGTCTGATTTTCGGAATCCTCTACCTGCTGATCCTGCTGCGCTTCTGGCTGCCCGCATTCGACAGACTTCCCGACCGCGGCGTGGAGGCGGCGGCGATGCTGCCGTTGCTGTTGCCGGGATTGGGCATCGGCACCCTGGTCGATCGTTTCGCCGGGAGACGCAGCTGGGGCTGGATGATCGCCGGTGCGGCGGCGGCTTTCGGACTTGCGAGGTGGGTGTTATGACGGGCAACGATCGTCCCGGTCTCGCCTTGCGGCTGCGTTGGCAGGTATTTCTGCGCTCACTTACGCTCCAAGCCTCCTGGAACGGCCAGAGAATGCAGAATCTGGGGTTGTTGGCGACCATGCTGCCCTGGCTGAGCCAACAGTCACGGAACCTGAATCGTGATCGCCTCTTTTGTCGACGCTACTATGAGTTCTTCAATACGAACCCGTATCTGTCCAACTATCTGATCGGCGGGCTGATCCGGCTGGAGGATGATCAGGCGGCGGGCCGGCCGACCGGTCTTTCAGCGACGGTCTTTCGGGATTCGCTGGGCAGAGCCTTTGCCTCGCTCGGGGATCAGCTCTTCTGGTTGGGATTGCAGCCCACGGTCGCCATGGGCGCCTGCCTGCTGGCGATCGTCGGCTGGACTCAGGGTGTGGTGGTGGTGGTGGCCGGTTTCGCGTTGCTGCAGTTCGTACTGCGCTGGGTGTCCCTGGGCCGCGGATACGCGCTCGGTCTGGATCTGGTTGACCTGTTGGCCGATGAACGCTGGCATCGCTGGATCCGAATTTCGCGAAGGACGGCGGCCGGGACCATCGGTCTGGTCTCGGGAGCCCTGCTGGCCCGATTGGGATCGAACGAGTTGGTCGGAGGGCACGTCCTGCCCTGGATCGGGCTGATCGTGGGCTGGGCCCTGCCGGCCTTGCTGCGCCGCCGTTTGCCGGGCGAGGGACTGTTGCTCCTCGCATCTTTGCTGGCGGTCGTGCTGGCCTTTGCCATCTGAGGAAAATATGCTAGATTTGGGGCGTCTGGATCTCTCTCTCCAACCCATCAAGGGAATTCGATCTTGAGGATTGCGAACGCAACCGTTTCCGATCCGGTGGGGTTCCACCTGCGAGCTGCCGGTCGGATCGTGAAATTGACCAAAAGCTTCCATTCCGAGGTCACCATCCGGTACAATGGCAAGTCGGCCAATGCCAAGAGCATCATGGGGCTGGCCAGCCTGGCGGCCGAATATCAGACCGAGGTCGAAGTCCAGGTCACCGGGCCGGATGAAGACGAAGCTTGCGACCGCATCCTGCGCCTGATCGAAGTGGAGCTGGGAGAACCGGAAGCCGGAGAATGAAACCGATTCAATATCAGGGGATCGCGGCCTCTTCGGGCTACGCGGTCGGACCGATTCACAAGCTCCGGGTGCGTACGGTGGTCCCCGTCCGTCGCTCCATTCCCCCCGAAGAAATTCCCCTAGAAAAGAAACGCTTTCAGGACGCGGTGGCTCAGGCCCGGGACGAAATCCAGGAGTTGATCCAGCATCTGGAGCGGGACCTGGGGCCGGAAGAGGCCGAGATCCTTTCGTCGCAGTTGTTCATCCTCGAAGATGAAATGGTCTGGGACGCTACCCTGGCGGCAATCCAACTGGACCGAATCAACGCCGAGGCTGCTTTCGCCAAGACGGTCGGCGATGTCACTGCGCGTTTCCTGGAGATCGAAGAAGTCACGTTCCGAGAGCGGGTCAACGATCTGCGGGACGTCGAGCAGAGGGTCTTGCGCGCGTTTCTGGGCACGGGACCGGTCGAGCCGGATCTGCCCGAGGAACCGTCGATCATCCTGGCGCGCAATCTGACACCCAGTGACACCGCAACGCTGACCGGCGGCGAAGTCCTGGCGTTTGTCACCGACGAGGGCGGTGCGACCAGTCACGTGGCGATCCTGGCCCGTTCACTCGGAGTTCCCGCCGTCGTGGGATTGAAGGATGCTTCGAAACGGTTGAAGCCCGGGCGGACGGTGGCTGTCGATGGAACCGAGGGGCTGCTGATCGCCAATCCGGATCTGGAGACGCGCGATCGCTTCACGCTACTGCAGCGGCGTCTGGTCGACATCAACGAAAAACTGGCCGGGCTGAAGGATCTGGAGGCGATCACGCCCGATGGGCACCGTGTCCGGATGATGGCCAACATCGAGCTGCCCATCGAGGTGGATGAAGCGCTGGCCCGAGGCGCCGAGGGCATTGGATTGTTGCGGACCGAGTATCTGTTTTTCCAGCGCAAGCGTATTCCCAGCCTGGAAGACCAGGTGACGGTCTACTCGGAAATGGTGCGCCGCATGAAGGGCCGCCCGGTGATCTTCCGTACCCTGGATGTCGGTGGCGACAAGGTGACGGACTATCTCGGCGCCAAGCGTGAGTACAACCCCTTCCTGGGCTGGCGTGGCATTCGCTTTTCGCTGGCCAATCGAAACCTGTTCAAGACGCAGATCAAGGCGGTCCATCGCGCAGCAGCGGCCGGACCGGCCAAGCTGATGTTCCCGATGATCACCGGCGTGGCTGAATTGCGGACGGCGCGCGAGATTTGCGAAGAAGCGGTGCATGAACTCGAACAGGAAGATGTCGAGTACGCAGCCCCGCTTGATACCGGCATCATGATCGAGACTCCGTCCGCCGTGCTGACGGCCGACCTGTTGGCGCGCGAGTGCGACTTCTTTTCCATCGGCTCGAATGATCTGATCCAGTACACTCTGGCCATGGACCGGGGCAACAGTCGCGTCTCCTACCTGTACCAACCGCTGCATCCTGCCATCCTGCGTGCGATTCGTGACACGGTGAATGCGGCGCATGATGCCGGGATCTGGGCGGGGTTGTGCGGCGAGATGGGGTCGGAAACCCGCTTGGCGGAAGTACTGCTCGGCCTGGGGTTGGACGAGATCAGCCTGCACGGAGCCGCCCTGCCGAAGGTCAAACAGGTGATCCGCTGGACGACCTTGTCGGAGGCGCGACAGGTCGTGGATGAACTGCTCTCGTTGTCGACCGCCGAAGAAGCCAACCGGTGGTTGGAGGACTATGTGACGGCTCGCAAGAAGGAACGGTGGGAGGGCGCACAGAATGAGCAGTGATTGGCCCACGGGCGGTACCGCGCGGATGTTGGCGCTGGTGACCGGCCTGGTGGACGACCTGGAAGCGGCGGCACACCTGCCCGGTCTCGATACGATCGGTGCCCAGCCTGCGGATTGTCGACGCATGGTCTTGTGCGGGATGGGCGGATCGGCGATCGCCGGCGATCTGGTGCAGCCGCTGTTGGACGCCTCGGGAATTCAACTGGTCGTTCGCCGTGATTACGGATTGCCGGCCTGGACGACAGCCGAAGACCTGGTGATCGCCGTCAGTTATTCGGGCAACACGGAAGAAACGTTGGCCGGTCTGGCCGAAGCCCGTGAACGGGGCTGCCGGATCGTGAGTATCACCTCGGGCGGGGAACTCGAGGCGTTGGCACTGGGCGCCGATGGATTCCCGCGGGTCAAGTTGCCGACGGGGTTGCCCCCTCGGGCGGCTCTGGGTCACGGACTCGGGGCGCTGTTGCACGTGCTGCATCGTCTCGGGGCGATTGCGGATCCAGCCCAGGAGATCGCGGCCGCCGCCGACGAGCTGCGCGCCCGAACCTCTGCATGTCTTGCGCCGTGGACCCACGAGCGGTATGCCGAGCCGGTCCCTGCAACGAGTGATGTCATCCCGGTTGCCGCGCTCGCCGAATTGCTGACCGACCGAATCCCGGTGCTGTATACGGCAGGAGCCGAGGCGCACGCCGTGGGGGTACGCTGGAAGGCGCAGCTGAACGAGAACTCGAAGATACCGGCGCTGGTCGTCGCGTTTCCCGAGCTGGATCACAACGATCTGGTCGGTTGGGACCTGTCCGAATCGTTGCGGGAGCGCTTTGTTCTTGTCATATTGGAGAGTGGAGTCACCGATTCCAGGGACCGAATTCGCCGGGACGCAACCGCGAAGTTGCTGGCGAACGAATTTTCCTCCATTCACCGAATCGTAGCCACGGGCGACTCCGCACTGGCCCGAGTCCTCTCGCTGGTTCAGTATGGCGACTACCTGAGTTGTCACATCGCGCATCGTCGCGCCGTCGATCCCATGCCGGTCGAGCGCATCGAAAATCTGAAGAGCATCCTTTCGCGGGGTGGGAACCCCTGAACCGACGGCTCCGTGCCGGACAGAAAGAAAGAACATGAGCGAACAATTCCTGTTCACGAGCGAGTCCGTAACCGAGGGTCATCCGGACAAGATGGCTGACCAGATTTCCGACGCCGTCGTCGATGCGATCCTGACCGCTGATCCGAACGGACGCATTGCCTGTGAGACGATGGTCACCACCGGCGTTGCCATTCTCGGCGGCGAAATCACGACTTCCACGTATGTGGATATTCCCTCGCTCGTGCGCAAGACGATCTGTGGCATCGGCTACGACCGGGCCAAATACGGCTTTGACGGGAATACCTGCTCGGTGATGGTTACGCTCGATGAGCAATCGCCCGACATCGCCCAGGGTGTGGACCCCGGCGGAGCGGGGGACCAGGGGCTGATGTTTGGCTATGCCTGCCGCGAGACCGACGTGCTGATGCCGCTGCCGATCACCATGGCCCACCGCATGGCTCAACGTCTGGCCGCCGTGCGCAAGGACGGTACGCTGCCCTGGGTCCGCCCCGACGGCAAAACCCAGGTGACGGCCCGTTACGATGGACACGAACCGGTCGCCATCGACACGGTCGTCGTCTCTACGCAACACGGTGCGGAGGTTTCCGAGGCGGATCTGCATGACGGCATCCGCTCGCAGGTGATCGAGCCGGTCCTGGCCGACTTTGGCATTGATTATGACGGCTACAAGGCACACATCAATCCGACGGGCCGTTTCGTCATCGGAGGACCGCAGGGCGATTGCGGGCTGACCGGGCGCAAGATCATCGTCGACACCTACGGTGGCAGTGCCTGCCATGGTGGAGGTGCATTCAGTGGCAAGGATTCGACCAAGGTGGATCGTTCGGCGGCCTATGCGGCGCGCTGGGTGGCCAAGAATATCGTCGCTGCCGGGCTGGCCGAGCGTTGCCAACTGCAGCTCGCCTACGCGATCGGCGTGGCGGAGCCGGTCTCGATCAATGTGGACACCTATGGTACCGGAGCGATCGAGAACCACCGGATCACCGATGCGGTGCGGCAGGCCGTGAACCTGACTCCGGCCGGGATCATCGAGCGTTTGGAACTACGCAAGCCGGTGTTCCAGCCCACCGCAGCCTACGGCCACTTCGGCCGGACGGATGTGGACCTCAGCTGGGAGCGTCTGGATCTGGTCGATGATCTGAAAAAAGCAGCCAACTAGCGGGAGAGGAGCCACGCTCCTGATCCCAGCTGGAGGCGATGGAAAATGAAAGAGGCGAAGCCCATGGGCTTCGCCTCTTTCCGTTTTGCTGGGGCAATCCGACGCCGACCGGTCGATCAGGGATCGACCACCGTAAATTGCAGCGTGGAGTGGCGTGTCGCAGCGAGCCCCGGCAGTGTAACCGCTACGCTCACTTCGTAGGAACCGGCCACCGGGAACGAGTAGACCGGGTTCCGGGTGTAGAAATGGGTGCCGGTGCCATCGTTCATGCTCCAGTCGTAGCTGAGGCTGCGGTAGTTGTCGTCCTCGTCCGGATCGATCTCGCAGGCAGATGCAACCAGCCCGAAAAAGACCGATTGACCCGTCGCCACAACCCCTTCGTCACCCGGGTTGATCAGCTCGCCGTGGAAATTCGATTCCGCCTGCACGGTCAACGTATCGGCGCGCACGGTCACGGGCATCGTGATCGAGGCGATCTTGCCGTCGGGATCCTTGGCCGTGACTTCCACCGTGTAGATACCGGGCTCGTCGAAGATATGGTAGGTCAGCGAGGTGTTGCTGGTGGAACCGTCACCGAACTTCCAGTCGATCTCGAGATTGTTGTTCCCCCCCGTCGGGTCCCCGGATTCGTTGCCTCCGCTCGCTGTGGCGTAGCCTTCGATCTCCAGGGGTACGACACCGCACTGGGGATTGATGACCAACCGAGTGAACTCGGGCTCGGATTCGTCGTTGCAGCCAGTCAGGAGCATCGCCAACACCAAAAGGGCGGGCAGGGCAATCTTCAAAGCGGTTTTCATCTGCGGTATTTCTCCCTTGGGGGGCTAATCCGGGCAAATTCCGGTGAGGTCGGGCCCCTGCCCGAACTCCTTCCGCCTGGTCGCATCAATATATCAAGCCAGACCGGAGCGGGCAAGGAGTACGGAGAATTCCAGTTCGGGGCTGGGGACAGGGAATGAGGGGATCTCAGCGCCGGGCTCGGAGGTATAGGATCAGGCAGATCGCCGCATAGAGCAGATTTCCCGACCAACCGGCGATGATCGGATGCAGGGTCCCGTTGTGGCCCAGCGATCGTCCCAGGTTCATGAACAGGAAGTAGCCGAAGCTGACCAGCAACGTGAGTCCGAATCCCGAGGCGATCGTGGTTTTGCGCGGCCCCGAAGCCAGGATCAATCCCATGAAGACGACGATCACGTTCACCATCGGGAAGGCCAGATTGAACTGAATATCCACCAAACTGGTCGTCGGATCGCCACCGCTGGTCCTGATCAGGTCGATATGCTGCTTCAGCTGCCCGATATTCATGTCTTCGGGGCGGATCCGGTCCTGATAGAAGCTCTTCGGGTCGACGGTCAGATCGCGAGCTGTCAGACGCTCGAACGAGGTAATCACTTCGTGACCGTCCTCGAACGTGCGCCGGTTTCCGTCGATCAAGGTCCAGGATTGTCCATCCCATTCCGCGCGTTGGGCATCGATGCGCTCGACCACTCGGGCATCCACAGCCGTGATGATCTTCAGTCCGGTCAGGACCCCCGAATTGGGATCGAACTCGCGAGCGTAGTACATACGCCCCTGATCGTCGGTCAGGGTCACGCGCTGGGTGGGGTTGATGCGATCCGGCTGCTTGTGGATTTCGACTTCCCAAACATGATGAGCACGCGCGTTGGCCTCGGGCAGCACATACTCGCGCCAGGCCAGCGAGGCGAATGCCATCAGCACCGACAAAACCAGGAGCGGTCGCGACACGCTCATCAACGACCACCCGGAGGAAAACAGGGCTGTCAGTTCCAGATACCGCGCCATCGTGCCGATCGTGAACAGGGTCGCCATCAGCATGGCGATCGGCAGGACGGTGTCGACGATCCATCCCATCTTGTAGAAGTAGTAGCTGGCAATCGTCCAGGCGCCGGCTTCGTTGTCGACGAAGCTGCCGATGTGGTCCAGCAGATCCAGCAAGGTGAAAAGTACCAGGGCACCGGCCATGGCGTGTCCCAGATTGCGCAGGAACGATGCCAGAACATGTCGGTGGACAATGGACATCAAGACTCGATCTCCGTTTCCGCCGCCGGTTGCCTTCGATGGCGCAGGCGTGAAGTAAAGTCCCACAGTCTGGTTTCGCGCACGGTGTGCAGGAAAAGTGGAATGCCCAATGCGAGCAGTACGATATTCGCCGCCCACATGGCGAGGAACGGGTCCAGGCGTCCACGATCGGCCAGACGTTCACCGCCCACCAGGAAAAAGTAGTAGAGCATATATACGCCCAGCGCCAGCGAAACGCTGATGCCCTTGCCGCTGCGCGAGGTCGTCACGGCCATGGGAACGCCCAGCAACGCAAAAACAATACAGGCGAAGGGGATGGCGAACTTCTTGTGGAACTCCACCAGGTACCGATTCGCGCGGATGATATTCTGCCCGTTGATTTTTTCCTGGTAACCCGCCTGACTCATCGCACGTTCCGCTTTCAGGACCGTGGCGCGAAATCGAGCCTCGAGGAATTGGCGGCGCTTCGGTTCGGTTTGCGGAGCGGCCCGATTGCCCAGGATCTCGGAGCGGCTCTTCTGGTCCAGCAACCGGAACTGCCACTCCGCCAGCGTGTTGGCCAGCCCGAAGACCCGGTCCTGTACTTCGGACTGTTTGGCCTTCTCCCGCGCAGCGGCTTCCCACAGATCGTTCAAATTCATCTCGCGGTCGCCGCGTGACTTGCGATTCGACTCCTTGAAATCACGTTCGACATTGTTCAGTACGACATTGTTCCGGGAGAAACGCGTAACCTGGTACTTGTCCGGATCGTCCCGATCGGGCCGTTCGTGGATCTCGCCGTCGTGTAACTCCAGGACCATTGAATCGGTCGCGTGATCGGTATGGATCAGACCCCATTCGGCGACCGTCAGGCGAGGGGAGAGGTCGTTCGGATGGGCCTTTTCGAAGATCGTGACATCCTCGATGCGGCCCGTCAGATCGTCCTTTTTCTTTACGAAAATCGTCATCTTGTCGTTCATTTCCGTGAACTGGAGTTCGCGGATCTCGAGCATGGGCTTCTTCCGATTGATGTCGTACAGAAGATTTGCCAGGGTGTGGTTCGATTCGGGGAAAATGTAGTGGTTGTAGGCCGTCAGGACCGCACCGATGAATCCGGCCCAGAGCAGCAGGGGGGCCAACACGTGCCATAGGCTGATGCCGTTCGCCTTGAGCGCCGTAATTTCTTGATCCGAGGCCAATTGCCCCACAGCCATCAGGATGCCGATCAGGACCGCCATTGGTACGGAAAGTGCAAACATGTGGCCCAGGCTGAGGATCAGGAACTTGGTGGCCAACAGGAATGGAATCCCCTTGCTGACAAAGAGATCGACGTACTTGAACAGGATGTCTATCATCAGCAGGAAGGTGATCACGAATAGACCGAAAAAGAACGGACCGGTCGCCGCCACCAGCAAGTGCCTGTAGATCAGGAACATAAACGAATTGCTCCGTGCCCGGATCATCACCCTCGAAGCATCCGGCCTCACCGCGGACAGTCCGAGGTGGGTGTGGCATCGATGGTAAGTGATTCGAAAAACCGGTTTTCCCGAGTTGTTTTTGCGGATCCTTTCCGCGAGTTTTCCCCACTCACGGTGTCCGGTACTGGCCAGTCCCGTGGCCAACTTGACCATTTTCGGGGACAACGTCCGCCCGTGTCAGCCAATACTGGCGCAGGAAGTGATGGAAGACAAGGAATGTCACAACGGCAGCAGGAGCAAGGGCAAGGGACGCGGCGGCAAAACCGCCGGATCTTGCCACGGGCGCCCCGATCCGAGGCCTGCGTTGTGTTGCGACTCCTGTCCATCCTGGTCCTCCTGGCGCTGCTGTTGCCGCCGGCCCCGCGTCAGGCTCTGGCCGACCCCGATTACCCGGGTTTCTATCTGTATGGACTCGACCCCGTCATTACCTCAACCGATGACCCGCGCCTGCTGGGCATCGATCGTCTGGTCCTGAGCAAACGCCTGTCCCGACTGGGTGTCGATCCGTTACGGGATGCTGATCCGCGTCCTTCCCTGTACAAATCGATTCGCAAGAATTGGCAGACGAAATCCCGGGTGGATCTCGTGCGGATCGAAGAGGTCGATGAGTTCAACGGTACGCTCGGCCTGATGACCCGTATCAAATACCCCACCTATTTCTTTCTGTTCCCGGCGCGCCAGGTTCTCGATGGTGGCTTCGTCTACTATCCGCCGCGACCGGTCGATGACCCGGTCGTGGATCTCTTCCTGGACGACCTGAATCAAGGTCAGGAACGTTTGCGGGCGGTCGACCGGGAGCAGGTCTGGTCGCGCTCGCTGAATGTCCTGGGCAAGGGGCAGAGCGGTCCTGGCAGCACCGACCTGTTGAATCTGACGATTCCGATCAAGCTGCCTCGAACGCTCGAGAAGATCATCGGCCGCGGCGAGAAGACCCGGATCAAGATTTCGGGCCGCGAACACATCTCGATCGGAGGCGAGAGCACGGTCATCAAGCCGTTCATCCCCAACGAACGGGTCCAGAGCCAGTCCTACTTCCCGAGTCTGGACATGAAGCAGCAGCTGCAGGTCAATCTCTCCGGTACCATCGGCGAGAAGATCATCATCGAAGTGGACCACGACAGCGAGGCGATCGGTCCCGAGGGCACCAAAATCAAGCTGATGTACCGCGGGCTCGAGGACGAGGTCATCAAGACCATCGAAGCCGGTGATGTCGGTTTGACGCTGCCCAACTCGAATCTGCTGGGCTACAGCTCGAACAAATCGGGATTGTTCGGCGTGAAAGTGACCGGCCAGGTAGGCCGCGCGGACTTCACGGTCGTCGCTTCCAAGCAGAAGGCCGAGGCATCGTCCAAGACGTTCAACAGTTCCGGTGGAACGCTGGAAGACAATGTATTCTTTTCCTACCAGTACCTGAACAACCGGTTTTTCTATCTCGACATTCCGGCTTTGGACAACCCGGGAGCGCCTGCCGGCTACTCGATCGATCCGAACAGCATCTACATCTACGAGCAGAAGGGCGATGGCTCGCAGCTCGAGGACGACATCCTGAACGTGGCCGCCTACCTCGATGACACCGGAACCTTCTGGCACAACAACAATCCGATTCCGCCGGATTTCGACCATCCCTACGTCATCGGTGAGCGGTGGCGTGCGGTGCCCTTCGAGACGATGCTGGACATCAACGGGAACCTCGTGGCCATCGATCTGCGCACGCAGATGCCCTCGGAGACGATCCTTGCCGTGGCCTACCGCCTGACCAATGGGACGGACGTGATCAAGGTGGGGGATATCCCCGGTCAGGACGACAACAATCGTTATCCGATCAACGGCGTCAACCACTACCGCATGAAGCTGTTGAAGGCGCAGGAAACCGACAAAGAGCCCTACACCTTCCAGTACGTACTCCGGAATATCTACCCGCTGGGTGGCGCACGGATCGACCCGGAGACGTTCGAGTTGCGCATCGAGCGCGCCCAGCAGGGTGAGGCCCACCCGGAGCTCGACGAGAACGGCATACCCTATCTGCGGATCTTTGGTCTGGACAACAACGACGGACGGGGCGGAGGGCCGGACGGGATCGCCGACAAGAACGATCCGTACCTCTTTGATCTCGAGAACGGACTGCTGAAGTTCCCGCTCAATTTCCCACAGCCTTTTGCAGCGGACTCGACGACCTATACCAACTACGCCGGTGAGCCGGTATGGGGCGGATTCCTGGCCGGGCATATGGCACCGGACCTGTACGATCCGGAGGTCCTGTCGAGCTACTACAACAATTCCGGCTACTTCAAGATCATCGCATCGCATGCCTCGGCCGCCAGCAGTTTCAGTCTGGGCGCTTCGAATATCGAGGAAGGCAGCGAGACGGTCACGCTGGACGGCCGTACGCTGCAGCGCGGCACCGACTACGAGATCGACTACACGTTCGGTCAGATCACGCTCAAGGGCGACAACGCGATCCTGACGCCCAGTTCAAAGATTTCGGTGAACTTCTCCTACGCACCGTTCGTGGGCGGTGGCAACACGAGTCTGATCGGATTCAACCTCGGCTACGATATCGGACGTGACTCGAAAATGTCCACGACCTGGCTCTACCAGGCCGAGGCCATCGTCGGCAAGAAAGCGAAATTGGGCGAGGAGCCCAATCGCATGATTGTCGGTAACATCAACTTCCAGCACACCTTCAAGCCTTATGCACTGACCCACGTGGCCAATTTCCTCAGCCGCCGCAACAGCGAGCGCGAAAGCCGGGTCCAGCTGTCCGGCGAGTTGGCCGTCTCGCTGCCGAACCCGAATACCATGGACCGGGTCTACCTCGAGGATTTCGAGGGTGTGGATGCCTCGGACGTGATCACCCTGACTCGCGGTTCCTGGTTCTGGGCCAGTGCCCCGGTGGTGGATGTGCCGGGCACCACCGAGAAGTACGACGCCAATGACCGTGTGCCGGCCGTTCGCTGGTTTCTGGACAAGGACCGCGTGCTG
>JANTGJ010000070.1 GCA_024762975.1 Candidatus Krumholzibacteriia bacterium
CGATGGTCAATGCGCCCTCGGCACCGATGGCACCACCGCCGCCGATTCCGCAGGCGCCGCCCCCGATACCTCCGGTCGCCGGTCAGCCTTCGGCACCGGCGCCGCCCGCTCCACCGGCACCCCCGGGCCCACCGGCACCCCCAGGTCCGCCGGGCCCGCCGGGTCCGCCGGGTCCGCCGGTCGCCAGTCAGCCCATGGCGCCTCCGCCTCCGCCGCCGCAACCGGCTGTGGCGCCTCCGCCTCCGCCCCCGGCGGGGATTGCCGACGACGAGGTGACTCAGGTGCTGAGTACGCCGGTGACGAACGAGGCCGTCGTGGCCTGGCTGGTGATCGTCGTGGGCGATGAACGCGGAAAAGATTATCGCTTGCCCACCGGCACGTTGCGGATGGGGCAGAGCCCGACCTGCGAGATCCCGCTGGGCCGTGACACCTACGTCTCGACGCAACACGCCGAGGTCGTATTCCGTGCCGGCTCGTTCTGGATCAAGGATCTGAATTCGACGAACGGCACCTTCGTGAACGACCTGCCTGTCGGAGAGGTGGCCTTGAACGATGGAGATCGCGTGAAGGTCGGAATGACCGAAATGATCTTCAAGAGCCTGAAGCTGTAGACGCACGCCGGTTTCAATGACTGGCCGTGCCAACCCCGGAGTGCTCGATGCCGACGGCACCGACAGATACCAACGCGCGACTCGTGCCCGTCAGTGGTTCGACGTTGTCGACGTTCGTGTTGTCGTCCTCGGCGCCGACGACGGTGGGTCGTTCTGCGGATGTGCAGGCGACGATTCCCGATTCCTCGCTCAGTCGGTCGCATTCGACAGTCTGGTTCCAGGATGGGAATTGGTGGATCCGTGACGAGAATTCGTTGAATGGAACCTATGTCAATGGCGAGCGCACCGACGGGACCCAGTTGCTGGACGGCGATGTGATCGACTTCGGCGGCAATGCCGCTTTCACTTTCACGCTGACGGCCGTTGCAGCACCGTCCCCCCGGCAGGTCGACTATCAGAACAAACTGTTCTGCCTGGCCCTGGTGCCGGAGGACGGAAGTTCCCAGTTCGTCCTGCGCCGGCGGTTGTCCATCGTCGGGCGCAACAAGACGGCCGATCTGAGACTGGACGAGCCGGCGGTGTCGGGAGTCCACGCAAAAATCGAGTTCCACCAGGGACGGGTCACGCTGCTGGACAGCGGCTCGAAGAACGGCACGGTGGTCAACGGTGATACGGTGCGGCGCACGCGGCTGATACCGGGCGACACCGTGGTTTTCGGGAGTGCGTCGTACACGGTGAAGAAGACCTGGTTGCCCAGTGCCCTGGCGATGACGGGTGCGGCGGCCGGAGTCCTGGCCGCGGTGTTGTTGATCGTCGTGCCAGCGCTGTTCCAGTCCTCGACCAGTCAGGCCGAACCGCTCTGGACGCGGGACATGTATCTGGCCCAGGTCTCCGAGAGCCTGCGTCTGGCCATCGAGGCGGTCGATGCCCAGCCGCCGCGCACCGAGGTGGCCGAAGCCCAGTTCGCGATCGCCCGTCGATCCTTGATCGGAGCGGATGAATTGCGACCGGACCGGCAAACGGACGACGAGTTCGCCGATGCCCTGCGCGAGGCATCGGAGCGTCAGCACCTGCAACGGATGCTGGCGGGCCGGGACCTGTATGATGTGTACCGTTCGCTCTCCGCGGTCGAGGCCACGCAAGAGGTGGCCACGGCTGAACCGGAGCCCGAAGTTCGTCCGTCCGGGGGCGCTCCGGCCTTCGACCTGGACCGGGAGCTTTCGCGAATCGTGGCCCAGTTCGGAGTCGACACCAGGACCCGGCCCATCCCGCAGCGTATGCGCGACGAGGTCGAACGTTTCGTGAAGTTCTGGACCGAGGACAAACGTGGATTCACCGAGCGCGCCTACCAGCGAGGCCGCCCGCACCTGGCCATGATCCGCGCGCAGTTGCGTGAGGAACAGTTGCCGGAGGTCTTCTGCTACCTGCCGTTTATCGAAAGCGGCTACCGGGCGGAAGTCACCAGTTCGGCCCAGGCTCGCGGGCTTTGGCAGTTCATGCCCTCGACCGGACGCGCCCATGGCCTGCGCGTGGACGATACCGTGGACGAACGTGTCGATCCGCAGAAGGCGACCCGGGCAGCGTGCAGCTACATCAATTCGTTGCTGAACATGTTCGGACCCAATGCATTCCTGTGCGCCGTGGCCGCCTACAACAAGGGTGAGAACGGGATGGCGCGCTGCCTGAAAAAAAACGGCAACTGGCGCTCGACCTGGAAATTCTGGGATGTAGCTTCGGCGGGTGACGGTTGCCTGAAGCAGGAAACGATCGAGTATGTGCCACGCTTTCTGGCGGCGGCAGTAGTTTTGAGGCAGCCGGAAGTCTTCGGATTGGCGGCCGACTGATGAAGGCGCCATCCACTCCGGCGGATGGGGAGATGCGTTGTCCCTCCAACGGGGTGCAGGTACACTGGGGGGCGCTGCCTGGGACCTTGTCCGGCGTGCTTCTGGTGTCCCTGTTGGCGCTGGGTGCCCAGGCGGCGCCCCAGTTGATCCTCGAGCCGGGGCTACCGGTCCCGGGGCACTGGTTGTTGCCGATCGGTATCGTGGACGACAGTGGCGCGCCCCTGGATTTTGCCCGGGACGATCTGCGGTTGAAACTCGGTGCCGAGCCGATCGAGGATTTCGAGTTGCTGGATCCGCGGTCGCTGCCGCGGGTCTGGGCCGTTCTGCTGGGAGGCCGGGAGACGCCGGTCGTGGTCGGCCCCCTCGTGCGCGATGCCCTCGAGGCGACGCGCACCGGCGATGCGAGCGGTCTGTATGCGATCGATGGCGAGTTGGTAAAAGTGCAGAGGCCGGGTGAGGACCCGGTAAGCGAAGCGGAGATCAAGGCACTTCGTCCCGGACATCGGCCGAGTCGGCTGTGGGATGGCGTGCTGGAGGTATTGCGCGAGCTGTCGACTGTGGATGTGCACGGTAAGGCCCCCGTGCGGCGTACGTTGCTGGTGATCGCCGATGGCGGCGAGGATCTGCCGAGCGAACATCCGTTGGCGACCTGCGTGGATGCGGCGACCCGGGCCCGTGTGGCGGTGTATGCGCTGATCCTGAACGGGGACGAGGACGGCGCGGCACGCCTGCGTGAATTGGCTCGGCGCACCGGCGGTCGATCGACCGTCTTTCGCTCGGGCGCGGATCTGCGGCGATTCCTGCGTATGGCGGATTCCGTTCGCATGGTACGCATCCCGGCGGATGAGGCCGCTGAATTGCCGGTCGAGGTTCAGGTCGAGGTGGCGTTGGCCGGAGGTTTGCGCGGCAACGGCTTGATTGTGGCGCCGACGGCGCTGATGGGCGTCAACCCGGTCGTCGTGGTGCTCCTGTCGCTGGCGGCTGTCGCGGTCCTGACAGGCGGGTTCCTGCTGTGGTGGATGCCGCGTCGCAGCGCGGGCGGGTTGCGGATCCGCTATCATGACGGGCGTATCGTCGAGCAGTCGCTGCCGCGTTCGGGCCTGACATTGGGTACGCGGGCCGACAGTGATCTGGTGATCGAGGACCCGCGCGTCTCGGGACACCATGCGGTGATCCGGGTACGCGGCGGTGAAGTGATCCTGACCGACCTGCGGTCGACGAACGGCACGACCGTGAACGACCAGCAGGTCAGAACGGCTCAACTGGGCGATGGTGATCGCGTCCTGCTGGGCGGAGCTGTGGAATTGATCTATCGGAAAACATCCGGGCGCAGGGAACCCCGGTCGGATGATTGACAACGGGGAGAACCGAGTGTCCGAAATACAAACCAACGGATCGAGCGTAAAGCTGGACCGGGCCGGGATCAGTGATCTGGGCTGTCGTCGCAAGAAGAACGAGGATTGCATGGGGTATGTGCCGGCGCCGACACCGGACGGTACCCATCTGATCATCGTCGCCGACGGAGTGGGAGGCAGCGCGGCCGGCGAAGTGGCCAGCCATATGGCCGTCGAGACCGTCAGTCAGGTTTTCTATGCGCAGGGCGATCCGGTGAATCCGGCCCAGGCCATGTTCGACGCTTTTCAGGCGGCCAATCAGGCGATCTTCGCGGCGGCCGCGGCCGATCCGATGAAGGCCGGTATGGCGACGACCTGCACCGCCGTGGCGGTCCGGGGGGAGACCCTTCTGATCGGGCACGTTGGAGATTGCCGGGCCTACATGGCCGTGCGTGGCCAGCTGATCCAGCTGACAGCCGACCATTCGATGGCCAATGACTACCAGCGGGAGGGCAAGTCCCTGCCGCCCGAGAAACAGAATCTGGCCAATGTGCTGACGCGCTGGCTCGGCCACGAGGGCGATGCGGCGGTCGAACTGAGTGAATTGATGCAGTTCAATCTCGGCAGCACGCTGATCATGTGCAGCGACGGACTGACGAAGGTCGTGCAGCAGGACGAGATCCTGCACGCGGTCTCGATGCACCTGCCCGAGGGCGCGTGCAAGCGGCTGGTCGAACTCGCTCGCGAGCGGGGCGGACCGGACAATATCACGGTACAGGTAGCGCGACAGAATCGCGCCTAGCGAATTGCCGCGGAAGCGGCGCACGGTTTTCGAGTACCAAGGAGTACGAGCGTGGCTACATCATTCCACGGGTTCGCGGTAAAGGGAAAGATCGGTGCAGGTGGTATGTCCACCGTGTACAAGGGAGCCCACGAAACCCTGGGTTACCCGGTGGCGATCAAGGTCCTGCACCCGGGCATGGCCGGCGATCAGAGCTTTATCGCGCGTTTCGAACGGGAAGCCAAGGCCGCCTCCGCGCTGCGCAACAACAACATCGCCTCGGTGATCGATTTCGGCAGCGAAAACGATATCTATTTCATCGTGATGGAGTTTGTCGACGGCAAGGATACCGGCCAGATCTTCAAGGAAATGCAGGACGAGGGCCAGGAACCCAGGGCCATGCCCATCGAGATCGCGCTGGCGCTGCTCGAGGAGGTCGCCTACGGCCTGAAGGATGCGCACGAGCAGGGCATCATCCATCGTGATATCAAGCCCAGCAACATCCTGCTTTCCAAGCGCGGTGAGGTGAAGATCGCGGACTTCGGTCTGGCTCGTGATACCGGCGATATGGTCAGCCTTTCGGACCAGGACCTGACGATGCCCGGTACCGTGGTCGGTACGCCATCGTACATGTCGCCCGAGCAGGCGGCCGGCACTGAACTGGATGCGCGTACGGATATCTTCTCGCTCGGCGTGATGGCCTACCAGCTGATCATGGGCGAGAAGCCCTTCAAGGGCGATACGCCGACCGAGGTGCAGGAGCGGATCATCAACCAGGATCCGCCGCCGCTGAGCCAGGCGCGCTGCCCGCTGCTGACGACCGAGATCGAGACTTTCGTATTCAAGATGATGGCCAAGGATCCGAGCCGCCGCTTTCAGAGCATGGATCAGGTGCTGCGTTCGCTCTCGGACTGTATGGAGTCGGTGGATCATTCAGGTGGGCTGATCAAGTACAAGCGCGACTACCTGAACCGTTTCGCGAAGGATCCGCGCGACTTCAGCGACGAATTACGCCGCAAGGGCATCAGCAACCATCTGAAGCGCGGTTACCACTACAAGAAGATGGGCCTGACGAATATCGACGATGCCCTGCGCGAGTTCTCGTATGTGCTGTCGTTGGACCCGGAAAACGAGAAGGCCCAGGAGGCCATCACCGAGCTGAACCACGAGGCCGAAGCGTCGGGAATCGTACCGGCCTACCAGCGGCCCGGTGGAGATTTCGATGCCGGCAAGACCCAGGTCATGCCCTCGGCGCCCACCGGAGGTTCGCCGCGACCCGAATCGCCACCGGAGCCGAAGACCGGTTCGGGCAGCGACGCACAGGTAACGAAGCAACGGGCCGTCCCGCCTCCGACCGCAGCATCCGAGCAGAAGACCGAACAACTGAATCGGCCGCGAACGCCGGAAGACGCCGCCGGCGGCAGCACGAAGAAAAATCCGATCGTGATGTACGGAGGTATCGGCGCGGCAGTTGTCGTCGTGCTGATCCTGGCCATCGTCTTCTGGCCGCGGGGTGGCGATGAGATCACTCCGGATCCGGGCACGGATGTGGCGCTGGTCGATACGCCTGAGACCTCTGCCGAGTCACGGACCGACGCGGATTCCGAACCGTCGAACGACTCGAAGGAAGACCAGGAGGTTGGGGGCCAGTCGGGAACGCCTGCGGTGAAAACCGGCGAGATCCCGAACGTCGAAGTGGCCGATCTGGGCGGGGACGAGACTCCGGACGTCGCCGATGCGATGGTGTCCGAGCCTGCGCCCGCGGCGGCGACTCCGGCTCCGGCGCCGCCGACAGGCACGCTGTCGATCACTGCGACACCGACCGGTACGGTGGTCTACATCAAGCGCAATTCCTCGGATGCATTCAAGCGACTGGGTACCGCGCCCCTGACGACCGACCCGCTCGAGGTCGGCAGCTGGGAATTGCGCGCCGAAAAGAGCGGTTACCGGGGCCAGAGCAAGGTCGTGGGGATTCGTGAGGGAGAAGAGAAATCTCTGGCGTTCGAGTTGAAGCCCCGCGAGACGCAACCGGCGACTCCGGTCGCGACCGGGCCGGGCTGGTTCCGACTGGTGGTCTCGCCCTTTGGCGATATCTACCTGGACGGCAAGCAGGTTTCGACCGGCGAGCGGGTGGCCGTGATCCAGGCTTCGGCCGGACAAAACCACACCATCCGCGTACACCACGGACCGACCGTGGGCGACATCGTGATGACGAAGCAGAAGACGACCTCCGGCGACACGGTCAGCCTCGGACGTGCCGTGTTCCAGGTGGGCTCGCTGCGGGTGGCCGCGAATGTTCCTTGCGCACTGCAGGTGGATGGTCGGGCTGTCGAAGGACAGACGCCCATTCCCATCGACCGGATTCTGGTCGGACAGCGTGAGCTGTCGGCGATCAAGGACGGATTCGTGGTGGACAAGTTGTGGCGGGTGGAGGCCGGCGGCGCGCGAGTCGAGGTCAAGCCCGTCGATGCGAACGCGTCGCCGCGGCGCTATCGGGTCGAGATCAAGCGCGGCGAAACGGTTCGAGTGAAGTTCGATATGAAGCAAGTGGATGATCAATAGACGAGGGATCTATGAAAGGAGCCCATGATGATCACGTTGAATCGGCAGAACGGCGCCTGGCGTCTGACGGCGGGTAGCCTGCTGGCGTTCTTCCTGATCACGGTGTGTCCGATCCAGGAGTTGGTGCCGGCGGCGATGGCCACACCGCGCCAGGATCTGGATCGCGCCCAGGATCTGTATGATTTCGCCGAGTTCCAACAGGCACTGGAACTGACGTCGAGCCTGATTGACGGCAGGCAGTTGTCCGGAAACGACCTGCGTGACGCCTATGTGTTGCGTGCTCGTTGTGCCGTCGGCCTGCGACTCGACACCGTGGCGGCAGAGGACTTCTGTGCCGTCATGGATCTGGATCCGGGTTGGAAACCCGATCCGGTGACCTTTCCGCAGGACGAGATCGCGGCTTTCGCGGGGGCTCAAGGTAGCTGCGTGAAGGCCGCGGCGGAGCCCGAGAAGGCATCCGAAGGTGGCAAGGCATGGTACAAGAAGCCCATCGTTTGGGGCGCAGCCGCGGCCGGTGTCCTGGTGGCGGTGCTGCTGATGGGTGGCGGCAGCGATGACAATCCGGTGGATCCGCCGCTGAACGGTTTCCCGGATCCACCGACGAACTAGGAACGGGCTCACGCCCCAGCACATCAAGGAGTGAAGATGTCTTCGACATCGATTTCCCGCATCGGCTCGGTGGTGCTTCTGGCCGCCGTGCTGCTCGCGATCGGCGGCTGTTGCACGATCGGTTACGGACCGTGCACGCTGAAAGACCAGTTCGTTCTGAAAGGTGCCACGACCTTGAATGCGTGCGGCGACGACGGCCGCAGCCATCCGGTCGCGGTGCGTTTCTACGCGCTGAAGGATTCCGAGAAGTTCCAGACAGCGGCTTTCGAGGATCTGTGGGACAACGCGGCGGAGGTCCTCGGTGGCGACCTGCTCGACGATCCGACGAAGGCGTTCGTGGAGCCGGGAGGGACCGAGACGGTGGCGGTGCTTCGCCCCGACGGAGCGAAGGCGATCGGTGTGCTGGCGAATTTTTGTGAGCGCGCCGACGAATCGTACCGGCGCAAGATCTACGAACTGGGCAAGCGCGGTGCCAAGCAGGAATTGAACCTCAGCGGGCAGCGGATGAGCTCGAACTAGAACCGGGCCACCGTGGGTGGCTCCGACCGGAGAGGCAGGGAGAATGAGCCGCGATCATCGTATCGTGTGGAACGAGGGGATGTTCCTCGGACCGCATCACTTTCAGCAGTGGGACCGTTTCGCTGCGGGCGAGGACCGCTTTCGCGCCGAGACCTTCGTGCCGCACGCCTGGGGTGTCGTCTCGCTGGAGTTCGACGTCGAGGCCCTGGACAACCGGCGCCTGAAACTGCTGAAGCTGGACGCGATCCTGCCGGACGGCACGCTGGTCCGGGCGCCGGGCGTGGATCCGATTCCGGCCGGCCGCCAGCTCGAGGAGTACTTCACGACCGACCTGCCGCGGCTGGACGTCTTTCTGGCAGTACCCGATCACCGTGCCGGTGTGCCACTGACCCGTGGTCCGGGTCAGGAGGGAGTCGTCGAGAGTCGCCACATCAGCGCCGCGGTGCAGATCGAGGATCTGAACAAGCCCGGCAAGGAAATGGAAATCCTGGTTGCGCATCAGAATCTGAAGCTGCTGGTCTCGGGAGAGAATCTGGATGGCTATGTCACGCTGAAGATCGCCGAGATCGAGCGGGGCCAGGATACGAAATTCATTCTTTCGAATCGGTATGCGCCCCCGTGCCTGTGTCACGGTGCGTCGCCCTACCTGTCGGAAACGGTATTGTCGATTCTGGAAGCATTGACGAGCAAGAGTTCGGCCCTGGCCGAGCAGATGCGCCAGCGCGGAGGCGGTATCGTCGAGGTCAGCGCCAACGAAGCCAGCAAGTTCGTCCAGTTGCACACCGTCAACAGTTTCATCCCGATCCTGGCCGACCTGGAGCGCACCCCCGGGAGGCATCCGCATGACGTCTACCGCGAGTTGGCCCAATTGGCCGGCGCGCTGTGCACTTTCGTCTATGGAGAAGGACGCAATCCGCGCGATGTGCCGCCCTACGATCACGCCGATCCCGGGGCTACCTTCAACGCCATGGCTACCTTGATCCGGCAATTGCTCGAAGTTTCTCAGGTCTCGCGTTACGCCTCGGTGTCGCTGGACAATCGTGACGAGACCATGCTGGTCGGCGACGTCGCGGACAAGGCACTGCTCGAGAGCGGCTCCACCTGGTTCCTTTCCGTCAGCGGTGACCTGCCCGAGGCACGGGTCCGGGAAGAGGTGCCCAGTACGGTAATCGTCGGCTCGCCCCACAATGTGGATTTCCTGGTCTCGACGGCCAATCCGGGAGTGGCATTGACCCATGTTTCGGTGCCGCCGCGCGACTTCCCGCTGACCGCGGGCTGCACGTATTTCCAGCTGGGCAATACGGGTGAAACGTGGGATTCGATCGTGGAAGCCCGTTCGGTTGCGATCTACCTCGGTGGCCCCGAATTGCGCGAATGCCGCTTCGAGCTCATCGCCATGAAATAGTGACGTGAACCGCCGGGTCGGGGGATCCGGTGGTTCGTCCGCGTCGAAACGCATTTCCCGAAAGGTGAACAGCCATGGCGGATCAACGCCCGGCGACCCAACAGCCGCCCTCCCTGCTCGATCTGAGCGCCGATCTCTTCTCCCTCGTTCTGTCCCTGCGCGGCTCGGCCGACTTCGGCGAGACCGAAACACTGCGGCAGCGTATCGTGACCTTCTTTTCGTCACTGGAGAGTGAAGCGATCGGTGCGGGACTGGTGCGCGACGATATCGAATCGGTGAAGTTCGCACTGGCCGTGTTCCTGGACGAGACGATCCTGGACTCCCATTGGATCCGCCGCGAGGAATGGCGCGATCGCCCTTTGCAACACCAGTTCTTCGGCGAACGGCGCGGCGGCTCGCTGTTCTACACCAAGTTGCAGGAGATCCGGGCGTTGGGCGAATCGAAACGCCCGGTGCTGGAGGTCTACCACAAGTGCCTGCTGTTGGGCTTCGAGGGACAGTACAAGCTGTCGGGTCGCGAGCAGCTGGAGGCCGTGATCCAGGATCTGAACAACCAGTTGGGCTTTGATGCGCGGGACCGTCGCGAGCTGAAACTCTCACCGCACGGCAAACGCCGTGACAGTCCCTCGGCCACGGCGAAGGACACGTTCCCGTTCTGGCGCATCGTGGGCATCGGGGCGGGCGTGCTGATCCTGCTGTTCGTCATCTTCTACGTGATCGCCAATTACCAGACCGGTCAGGCCGTAAACCTGATGCCCGTGCCTGCCAGCTAGCCGGAGATCCGGACTACCGGGAGATAGGAATTCATGAACGCTGTGACGATACTGCTGAAAGTCCTGAAGGATCCGAAGATGCTGCTCGGGGTCGGCTTTCTGCTGCTCATTGGCGCCTTCTGGTTCATGGCTCCGATGCTTGGCATCCGGGGCATGACCCGTCTGATCACGGTTGGTTCGCTGTTGGTGGTCTGGCTGATTCTGCAGATCATCCTGTTCGTCCTGGCCGGCAGGAAGCAGAAGAAGCAGGCCGACGATCTCGAAGCCTCACTCATCATCGAGGCGGATGAAAGCGTCGAGCAGGCCTCCGCCGCGCAGAAAAAAGCCAAGGAGGAGGCTCGCAAGGAGCTGATCTCGGCCATCGAACTGCTGAAGAAGTCCGAGTTGGGCGGCAAGGGCGGCAAGAAGGCGCTGTACGCGCTGCCGTGGTACCTGGTGCTGGGCGCGGCCGAATCGGGCAAGAGCTCGATGATCCGCAACTCCGGCCTGCAGAAGCCGGACCAGGGACCGGGTGACCTGAAGGGGATCGGCACCTCGGTCAACTGCGAGTGGTGGTTCACGAACCAGGCCGTCGTACTGGAAGCGGATCGACGCTTCTTCGGAATCTCTTCCAATGACGGTGATCGCGCGGCCGAGTCGGGGTGGGCAGTATTCCTGCAGCAACTGGGCAAGCAGCGTTCGAGGACTCCGGTCAACGGAGCGGTGGTGACGCTTTCGGCGTTGGACCTGTTGGAGAAATCGGCGGGCGAGCTGGAGTCGCAGGCGCGCCTGATCCGCCGCCGCCTCGACGCGATGCGGACCCACCTGAAGCAGGTGTTCCCGGTCTATGTGGTGATCACGAAACTGGATCGCGTACACGGCTTCGAGGAGTACTTCCATACTCTCGATGATCCCGCTTCCGCCCAGATCCTGGGCGCGACGATCCGTGGCAAGCACATGAAGCACCCGGAACCGGAGAAGGTCGTCGATGCCGAGTTCCAGGTACTCTATCAGACACTGGCCCGTCGTCGCGATATGGTCATGGTCCGTGAGAATGATCTGAATGTACGCGCCGGGTCGTACCTCTTCCCTCTGGAGTTCCATCGACTGCGCGCCGGTCTGAAGAGCTTCGTGCGCACGATGGGCGAGGCCAACGCCTACGGAGCCAGTCCCCTGATGCGCGGAATCTACTTTACCGGCGCCGGCGGTACGGGCGAGGTCTCGAACGCGGTTCTGACCGAGGTCAGCCAGGTCATCGGTCTGCCCGGTGCGGGTAGCGCGGCGGTGACGGCGCCGCCCCCGCCGACCGGCCCGACGCGTCCCTACTTCCTGTTCGACCTGTTCCGCCGAGTCATCGTGCCCGATCATACGATCGCCCGCCCGACCCGCGGCGCGGCGCAGCAGGCGCACGTCATGAAACGAACGTTCCAGTACGCCGCGATCGCGGCGATGATCGCCTTCGGTGCGCTGATGACGATCTCGTTCGGGCGCAACCTGGCCCTGGTGAACGAGACCAAGGTCCTGGCCGAACAGGCGTTGAATGTCTCGGGCGGCGTCACGACATTGCCCGAGATCGGTCAGGCCCTGACGGCCCTGGACGGACTGAGGCTGCAACTGGAACGACTGGATGAACTGGACAAGAAGCGCGGTCCGACGCTCGGTCTGGGCTTCTATCGCGGCAGCGAAGTGAACGGCCAGGCGCGTCACATCTACCTCGAGCGTCTGCGCGAAGTCCTGGTCCTGCCCAGCCGGGACGTCCTGGAACTGAAGCTCGAACTGCCGCTACCCCGGCAGGGCGATATCGAGGGCAACGAGCGATTCTACAATCGTTACCGGGTGTACCGCATGCTGTTCGCGCCCGTTCACGGCGATGCCGACCTGATGAGTGGTGAGCTGCAGCAGTTGTGGACCGACCAGACGCGCGACGGCGAGGTGCGGGATCGCGATCTGACGCTGATCGACGAGCACGTCCGGTATGCGCAGCGACATGCCGACGTTTTCGATCGCTATTGCGGTACCAAGACCCCGGATCCGCGGTTGCGCGAAAAAGGGAACGACTACGTGCGCGCCAACTGGCGTCCGCAGACCTTCTACGATCATCTCATTGTCGAGACGAACCGCCGGGTGGCTTCGTTCCAGCTGGATCCGGTACGCCATGGCGGTCTGACGGCGCTCGAGGTGGTCGACGGTGTCGAGAGCGGCGTCGACGTACCGGGCGCGTTCACCCAGAAGGGCTGGCAGGAGGAAGTGCGCGGCCGCATCCTGAACAGCGATGAAGAGCTGCGCGAGGATTGGCTGCTGAAGGAAGTTTTCGATGGACGCTCGGCCGGCATTCTCAGCGAGCTGATCTCTTTCTACGAGGAAGACTACCAGCAGGCATGGAATCACTTCCTGTCGCACGTGGATTTCAGCACACAGACAAGCCTGAACCAGGCGACTTCGTTGATTACGGATCTGAAGAACGGAGACGCACCGTTCTACGCCCTGATCGAGGAGGCTTCGACCCAGTTGCGCTTCGACGAGGATGAAGGTGAGGTGGGCCGCGAGGTACGGCGCGCGATGCGCAATATCGAGGATTCCTATCGGGCGTTGCACCTGTTCGTGGACAACCGCGAGGCGCAACCGGATGCGGGCAAGCCGCGTGACGCGTACCTGGGCCTGCTCGAGGAGATCCGCACGATGCTCGTCGGCCTGCGGACCGAGGATGCCCTGCTGGCGTCGACGGACTACACCCGGGCCGTATTTACCGAGCCGACCAAGGAAAACCAGATTCGCAAGTTGCGGGTCTTTGCCGCGACCCACTGCCTGAATGCCGAAGGGGGCTCCGCGCGGGCGAACGAAGCGCTGACGATGTTGCTGCGCCGGCCCGCAGCGGCAGCCTGGCGCGCCTGCCTGGTCGCGACGCAGGAGAACCTGGACAAGAACTGGCGCGAGCAGGTGCAGTCGCGTTTCCAGTCCGATCTGGGCACCAAGTACCCGTTCAAGCGGACGCAACAGAGTGTCGCACTGGCTGATTTCACCGATTTCTTCGGCCCCGGCGGCACGGTGGATGCTTTCCTGACCGAACAGATGTCCGCCTACCTGGAAAAGGACCGAACCGCCAAGCAGGTCTATGGCGATGGTCTTCACCTGGGCGAAGGAATGATCGCCGCCATGCGTCGTGCCGACGACTATCGCCTGACGCTGTTCGACGGTTCCGGAGCACTGGGTGTCCATTGCGACCTGACGGCTACGCAGATCGAGATCCTGGGCGGCACACCCCCCGGATTCATCGGTTCGCAACTGATGCTCGGCAAGCAACGTCTGATCTATGACAACGGTCCACCGAAACGCGGCCGCTTCCACTGGCCTGACGAGGATGGAACGGTGCCGGCCCGAGTGTTCGTACTTTGCGTGGACGGCAATTGCGAGAAGCCGACTGAGAACCGAGTCGCGCCCGACAACTGGTCTTTCTTCCGGCTGTTGGATCAAGCGGCGATGCCCGATGACGCGAGCAGGAAGAGCGAGTTCGAATTGAAGTTCGAGCAGGACGGCGGCGGTCGCTACCGCATCGGTGTGCCCTACCGGTTGAAAGCCGATTCGCGGCGGCACCCCTTCTGGCCGGGTTTCTTCCGTTTCCAGTGCCCGACGGAATTGGCCGGCTGACCGGTTCACAACGAATACAAAAGCAAAGGCCCGGACCTCTTTGGCCCGGGCCTTTGCGTCACGAGCCGGAGGTTAGTCGCCCCAGCCGTCGGCATCCAGACTGATGACCTCGTCCACGATCTGATCCACGGCCTGCCGCGGCGTGGGAGCCGGTGACGGTGCCGGCCGCGGCGCCTGGCGAGGCACAGCCACCGAACGCGAAACCGAGTGGGCCGCGTTGTTTTCGAGTGTGAATGTGGCCAACATCGTCTGCATTTCGTTGGCCTGCCCGGAGAGTTCAACCGCGGCCGAAGCGCTCCGTTCGGCGGTGGCGGTGTTCTGCTGGGTCACCGTGTCGATCTGGTCCAGACCGTCGGTCACCTCGCTGATCCCGCGCGCCTGGTCGTTGCTGGCGCGAGCAATCTCGGCCACCAGATCGGAGGCCTTCGTGATACCGTCCACGATTTCGTCCAGGGCGGTCGCGGTCTTTTCAGCGATTTCGGACCCGTTCTGCGTACGGGTGACCGAGACCTCGATCAACTGCGCCGTTTCTCGTGCGGCCTTGGCGCTGCGACCGGCGAGGTTGCGTACCTCCTCGGCCACGACCGCGAAGCCCTTGCCCGCGCTGCCGGCGCGAGCGGCCTCGACCGCGGCGTTCAGGGCCAGCAGATTGGTCTGGAATGCGATGTCGTCGATCACCTTGATGATATTCGAAATGCTTTCGCTCGAGGCCGTGATCTCGTCCATGGCGGTGACCATCTCGGACATGTGTTCGCTACCGCGTTGCGCGCCTTCGCGAGCGGCCGAGGACAGCCGGTTGGCCTCGTCGGCGTGGTCGGCGGCGGCTTTCACCTGTCCGGCCATTTCCTGCATCGAAGCGTTGATTTCCTGGACTGAAGCGGCCGAGGTTGTTGCGTTTTCCGAGAGCATCGTGGACGAATTGCTGACATCGTCGGAGGCAGCGGCAATCTCCTGACCCGCAACCTTCATCTGGCCGATCAATCGATTC
The DNA here is from genome assembly GCA_024762975.1 of Candidatus Krumholzibacteriia bacterium. Lineage (GTDB taxonomy): Bacteria > Krumholzibacteriota > Krumholzibacteriia > LZORAL124-64-63 > LZORAL124-64-63 > JANTGJ01. Next base: position 14,991 of record JANTGJ010000070.1, read on the forward strand.
AGGCTGGAATTCGTTTTGGCCAGCGGTTCGGCGATCAGGCCGTCGCTCTTGAAGGTGAAATTACCGCTGGCCAGATTCTCGAATGCGGCCAGGATCTGTTGCTGCAGATCGTCGGCAAAGGCATTGAGGCAGGAGGCCATCTGGGAGAGTTCATCCTGTCCCTTGATCTCCAGACGTTCGTCCAGATCCCCGGCCCGCAGGCCCGACAGCATCCTCGATGCCGCGCCGAGCGGTCGGACGAACTCGTGATTGAGAAACATCCAAATGAAGAGACCGAAGGCGCCCAGGGCGATCAGTAGGATGATCGCGCTGGTACCCGTTGTGGCGGCCAGTTGCGCGTCGGCTTCATCCAGCGAGTAGATGACTTCGAAGGCACCGTGCATCTCGCCGGCCTTCCAGTTCTCCATCTTTCCGCCCAGCCCGTCCTTGCCCGCGACATTGTTCCACTTCTGTTTCGAGCTCGACGGGTCGCCATGGCAGTTCAGGCAGACCTCGGAGAGGTACACCGGCCGGAAGTAGTGAATGGCATTCGATTCGCTGTTGATCTCGTAGTACTCGTCCGCCTCTTTTTTCTGCAGGAACTTCAGCGCGCGGGTTTCGAGTTCGTCGGGCTGGTTCTCGGCATTTCGAGGATTGAATTTCGGAACGCGGAACGTATAGCCGCCGTCCTCGGCATTGGCCATGGCACTGTTCCAGGCTGCGAAGACCGGTACCGCATCCAGCAGGGGTTCGGTATTGCCGGAGGCGGCTTCTTCCATCAGCCCTTCAATGTCAAAGGCGCCGGATTCCCACTTCTTTTCCATCTCCGCGCGCGTAGCCTCCGCCGCAAGCGTAACGATCCGCGATCGATCGATGAATTCCTGGACTGTCGTCTCTTTCTCATGCCGGTAGAACATCGAGAATAGGACACCCAGGATCAGCGTGGGCACCAGGACTCCGCCGAGCATCAGTTTCATGCGGAGTGAGAGGGAATGCGATTTCATGATTCGAACTCCTGCGTCGAGTGTATTGGGCTTTCCACTTGAACAGATTCGTTCGAAACAAAGAACTCTTTAGGGTAAAGATACATTGGCGACGTATCGGCGAAGAGAGAAATCAAGCGGTATGTCGTCAAAAAACCTGCGCTCCCCGGGGCCGTTCCGCTATACTATGCGCCGGTCCATGCAACCGATTCATTATCCCGCCGGAGGCGTTTCATGCAGATCGATCTGGAGCTCTTGCACCGGCTCTTCCGTGCCCATCCCTGGCACGGTGTCCACATCGGCGACGACGCCCCCGACGTTGTCATGGCCTATATCGAGATCGTGCCGTCCGATACGGTGAAATACGAACTGGACAAGCCGACCGGGCACCTGAAGGTGGATCGCCCGCAGAAATTCTCGAACGTGTATCCCACGCTCTATGGTTTGATTCCACAGACCTATTGCGGAGAGAAAATCGCCGAATACTGCATGGAAAAGGCTTCGCGCGAGGGGATTGTCGGTGACGGAGACCCGCTGGATATCTGCGTCCTGACCGAGAAGGCGATCACGCACGGCGATATCCTGTTGCCGGTGACGGCGATTGGCGGCCTGCGCATGATCGACGGCGAGGAAGCCGATGACAAGATCCTGGCCGTGATGCGCGGCGACGCGATCTATGGGCACATCACGGATGTCCATCAGTGCCCGCCGACCATGGTTGAACGCCTGAAGCACTATTTCCTGACCTACAAGGATGCTCCGGGCGCCAAGAAGCGGAATTGCGAGATTACCCACGTCTACGGCCGGGAAGAGGCTCACGAGGTGATCGAGCGCTCGATGGCCGACTACACCGCTCGTTACGGTGATTTGAAAAAGCTGTATGAGCAACTCAGGACATCCTGACGAGATCGATTCTGGCCGGGCCCGGTTCTTGCCGTTGCCCGGTCATGAAAAACAAATCAAATCAAGACCAAGAGATGCAGCCGGCTTCCGAAACCGGCCAGCCTCGACTGATGGACCGCTTCCACCATGCGATCCGCCTGCGCCACTACAGCCCCCTGACAGAAAAAGCCTACGGCGGCTGGATCCTCCGCTATTTACACTTTCACAAAATGCGTCACCCCGCGTTGCTCTGCCGCAAGGAGATCGAGGACTACCTGTCGTATCTGGCGGTAAAACGTCGCGTCAGCGCTTCGACCCAAAATCAAGCCCTCGCGGCGATCCTGTTCCTGTACAGGGAGGTCCTGGATATCGAACTACCATGGCTGGATGAAATCGTACGCGCCAAACCGAGCCAGCACCTCCCCGAAGTGCTGACCCAGAGCCAGGTTCGCCGCCTACTGGCACAACTGGATGGAACTACGTGGCTGGTTGCCAGTCTGCTCTACGGATCGGGAATGCGACTGATGGAGTGCCTGCAGCTGCGCGTGAAGGATCTGGACCTGGATCGCGGCGAAATCGCAGTTCGCCGCGGGAAGGGCGCAAAGGACCGAATCACCTTGATTCCGGACCGGTTGAAGGAGCCGCTCGTCAGTCACCTGCGCACGGTATACCGGCAGTACAAGCAGGACCTCGTCCGTCGTGAAGCCGAAGTGGAACTACCGACGAATCTGGCCAAAAAGTACCCGAACGCAGGCAAAGAGTGGGCCTGGCAATGGGTGTTCCCGGCCACGAGGAAATACATCGACACCCTGAGTGGCTCCCGCCGTAGACATCACCTGCACCCCAGCAAGATCCAACGCGAGTTCAAAGCAGCCGTCGGCCGCACCGGGATTCCGAAAACCGCGTCCTGTCACACGCTGCGCCACAGCTTCGCCACACACATGCTCGAATCGGGTTACGATATCCGTACGATCCAGGAACTCCTGGGCCACAAAGACGTGAAGACAACCATGGTGTACACCCACGTCCTGAACCGCGGCGGGCGTGGCGTGAGAAGTCCCCTCGACAAGCTCGATTGACTCCCCCGACACCTTCTTGTATGCTCATTCTCAGAAAAAAACTGCTCGCAGCATATCCCGATATCCTGTTTGTGCGGGATGATATCGTTTGGATGGAATGCATTGGGGACTCGTCGTCAATCCAAGTTTACACTCCCCCCTTTATCCACCGAATCTGCAGGGTTATCAACTGGATGCAGTAGAAATTGAGTTATGCGGCACGGAAAGAAATCTGAATTTCGAGAAGAAGCCGAAAGAGCCGGCACTATGAGGAACGTCTTTCGTCCTTGGCTCTGAGCGGCGCA
>JANTGJ010000071.1 GCA_024762975.1 Candidatus Krumholzibacteriia bacterium
GCAACCGCCATGACACGACCATATTGCATGCCCGCGCGTGGCAAAGCGTCCCACATGAAACCGAATATCATCAAACCCATGCTAAGCCGAGCAAGGAATGAGGCTGTCGGCGCATCGGGTCCAAACCGGAGTGGCGGCACAACGAAATGCGACAACGCTGTCCAAACACTCGCGACTGCGTCCAGCGATTCGCTTGCGGTATTCATTTCCCTCTATTCGCCTAACTCAATTTCTACTGCACCCAGTTGATAACCCTGCAGATTCGGTGGATAAAGGGGGGAGTGAAAACTTGGATTGACGACGAGTCCCCAATGAATTCCATCCAAACGATATCGTCCCGCACAAACGGGATATAGGGATATGCTGCAAGCAGTTTATTTCTGAAAATGAGCATACAAGAAAGTGTCGCGGGAGTCAATCACCCGGCACAGAACATCACATCCGGCCGTACAAGCTTGGTTTCGCCAGCTCCTTCGATTTCGAGAGCATCCAGCGAGTCCGTGGACCAGGTCGTTGTCTTCCACGTGAACAGGTAATCCAGCGTCGCCGTGTTCGGAACGATCTGATGGAATCCGCTGAGCGCGTAGATTTCCAACTCGGTCGAATCCACGATCGTCATCTCCTGATCGATCAGCCCTCGTGTATCCACTTGGCGCGTACCGCGAGGCCAGCCGACAACAACTGAATCGACTCCCATTGCCACTCCCAGGCCGAACAGGAGAACTGACCCATTCGACTCGCCTCGACCATGTCCGGCGGTGACGATCTTGGTGTGCTGACCAAGTGGAGTGTGGACGCGAATTCTGGCGCCGACGCCGGATCTGTTATTGAAGTCAGCGGCCGCCACACCGCCCGTCTTGCCCGCCGAAATCAGGTCGACTACGTTTGTTTGGTCCTGAAAGGCCAACGGAGTCGATACTGTCTCGTTCTGGAGAAGTACAGCGCTGGACCTCGGCCTGAATTCACGCCAACTCGCCCTCGTGCGATATGCGGTTGATCATCCGGGCGCGCACTCCTTGAAGACCTGGATAGCAACAACGAGTAGTCGGCAAGGGATGGACTTCCTGGAAAAACAGGCCCCGAGTAATCGCCCGGGGCCTGTTGCGGTCCGATCCAGAAGGATCCGCCGCAGTAGAAATCGAGATTCCTGATCGAATCCCTACTTCACCAACTGCATCTTCTTGACCTGCATGACCTCGGTACCGATGCGCAGACGGGCGAAATAGGTTCCGCTCGCAACGCCGGCGCCGTCGTCGGTCGTGCCGTCCCAGCTGAAGGTGTACTCGTTGGCCGGGATGGCGCCTGCATGCAGGGTCTTCACCTTGTGGCCGCGGATGTCATACACGTTCAGCTGCACCAGGTTGTCCTTGTTCAGCTTGAAGCTGATCTTGGTCACCGGGTTGAACGGGTTCGGGGCGATGGCCGTGAAGCCGCCGGCCTGCTTGACGTCCGGCAGGACGTCATCGACCGGAGCGACACCGAAGTACGAGATGTACGCGTCGCTGACGGGTACGAGCTCATAGTCGCCATAGTAGTAGTTCAGGAAACCTTCGACCTCGAGGATGTCGTTGATGACCGGCTCGTAGGCCAGGGCGGCGATCGGGTTGACCACGAGACTGTCGGCGCGGGCGCCGGTGTCACTGATCAGCCAATCGTCGTAGGCGGTGGTGTCGACGACGACGCTCTGCATCGTCTTGACCCATACGCTTTCCCAGGCTTCGGCCATGCGGCCGTTGCCGTCCACGTCGGACAGGTAGTCGTCGGCCAGGGTGCGCGTAGCAACCACGGTGGCCGGCGGCAGGTCGTTCGGGAAGCTCACGAGGTTCACCGCGACGTTGCTGTGCGGGATCATCTCGGTCAGGCTGTTGTACTCGTCGCACATGCCGCCGATACGCACTTCATCACCGGGGTAGAACTGATCCACGAAGTTCGAGGAACCCTCGTACACCAGCACGCCGCCGAAGGCATAGCTGCTGGTGGCCGGATTCACTGCGGCTTCCTGGACCAGGAACTTGCTGTTGGCACCAGCCTGGCCGGGACCGGCCGTGACGATACCCGTGATGTTCAGGATCTGACCGTTGTACGCGGCAGCCGTGGACGAACTGTCCGGGTGCACGTACTGCATGTCATAGATCGAGGTCAGGCCGACGGCCACGGACAGGAAACCGGTCGGGGCGTTGCCCGGCAGGCTCACGGTCTGGGCACCGGTGTCGGTGGCCTCGATGTAGAAGTCGATCTGGCTCTGGGTGTGCGGGCCGGCGACAACGCCACTCCACGTATCACCCGAAGCGCTCATGGCGGTGCTCATCCACATTCCAGGAGTCACACCGTCGCTGGAACGGTAGTACAGCGTGGCCGAGGCAACGCCCAGGTCATCCGTGATCGTCGCGCTGATGGTGACATCATCGCTGGCGAGCGGAGCCCAGTGGTACACCGGCTGGTAGTCGCTGCTGGGCGAGGTCACGTCCGGATCGACGATCACGGGAACCGTGTCGCCGCCGGGGTTCTCGACCAGGTCGGACTGCTGACGCGGCTTGATCTCGATCAGGCCGTTGTAGTTCACCAACGGACCGCTGATCTGGTACAGGTCGCCATCGGCCAATGCGCTCAGGTCGATACCCGTGTCGCTGTCGCGGTAGCACAGGATCGTGCTGTCGGCACCGACCAGGGAAAAGCTGCTACCACCCGTGAAGCCACTGATGGTACCAATGACCGAAACGAAGCTGCCGACGTTCTCATAGGACGTCATGCACTCTTCCACGGTGAGGGAAAGCGCTGCCGGCTCGGCGCCGGGCGCTTGGTTGGCGTAGGTCGTTCCGGAGAGCTGAATCTCGCCGGAGTAGGAACCCACGGTACCGGTGATTTCGACATAGTCGCCCATGCTCAGACCGGCGCCGCTGTCGAAGAACGTAATGCCACCGGTCGCGTCGGCGATGTAGTGGCTGCCACTGTTATAGGTGCCGCCCACGACAAAGACGTTACCGGCGACCGTGACCGACTGAGTGTCGAACGGGCTCGCCGGAGCACCAAGTGCGTCATACACCTGGATGTCATCGATATTCGTGAACTGGGCACTGGCCATACCGCTGATGAGGAGCGCGCTCACCATCAGGGCAACGCCAAAAAGATGCTTTTTCATCCTTTCGGCCTCCTTCTTCGTGATCAGGGGTGCAAACTTGCTCTCACTCGAGAAATCCGGTGTCAAGTGAATGGACCTAGCGAGTGGAATGAGCTGCTGTTGTCACACGATCGATCAGAGAAACACAGGCCAGATTCATTTCGGCCGGCCTTACGGTCGGTCGAAATTCCAGAAATCCTGCCAGGCTTCACCTCCCCCCGGGTCTAGGCGTTCATCTATAGATATGGATCAACTCGCGAAACCGCCTATTGAATTTCACTTGTGGGCGACAAATATACCACAAGGTGAGGTGTTTTGGAACCCTGATATTGTAAAATTTCAATTAATTACTCAAGCGTGAACTTCTTCACAATTGATTGTCCGGTCATCTCTTGGGGTTGGGAGATACCCAAGAGGGCAAGAATGGTCGGAGCGATGTCGGACAAACCGAAGTTACCCGCCGCGATGAGGTCGTTTCGGCCCTCGAATTTCTGGCCTGCAACGACGAAAGGAACGGGGTTGAGGGAGTGCTGGGTCAGGATGGCTCCGTCTGGTGCGAGCATCTCGTCGCAATTGCCGTGATCGGCTGTGACGAGCCAGATCGTGCCCGCCGCAAGGCTCGGAGGCATGATCTCGGACAGAAGATGGTCCAGAGTCTCGAAGGCCTCGACGGCGGCATCAAAAATTCCAGTGTGACCGACCATATCGCCGTTGGCAAAATTGACGACGATCACGTCGTGCAAGCCATCTTCGCAGGCTTTCCGGACCTCGGCCGCCACCGCCGGAGCGCTCATTTCGGGCTGCAGGTCGTACGTAGCGACTTTGGGCGAGGCCACGAGGCGGCGATCCTCGCCCGGATAGGGTTCTTCGCGGCCCCCATTGAAGAAATAGGTCACATGGGCATATTTTTCGGTTTCGGCCGTCCGCAAATTGCTGATCCCGGCGGCTGCGAAGACTTCGGGCAGGTTGTTTTGCGGTGCTTCGGTGCGGAAAACGACGTCTGCGCCCAATTTTTTGTCATATTCGGTCATGCACAAGTAGTTGACTCGAGGGCGCTTGCGGGGTTCAAAACCGTTGAACTCGGGCTCGAGAAAGGCCCAGGTCAGCTCGCGAGCTCGGTCGGCCCGGAAATTCCAGAAAAAGACACTGTCGCCTTCTTCGATGGTTGCGACGGGGGCACCGTCCTGGCCCAGGATCACGGTGGGCTCGACGAACTCGTCCGTAGTTTCCCCAGCGTAGGAGTCGGCGATGGCCTGCACCGGGTCGGTCGCCGTGGTTTCGCTCTCCCCGCAAACCATCATCGACCAGGCCCTCTGTACCCGATCCCAGCGCTTGTCCCGATCCATGGCCCAGTAGCGACCGCAAACGGTCGCGACTCGCCCCGCGCCGATTTTTTCCATCTCGTCGATGACTTCCTGCAGATACCCCCGGCCGCTGTGTGGGTCGGTGTCGCGGCCATCCAGGAAAGCGTGGATGTAGATTTCCCGGATGCCGGCCTTCTGGGCCGCCGCCACGATTCCCAGCAGGTGGTCGGTATGCGAATGGACACCGCCCGGGGAAACCAGACCCAGCAGGTGCAGTCGACCCGAACCGTCCCGTGTGTGTTCGACAAAATCCTGCCACGGTTCCAGGGTTTCGAATTCACCAGAGGCCAGGCTCGTGGTGATCCGCATCAATTCCTGATGGATCACGCGGCCCGCGCCGATCGTCAAGTGGCCGACTTCGGAGTTGCCCATTTGACCTTCGGGGAGGCCCACGGCCGAACCGCCCGCTTGCAGTGTGGTGAACGGATAGCGTTCGAACAGGCTGTCGTAGAAAGGCGAATTCGCCGCAGCGATGGCGTTGCCTCGTTCGCTGTCCGGGCCGGTACGGTAGCCGACTCCGTCCAGGATGCAAAGCACTACGCGGGGGCGCAGGGTCGGGTTCGTTGCGGAGGCGCCGCCATCGGCGGCCGGCACGTGGCGCTCATTCATTTCAGATTCTCCCGCTCGTCGGTCAGGCCGGTCGGCCGGTGTTACTTGGGGACACTCGGTTTCAGTCCGCGATGGGGAGCGTGCCCTCCAACGTTCCCGGTGGCAGGAACCACAATTCCCCCTCATTCAATGTCATCAGCACAATATCGCCCAATGCGTATTGATCCGCCTCCGCGGAGGCCGTTGAATTTGCCGGATCCGGTGCGGCCCGCGTGAAGAAGACCGATCCCGCTTGCAGTACCGCGCGCGTGACCTCACGTCCATCGGGGAGGAATTGGGAAACCCGCAGTTTTCCACGGCGCACGACAAAATCACCGGGTCGATCCGGATGCAGCAATTGTTCGGGCGAAAGGCGCAGCGTCTCGCGCATCGTTTCCAGCTCTTCCATCGCCCCGGGGCGATTCGAGAACAGGTTCGCATTGCGCAGAAGGGAGAACTGCAGGGGCGATTCATTCGCTGTGGAACTCATGATGGAATTGTGTCCCACCTCGCGAGCGATGTCAATTCGACTTGAGCCAGGGTACGGATCGTCTCCGGCAATCAACCTCGACGAATGCGTATCGATTGAGGATCGCCCCGGTTTCCTGTATTCTCTGCGCTTTCCAGCGAGATGCGAATTTTCGCAACTCCGGGGCACCACCGTCCAACCGGGAGTCCACCATGCCTTTCCGTTTCCTCTGCTTGTTCGTTGCCGCCACTCTGGCGTTGCCGGGCGTCTTGTTCGCCGGGAACCTGAATCAAGGGGTGGATTCGATCTCCTACTCCGAGCTGTTTCCGGATGCCACTTTCGATTCGGCCGTGCCGACCCAGGCCGACGTCACCGGTGTCGAGCCCGGTCAGCGGCCGTTGCGGCCCGAAGAGGTGATGGACTATTTCCGTGTGCTGGCCGAGGTCTCGGATGATGCGGAGTTGATCGAATACTCGCACAGCTACGAGGGGCGGCCGCTGGTGATCCTGGCGATCGCCGACGCCGAAACGATTGGCGATCTGGAAGAATTCCGGCGCCGGCATGTCGCGATGTTGGACCCGCGCAGCGATCAGGCGATGACACCCGCCACCGCGCAGAACGGTCAAGCGGTCGCCTGGCTCGCCTACGGGATTCACGGGGATGAACTGAGTAGTACCGATGCCGCCGCCGCTGTTGCCTACCGCCTGATCGCCGGTACCGACGCGCTGGCGCGACAGATGCGCAGCGAACTGGTGGTATTGATCGACCCCTGTGAGAACCCGGATGGCCGCGCACGCTACCTGGCCCAGACCCTGAGCTTTGCGCACCGAACCGCCAGTCCCGATCAGGACGATCTGTCGCACACCGCCGTTTGGCCCTGGGGGCGCGGCAACCACTACCTCTTTGATCTGAACCGCGATTGGTTCACGATGGTGCATCCGGAAAGCCAACGCTCGGTAGTGATTGCTTCCTGGCTGCCCCAGATGCTGGTCGACAGTCATGAGATGGGCGCGAACGGGACCTACCTTTTTCCGCCGCCGCGGCATCCGTTCAATCCCTTCCTGCCGCAAAACACCAAGAAGTGGGAGCTGTCCTTCTCGGACGATCAGGCCCATGCGCTGGACGAGCGCGGCTATCCGTACTACACCGGCGAGTGGAACGAGGAATTCTTCCCCGGCTATGGCTCGTCGTGGGCCTCCTACCACGGGTCGATCGGGATCCTGTACGAGATGTCCCGCACGACCGGGACGCTGGTCAGGAAGCGCGGAGGTACGGTGCGCACGTTTGCCCAGGCCATTGACCATCATACGACTTCGTCGATGGCGAATTTGACGTCGTTGCTGAACCACCGCGCCGAGGTGCTGGCCGATCACGCGGCTGCGCGCGGGCAGGCGGTGCAGGAAGGCCGATCCGGGGATCTGAAGGCCTGGATCTTTCCCGCCGACGGTCGCCATCCCGAGCGCCTGGCGGACCTGGCGCAGATGCTGAGTGACCAGGGTATTGAAGTGCAGTATCTGACGCGTGAACCGGCGAAGGCCGGCGAGTTGCGCGATGCCCGCACCGGCGAGAAGACTTCCCGCGAGTTGCCGGTTGGCTCGTTGCTGGTGCGCATGGATCAACCGGCAGGGTATCTGGCGCGTGCGATTCTGGATCCGCATGTGCCGATGGAAAGCAGCTTCCTGCAGGAACAGCGCGAGTACCTGGAGAAGGGCAAGGGCAGTCGCCTCTACGAAACGACGGCCTGGTCGGTCGCGCTGGGTGCGGGGGTTCCCGCCTTCTGGTCCGGCAAGGTTCCGGGGGGCGATTGGCGCGCCTGGTCCGTGGGGGCAGTGCCGCGTGCGGATTTGAAGGCGGCTCCGGTTCCCGCTCAGTTCACTTCGCTGATCCTCGACGGTGACCGGGATGCCGCGCCGCTCGTGCTGGCCGATCTGCTGCAGGGAGGAGTGCGCGTCCGCACCTCGGACCGGGCCTTCACGGTCGAAGGCCAGTCCTTCCATCCCGGCGCGCTGGTGATCCGGCGCGAAGGCAATGTCGAGGATGTTGCGCAACAGGTACGTCGATCCGCAGCCCGGCATGGCCTGACCGTGCACGCGGTCGGCACGTCCCGCGCGGAGAACGGCCCCTACCTGGGAGCGGCGCAGTATCGCTCGCTGGTGGCGCCGCGTGTCGGAGTGCTGACCGGCTCGCCGATTTCCCCGACCGCCTACGGCGCGGTGTGGCATCTATTGGATCAGGACCTGGATCTCCGTTTCAGCGCGCTGGATATCGGGCGCCTCGGTCGCGTGGATCTGTCGCGCTACAACGTGTTGGTTTTTCCCTCCGTTTTCGGCGGTGTCAGTGCCTATCGCGAGGCCATCGGCGAGCGCGGAATGAAACGCATTGTCTCGTGGATCCGCGCGGGCGGAACGGCGATCGGATTGGGCGGCGGCGCGCGCCTGCTGGCGCATCCGGAAACGGCCCTGACGCAAACCCGTTTCCGCGATCAGGTCGTGCTGCGTCATCCGTCCCCGGTGTGGAGCTTGACGGCGGCCGAGGTCGAAGCCGCCGGCCGGCCCGCGGCGACCGGACTGCGTGCCACTTCCGCACCGACTCCCGGCACCGAAGCGCCCGCCGCTGAACCGGTCGAAATGCGCGCCAATCTCTACGACGTGGCGCCGATCCTGGGCCCGGGAGCAGCGCCTTTCGCCGCGGGTCACGATCAGGGGAAGCCCCTGGACACCCCTCCGGTGCCGATGGGAGACTGGATCAAGCACCGCCTTCCCGCCGGCGCACTCTCTCCCGAGGAGAGCCCGTTGCCGGCGGCCGATGCGCGCCTGCGCCGCTTCATGCCACAGGGCGCGATGCTGAATGTGGATCTGGATCCGGAGTTCTGGCTGAACTGGGGCCTGGAGGATCGCATCGGGGTGTGGTTCGGCGGCGACGATCCGCTGATCGCCGAGAGCGGAGTGCGTGTAGCTGCACGATTCCCCGACATGGACGAACTGCATCTGGGCGGGCTGCTGTGGCCCGAGGCTGCTGCGCGGTTGGCCCACACCGGATACGCGACGCAGGAAAGCGTCGGCCGCGGGCAGGTCGTACTGTTTGCGCAGAATCCCGCCTACCGGCGATGGATGAAGGATACCGAACGCATGCTCATGAACGCGATCCTGATGGGACCGGGGCTGGGCACGCGCTGGTCCTCGCCCTGGTAGGGGGCGTTACGAAGAGGCGATCTACGACGAGGCAATCGCAGTGGTCGTCGCTACCGAGGAAGCGGCGATCACTGCGGTGAGTGCCGCAGCCGCCTGCGCGGCCTGTACGGCATCCTTGGCTGCCTTGCCGGCCGCATCTCCGGCCGCGATGCGTTGGATCCGATCCTTGCGCTCTTTCAGCCGTTTCTTCTCGATGGCATTCTTCAGCAGATTCGAGCCATGGGCGATCGCGACCAGGGCGGTGGTGGGACCGTCGACCGGCCCAGCCTGGAAGATGGCTTTCTCCAACCGACGGATGATCTCACGCTCGGGCCGGGGGTCGACCTCGGGGTAGACCTTTCGTTTGAAGATCCACAGCACCTTGTCCTCATCCTCTTTCAGTACACCGTTGCGGCACAGATCCCGGGCGACGCGATGTTTCAGGTTCCGGAGGTTTGCGAAACGTGAAACCCAGGTGTGCAATTGCTGTCGCTTCCTGGAATTGACGATGCGCTGCAGGCATTCGTCCAGCAGGGGGTCGCCCAGGCTGCCATCCCGGATGACGCGGGCGAATTTTTTCTTCTTGTCCTGCTCCACATCGATGCGCCCGCTCAACAGCAGTTCGGCGAGAATCGCCGCACCGATTGCCATGTGGTAATAGGCTCCGCTCTCGATGGTGCCTTTCTCATCCTTCAGGGACAGCAACATGACTTCCTGGTGCAGTGGCAGCTTGTGCTCGGGGCTCATCGTCGTCTCCTTGTACCGGCGGAATCCAGCCGTCAGGCGGTCTGGTGATTGCTGATCGACAAGTAGTCTACCGCGTTCCTCTTCACTTTATTCGAAGAGTTTCGACAGCGCGCGGCGCAGATCGCCCATGGTGTAGGGCTTGTGCAGGAATCCGCCCAGACCCTTGCCGAAGAAACGGCGCTCGATTTCCTTCTCAGAAAATCCGCTACAGATCAGGACCCTCGCTTCGGGGTCGATTGCGCGCAGTTTCTTCAGGGTTTCTTCGCCGTCCATGCCGGGCATCGTCAGGTCGAGAAATACGCCACGGATCTTGTCGCGGTGCTGGGCGTACAGTTCAACGGCCGCTTGACCTCCTTCGGCGTCCAGGACCTCGAAGCCGATTCTCTCGAGCATATTGTGCGCCAGGCGCAGGACCACCGGTTCGTCGTCGACAGCGAGAACAACTCCCGTGCCGGTGAAGTCCGAGGAGCGCTGAGACCCGGAATCCCCGGTTCCGTCGAGATCGGATTCGCTGACGGGAAACAGGAGGGTGAATGTCGAACCCTGCCCGGGTGCGGACTCCAATTGCAAACCGCCGCCGTGGGCGCGAACGATGCCCTGCACGGCGGACATCCCCAGGCCGCGGCCCGTGAATTTGGTGGTGTAGAATGGCTCGAAAATGCGGCGTCGCCCTTCGTCGTCCATACCGCATCCGGTGTCCTTGACCTGCAGGCAGGTGTAGGTTCCCGGAGGAAGTGAATCGCCTTCACATCGGACCGGCACCACTGGATAGGTGCGGGTGCCCATCAGGATCTCCACGACGCCGCCGGAGGGCTCCATCGCCTCGGCAGCGTTGATGACGAGATTCATCAGAACCTGGCGGATCTGCGTCGGGTCGCCCCGGAATGGCTGGACTTCGTTCTCGCATTGCGGGGACAGTTGTACCCGGCGGGTGACGGAGGACTGCAGCAGCGGTATCGCTTCGCGGACGAGATCATCGATCCGAACCGAGCCGATCAGAAACGAGCCCCGGCCCGAGTAGGCCAACATCTGTGCGCACAGGTCGGCGGCCTGATCGGTTGCAGTCTTGATCTGACCCATCGAATCACTCAGTTCGCCGTTGCCGGGGGATTCCAATAGAGCGAGTTCGACGTGTCCCTGGATGACCATCAGAATATTGTTGAAATCGTGGGCGATGCCGCCGGCCAATACGCCCAGGCTTTCCAGTTTCTGGGTCTGCAGCATCTGCGTTTCCAGATCCAGTCTCCGCTGTTCGGCTTCCATGATCTCGGAAATATCGTAGTGGGTGCCCAACATGCGCGATGCCGAGCCGTCGGCAGCCCATTCGACGACTTTGCCGCGCGCCAGGATCCAGACCCAGTGACCCTGTTTATGGAGGAATCTCAGGCGGCACTCGTAGAATTCGGATTCGCCGTGCAGATGCTTCTCCAATTCCCGCTGTGAGACGCCCAGATCATCCGGGTGCAGCGTTTCGAAGAAGGTATCGATGGCAACGGGGGACAATTCGTCCAGCCGGTAGCCGAGCTGATCCGCCCAGATCTCGTCGACTTCGAGGGCACCGGTCGGAATCGACCAGTCCCACATGCCGATCCGCGAGCTGCGCGCGATCAGGTCCAGCCGCTGGTACGCTTCCGCGCGTTCGGCATGGGCCCGGGTGCTGGCCGTCAGATCCATGACGATCCCCAGGATCGTTCTGAATTCGCCTTCCTCGACATCCAGCGGCACCGTGAAGATCCGGACCGGGACCGGCCGCCCCGAACGGTGCATCAATCGTTTCTCCGAAACGACGGTGCCCAGATTTCCCGCCTGCCGCTGTGCAATGGCGGCTTCGTCGGATCCGTGGTCTTCGGGGTGGGTCAACGACGCCACGGTTCGCTCGCGCAACTCCTCGGCCGAGTACCCGAGCATTTCACACATCGCCGGGTTGGGGTCGAGAAAGCACAGCGTGGCCATGTCGACCGTCGTGATGCCGAGCGGAGCGGCCTCGACGACGGTGCGATAGCGCCGTTCGTTGCGAGCCAATCTCGCCTGGAGCTCGTACTCTTCGGAGATATCCCGCAGGAACCCCGACATGGACCGGGGCTGTCCCTCTTCTGTCCAGGTAGTGCGCCCGACCACTTGTACCCAGATCACCTCGCCGGACTTTCGGATCATGCGAAACTCGGACTGGAAAGGTTCTGTGGATCGGAGCGCTTTCTCAATGCCCTCGCGCTGCGCCTCCACATGGTCGGGATGAACCCGTGAGAGGAAGGATTCCAGGTTGGGGGTCAATTCGCCCGGCTGATAGCCCAGCAATTCGAAGAAGGCCGCAGACCAGTGGAATTCGTTGCGGGACAGATCACGCCACTCCCAGGCCGCCCAGGTCGTGGTCACCAGGGAGGGGCGCAGCATGGAATCGTCGGGGCCCCAGTTCGCTTCGGACTCCAACTCGAGGATGCGCCGGCGCAATCGGGCCAACTCTCGATACCGAGCCTGACGGTCCGGTGGGGGCGAACTCATCGGATACCTCCTGGATTCGTGCTATCTCTGAAAATGAGCTTACCCCGAGTGCCGGAACGGGTCCACGAAAAACCCCGCAATGGGGTGGTCCGGCTCGACGCCGGGCCCTTTGTTGCTATACTGGATTCGGTACCCACGATCCGGGAGGGAATCGTCATGTCGTACCGTTGGATCTTCGTCTTCCTGCTATTGTTCGCCCCGCACGGATCTGCCGCGGAGTCGCCACTGCCGTCGAGCACGCCGCACGGCATCCTGGTCGACCGGGTATTGCCGTTGGCACAGCTCCAGGCGATCGATGGGTCGCCCGGAGCCCCGGTGGTGAGCGCCGCTCGCTGGCGGCAGGCCGTGCACGAGTTGCGACGTTCGGCCGAGCAGGATCTCGGGTGGCCTGATCCGCGCGCCCTGCAGAACGCTGCCCGCAACTCCTCCCTGCGCAACGAAGTACCGCTGGCACTGCTGTACGCGCAGTACGATCGACAGATCGCAGAAGGCAGGGTCGCCGGAAACACGGTCATCGCATTGGGTGTGCTGCGAGAGAGAGTGCATCATGGCTCCGATCTCGTGTTTCGGCTGACCGAGGATCGAATTCTGAGCCATGCGGTCGGCAAAGTGATCGAGATGACGCTGGATGCCGGCGATGGCCGGGGCCCGCGACTCCTGGTACCGGGTCAGGAGTTCGCCGTCTCGTACGCGACGACCGGCCCCAAGGAATTGACGCTGCGTCTGCGGACTGCCGACGGGGATCAGTTCCTGGCCCGGTCTGCTCTGGACGTCCGCCTGCTGGCGGTTCCCACGCCGACAGAGACGTGGCAGGTCCAGGCGAGCGAGGCCTACCAGGGTGTCGCCGCCAGTGGACAGGCCTATCTCTATCTGGCACCCGGGCGCGCCGAGTTGCGCAATCCCGTCGTCGTGGTCGAGGGCTTCGATCTGGACAATACGATGGACTGGCCGGTGCTGTACGAGCTGCTGAATCAGGAGGGCCTGCTGGAGGACCTGCGCGCCGATGGGTACGACGCCGTGGTCCTGGACTTCACCGAGGCCACGCATCCGATCCAGCGCAACGCACTCTTGCTGACCGAATTGCTGACCCGGATCCACGAAACGATCCCGTCGAACAAGTCCATCGCCTTGGTGGGGGCTTCGATGGGCGGACTGGTAGCGCGCTACGCGTTGTTGCTCCAGGAAAATCAGGGAATCGACTCGCGCGTGCGGACCTATGTCAGCTTCGACTCACCCCACCAGGGCGCGAATATTCCCCTGGGCATGCAGCACTGGCTGGATTTTTTCAGCGACGAGTCGACCGACGCCGCTTTTCTGCTGTCGCGTCTGAACACACCCGCCTCCCGACAGATGCTGCTGTACCACTATCAGCAGACCGCGGGGGGATCCTCGGGCGCCGATCCGCTGCGGACTCAGTGGATGCTGGATCTGACCGGCCTGGGCGGGTGGCCGTCCATTCCAAGGAAGGTCGCGGTGGCCAACGGCAGCGCCGACGGGGTCGGCCAGGGATTCGCAGCGGGACAGCAGATCCTCGAGTGGGAATATGCCAGTTTTCTGGTCGATATCACCGGTAACGTGTGGGCCGCACCCAGTGGGGCCGCGCAACAGAGGATTTTCGATGGTGAAATCAACCGGATCTGGCCCTTGCCGGACAACTACCAGACCGTCACCGTGGGAGGAATCACTGCCTGGGACCACGCCCCCGGCGGCTGGCGATCCTCGATGGCAGAGGCCGCCGCGACCGAGGCACCGTACGGAGACATCGTTGCCCTGTTTGACAATCATTGTTTCGTTCCGACGGTCAGCGCCCTGGCGTTGCAGGGAGTCACTCCCTTCCACGATGTGGCGGGAGACGCGGCGCTGATGTCACGTACGGCCTTCGATGCCCTCTACTATCCCGTGACCGCATCGGCGAACCAGGAACACATCCATGTCTCGCCCGAAACGAAGGCCTGGCTGATGGCCGAGGTGGAGGCTGGAGTTTCAGCGGTCGAGGAATCGCCGCGGGTTGCCCTCCCGCAGGCGCATCTACTGGCCGCGACACCGAATCCGTTCAATCCCAGCACGCGCGTCCGATGGAGCTTGCCGAACGCGGCGGAAGCCGAAGTCGGAATCTATGACCTGAAAGGGCGAAGAGTCAGGCAGTTGGCAGGAGGGATGTATCCGGCCGGCGATCATTCGGTCCTCTGGACGGGCCGGGACGAGGAGGGGCGCAAGGTTCCCAGTGGAATTTATTTCGTCCAGTTGCGTTCCGGCGCAGACCGGGATGCAACCCGGCTCGTGTTGATCAAGTAATGGGGACTTCCGCCCGGGGGCTGCGAAAAATGCGCGGCTCCCGGGAATCTGGTATACTCATGGAGCCCTGCAGTTGGTTGACCGGAGGCCCATGAGATTCTTCGCCCGCAAAATGTACCTGCTTGCGATCCTGCTTTCCCTGCTGGTGACGTTACCGGCCCGGACGGAGGCGCGCCCACCCACGATTCTGGTCTCACAACCGACCACCTATGACGCCGAAGAGCTGTGCGTGGCTATCGACCCGACGAATCCGGATCGCATGGCCGTCGGAGCGAACATCAGCTACCTGTTCCGAACGATCACGGGCGGCTCCAGTTGGGTGCAGAGCAATATGTTTTCGACCTATGGCGTCTGGGGTGACCCGGCCCTGGTATTCGATGAGCAGGGAGTGCTGTACTACGCACATCTTTCGAATCCATCGAACGGTTCCTGGCTCGATCGCATTGTCGTACAGAGGTCTTTCGACGGCGGAGATACCTGGAATAACGGCACGGGTGTGGGATGGAACGGACCGAAGGATCAGGACAAGGAATGGATGGCGATCGATCGCACCGGCGGAGTGTATGCCGGCAATCTGTACATGTCCTGGACCGAATTCGACAACTACGGCAGTTCCTCGCCTTCGGACAGTACGCGCATCCTCTTCGTGCGCTCGACCGACCAGGCCGAGAGTTTCAGCACGCCGCTGCGCATCAGCGATCGCGCGGGCAACTGCATCGACGATGATGAGACGGTCGAAGGTGCGGTTCCGGCCGTTGGACCCGAGGGCCAGATCTACATCGCCTGGGCTGCATATGAAGAGATCGTTTTCGATCGCTCGCTGGACGGTGGTCAGACCTTCGGTGCCGATATCCACGTGGCCAGTCAGCCGGGCGGATGGGGATTCGATGTCCCCGGGATCTACCGCTGCAACGGCATGCCGGTCACGGCCTGCGATATCAGCTGGTCCTCGTACCGGGGTCGCGTCTACGTGCTGTTCAGCGACCAGCGCAATGGTGTTTTCGACACCGACGTCTGGTTGTGCCACAGCGACGATGAGGGCCGGACCTGGAGCGCGCCGCAACGCGTGAACGACGAAGAGATCCAGAGCCACCAGTTCTTTCCCTGGCTGAGCGTCGACCCGGAGACGGGCTACCTGTGGGTCGTCTACTACGACCGCCGCTCATTGGCCAATGCCTCGACCGACGTCTATGTGGCGGTTTCCACCAACGGCGGCGAGACCTTTACCAATTTCATGGTCAGCGATACTCCGTTTTCCCCGCGCGAGGATGTCTTCTTCGGCGACTACATCGGTATCGATGCCCGAGGCGGGACGGCCTATGCGGTCTGGATGCGCATGGACGACCGCGACCTGAGCGTGCGCGGTGTGCGTCTGGATCCGGCCTCGGATGTGGCCGAGGAGGGGCGGCCCACCTACCGGATCGTCGACCTGATGAGGGGTACGGCCAACCCGGTCGGGCGCAACACGCGGATCGCTTTTACCCTGTACGAAAGCGTACCTGTCCGTCTGGCGGTCTACGACCTGCGAGGCCGCCTGGTTCGATCGCTCGTCTCCGAATCGCGTCGGGAGGGCTCGTACAGCGAAGCGTGGGATGGGACCGATCGCACCGGATCCCCGGTTCCCTCGGGGGTGTACCTGTGCCGGCTCGAAGCCGGGCAGGATGTTGTCACGCGCAAGGTGTCCCTCATCCGTTGAGTTGCGCTCCGGCCCGAGTTGGCATATGAATATCCCATCGCAACAGGGGGAGAATATCTCCTCGCCATCCGCTGAAATTTTCGTCCAGGAGAATACCCATGGCCTTGCGCCTCATTCGCCTCGTTTCGTTCATTGCGCTACTCTTCATCGCCGCCTGTGGTGGATCCGGGAACGAAGATTCCGAATCCCCGGTTCTGCGCTATTCGGCGATCCCCGATCAGAACACGACCGAGTTGATTCAGCGATTCAAGCCGCTGACCGCCCACCTGTCCGAACAGTTGGGGGTACCGGTCGAATACGTGCCTTCGCGAGACTATCAGGCTTCGGTCGAGATGTTCCGCAACGGCGAGATCCAGTTGGCCTGGTTCGGGGGACTGACGGGCGTGCAGGCCCGGGCCGCGGTGGAAGGTGCGCACGCGATCGCCCAGGGGCAGGCTGATCCGAAATACTACAGCTACTTCATTGCGCACCAGTCGACCGGCCTGGAGCGCAGCGACGATTTCCCGGTCGAGATCGCAGACCTGAGTTTTACGTTCGGTTCGGAGAGTTCGACCTCGGGCCGCCTGATGCCTGAGTTTTTCATCCGCACGAACACAGGCAAGACGCCCGCCGAGTTCTTCTCCCAGCCCTTCGGATTCTCCGGCAGCCATGACAAGACCTGTGAATTGGTCGAGGCGGGCCGCTTCCAGTCCGGTGTGGTCAACTACAAGGTCTATGACCGCCGCGTTGCCCAGGGCGAGTTGGATCCCGAAGTGTGTCGCATCATCTGGAAGACTCCTACCTACGCCGACTACAACTTCACGGCGCATCCGGCGCTGGAAACGGAATTCGGCGCCGGCTTCACCATGAAGCTGCGGGATGTGCTGATCGGCATCGAGGACGAAGCACTGCTGTCGGCTCTGCCGCGCAAGAAGCTGATCCCCGCCGGTGACGAGGAATTCGAAGGCATCGCCGCAGTGGCGCGCCAGTTGGAAATGATTCGGTGACCGATTCCTCGCGATCGAACGACGGCTCGGTCGCCCTGCACGACGTGACCGTCGAGTTGGGAGGCAGCGTCGTGCTGCGCGAGGTTTCGCTGCGGATCGCCCCGGGAGAGCAGGTCGCTTTCCTGGGGCCCAGCGGCGCAGGGAAGACCACCCTGTTGCGCCTCTTGAACGCGATGGTCACTCCCGGCTCCGGCCGCGTCGAAATCGGCGGCCGCAACCTGGCCGATCTGGGTGCGCGCGAACTGCGACAATTGCGATCTTCGGTCGGCTTCGTGCACCAGGATCTGCGGCTGGTTCCGAATCTGCGGGTCAGTCAGAACGTACTCGGTGGGCGTTTGGGCCATCAGTCACTGGCCGGTTCGTTGCGCATGTTCCTGCGCCCGCGAGGCGAGGATCTGGAGCGTGTGTACGAATTGCTGCAGCGCGTGGGCATTCCTGGCAAGATCTTCCAACGCACCGACCAACTCTCCGGCGGCGAGGCGCAGCGCGTTGCGGTAGCCCGGGCGTTGATCCAACAGCCGGCGTTGTTGGCAGCCGACGAGCCAGTCGCCAGCGTCGACCCGGCTCGCGCCCGCGAAGTGCTCGAATTGTTGACCGGACTCTGTGCGCAGGATGGGTTGACTCTGTGCGTCAGTCTGCACGATCCGGACCTGGCTCGCCGCTGCTTCCCGCGCGTGATCGGATTGCGCGCCGGCAGGGTCGAATTCGATGCTCTGGCCGGCGATTTGACCGACCGCCAGGTCAGCAACCTGTATGCGCTGGAGGCCCCTGATGGCCTCTGAAGCCTACACCGGCAGGCCGTCCGTGCACCGACGGCCCGGTTCTCTCGGCACCGGGCTGCTGGTGCTGGTGGCCCTGGCCCTGGCCGGGATGTGGGCTGCCCTGTATCTGCGTCTTGAGCCTGCCGGTCTGTGGCCCGGATCGGGCGGGCTGCGCCTGCTGAACGAATTTTTCCACTCCGCCCTGCGCCCCGCCTACGCATTCGAGGGTCCGCTCTCGACGGCACACCGCTTCGGAGTGCCGGGACAGGCGCTTCAAGCCGCGGGCATGACGGTTGTATTCGCCGCCGCAGCACTCTCGCTGGCCATCGTGGGCGGCTTCGGGTTGGGATTGCTGGCCAGCAGCGCGTGGTGGGATGGCGATGGCCGGCGTGGCCGCATCGGCCCGGCGGTCACGCTCGTCGCGCGAAACCTGATGACCCTGATGCGCTCGATCCATGAACTG
>JANTGJ010000072.1 GCA_024762975.1 Candidatus Krumholzibacteriia bacterium
CCAATCGTCTGAACCCGTCGAACCGTTCCACTGACCGGAGGAGATTCACGATGGAGTTCAATCCTGTCCTGACCTGGTTCGTCATCGGCCTGGCCCTGGTGCTCTCGGAATTCCTGGTGCCCGGTGTCATCCTGGTGTTCTTCGGCATCGGCGCCTGGATCACCTGCCTCACCGTGGGGCTCGGCTGGACGAGCGGTTGGACCGCGCAACTGCTGACCTTCGCTGTCTCATCGGTGGTGTTGCTCGTTGCGCTGCGCCGTTGGCTGAAGGCCCGGTTTTTCGGCTTTGTCGGCCACCGCAATGATGCCATGGCCAACATCGACTCCGAGGCCGGCCAGACCGTGACTGTGACCGTTGCCATCGAACCGGGAAGCGATAGCGGCCGCGTCGAATACAAGGGGGCCGACTGGAGGGCCGAATCGGAAGTTCCGATTGCTGCGGGCGCGCGCGCGCTCATCGTCGATGTGGACGGGATCGTGTTGCGGGTGGAACCGAAGTAGCTGCCAGAATGCCGCACAGGCTCTCTCGCCGCGGCGTTCGCGGCAGGGCGAATCGAAATGGAGAATGCCATGACCGGAACCATCATCGCTGCGGGTATCGTGATGCTTCTCATCATCACGTTGTTGAACACGACGCGAATCGTGCCCCAGAAAAAAGCCTATATCGTGGAGCGCCTGGGCAAGTACTCGCGCACGTTGAATGCCGGCTTCCACATCCTGACTCCGTTCCTGGACCGGGTCGCCTACAAGCACTCGCTCAAGGAAATCGCTGTCGATGTGCCGCCCCAGACCTGTATCACGCGTGACAACATCGCCGTCGAGGTCGACGGGGTGCTCTATCTGCAGGTCATCGATCCGGTGAAAGCCAGCTACGGTATCGAAAACTTCCTTTTCGCTTCGACGCAGCTGTCGCAGACGACGATGCGTTCAGAGATCGGCAAGCTGGAATTGGACAAGACATTCGAGGAGCGCGTCGCGATCAACCACGCGATCATCGAGGCCGTGGACAAGGCCTCCGATCCCTGGGGCGTGAAGATCACCCGCTACGAGATCAAGAACATCCACCCCCCGCAGACGGTGCGCGACGCCCTGGAGAAACAGATGCGCGCAGAGCGGGAAAAACGAGCCCAGATCGCCGAGTCCGAGGGAAAGCGCCAAGCCAAGATCAACGTAGCCGAGGGTACCCGCCAGGAGGCCATCGCCGAATCCGAGGGTGAGAAGCAGAAGCGCATCAACGAGGCCGAAGGCAGGGCACGGGAAATCGAAGTACTCGCATTGGCGACGGCCGAGGGGATCCGAAAAATCGCCGAGGCCATCGAAGCGCCCAGCGGCAAGGACGCGGTGAACCTCCGGGTGGCCGAACAGTACATCAAGCAATTCGGAAACCTGGCCAAGGAGGGAAATACGCTGATCATCCCTTCGAACCTGAGCGACGTGGGCAGCATGGTCGCCGCCGCCACCAAGTTGATCCAGAAGAACTGAGTCACGATGACAGGCCCAACAGAAGGGGACCCCGCAGGGTCCCCTTCTGAAAATGGACTGGAGTTGGGTCAGTTCTGGACCGGCTCCTCTTCACTCTCGGCATCCTCTGCGGCCATCTGTTCCATCTGTTCCATCTGTTCCCGGTTCCAATCCTCGGCCATCTGCAGCAACTCGGGCAGGGTCTTCGCCTTTCGGAACAGGTCCAGCACCGCGTGCAACTGCGTATCCGCCTCGATGGCAACCTGGTAGGCTGCCTGCGGGCCCTCGATGCGACGCGCCAACTCCCGCCGGATGCCGCGCTTCAGGAACTCCGAATTCGCATCGAGTAGCGAGTCGCTCATCGTCATCTCGAAATCCCCGAGATACTCGTCGATATTCTCGCGTTCCTTCAGGGTCTGCCTGAACTCGTTGAACATCTCGTCCGAAATATTCTCCGGAGTACTGACGATCGAGTTGCGCTGCACCTGGTCGACGGCGAAGCTGAACAAAGCTCCATCGCGTTCGACCGCGACTTCGAAATCCGTCAGAAAGTCCTGGTCGATCTCGATGTCGGGAGTGATTCCGCCCCCGCCGTACACGACCCTGCCACTGTCGGTGTAGAACTTTTCGCGATGGAAGCGATGGACCTCCTCCTCGGCCGGAACGTTGGCCAGTGGCTCGGCGGCGTCCTGATCGTTCACCATCTCCTCCGGGTGGCGGCTGCGTTTCTTGTGGATCGAACGACCCGAGGGGGTGTAGTAGCGCGCGGTCGTCAGCTTCAGTGCCTCATCGTCATCCAGCCGAAAAACGGTCTGCACCGATCCCTTGCCGAAAGACGTTTTGCCGACGACCAGACCAGCGTCGTGGTCCTGCAACGCGGCGGCGACGATTTCGCTGGCCGAGGCCGAGGAACCATTGATCATCACAATCGTGGGCACGTCGTTGTAGATCTTGCCGCGCGACTGGCAGTGGAACGAACGGTTCTGCGAACGCAGGCGGCCCTTGGTGGAGACGACCATCTGGTCGGGTTTCAGGAAGAGTTCGCTGACGCCCTGCGCCGCGTCCAGCAGTCCGCCCGGATTGAAACGCAAATCCAGGATCAGGCCGCGAACGCCCTGCGCATACAATTCGTCCAACTTCACTTTCAGCTCGTCGCGGGTCGTACGAGCGAAATTCTGCACCCGGATATATCCGACATCCTCGATCACGAAGGCATACGGAACACTCTCGATCTTGATGATGTCGCGGGTCACGGTCAGCGGCATCGGTTTTTCCACGCCGGGACGCTGAATCAGGATATTTACCTTCGTACCTGCCGGTCCGCGAAGCAGTTTCACCGCCTCACGGCTGGTAAAGTCGAAAGTCGATTCTCCTTCGACCTCGATAATCTGGTCGCCGCCCTGCACTCCCATGTAATAGGCGGGCGTGCCCTCGATGGGCGAGACCACCGTCGGAAAATGGTCGCGGATGTTGATCGAGATGCCCAGACCGCCGAATTCTCCCTCGGTACTCATCACCAGGTCCTCATAGTTGACCGGCGGCAGATAATTCGAGTGCGGATCGAGGGTATCGAGCATACCATTGATGCCCGCTTCCATGATCTCGTGCGGATCCACCTCGTCGACATAGTTGTTGATGATCCGCTCATATACGTCGCCCAGGATCTTCAGGCTATCGTAAAACTCGCGGCGCCGTGCGGCGGCGTCATCCTCGGCCCACGCCGGCAGGACAACCACCTGCATCAGCAGGGCGATCACCGCCAGAAACGGGAAAAATTTGCGACCGACGGGGAAGCGATTCACGCGCAATACGCGATGATTCGACATATCGTATCCTTACTTCCAGGGCCGAAACCACACGGACCCGACGCATTCGGGCCGGTTTTCCGGTCTTGTTGCACAATATAAGGCAAATTCGGCGTTTGCCGTCACAGAGCCGCCAGCAAGGGGTGTTCCAGCCGCCGCAGCCGCGCCCAGGTCCCTTCCAGGATTTCCTGAGGCGTTGCCGCCGCATCCAGGCGGAAGAACCGCGGATCACCGGAGGCCGCCATCGATTCGTAGCCGGAGTAGACGCGATCGTGGAATTCGACACTCTCGCGGTCCAGTCGGTCGGTCTGACGATCGACCAGTCTGGCTCGCCCCTGCTCGGGAGGTAGCAAGCACAGGAACGTCAGATCGGGAACCAGCCCGCCCAACGCAACCTCGTTCAGCGCATGGACCGTCTCCTCGCCCAGCTCCCTGCCATAGCCCTGATAGGCCACCGAGGCATCGGCGAAGCGATCGCAGATGACGAGGTGACCGGCACTCAGGGAGGGTCGAAGAATTTCGCGGACCAATTGCGCGCGGCTGGCGACCATCAGCAACAACTCCGTCTCGGCGCACATCCGGTCAGACGCCGGATCCAGCAGAATGTTCCGGATTCGTTCGCCGATCTCGCTACCGCCCGGCTCACGGACAATGACCGGTTCGATACCGGTCGCTCGCAGGCGGTCGTCCAGATTGCGGATCAGGGTGGACTTTCCGCTGCCCTCGGGACCTTCGAAGGTGATCAACAGGCCCGCGGCGGAACTCATTCTGCGGCCTCCGGGTCGGGCGAGGGTTCCGGTTCCGGCTTCGGCTGATTCAACTCCTGGTTTGCCGGATCACCGGGACCGGGCAGCTTCGCCGAGACATGGACCAGTCGTTGCACCGAGGTCGCCAGGGTGGCGAAGGCCAGGAAGAAGAGAATCGGCACCAGTGCCCAGCTACCCAGCAACAATCCCAGCCCCAGCAGGATGACGCGCTCGGTACGCTGCAGCCAACCGACGAAGCAGGTCTCGCCGACGCCTTCGGCACGGGCGCGCACGTAGCTGGTGGTCAGGCTACCGACGACGGTGGCCAGGATCATCAACAGCGCCCAGGCATGGGCACCCTCGGGCCGGGTCGCGTAGTGCCAGGTCAGGCCGGCAAAGAGAAAAGCCTCACCGTAGCGATCGAAGCACGAGTCCAGGAACGCCCCCCGTTTCGAGACCGACCCCTGCAGGCGCGCCAGATCGCCGTCGAGCATATCGAAGGCCGAGCCGAAAAGAAACACCAGACCGCCGAGGAAGAAATTGCCCTGCGCCAACATCCAGCCCGATACCGCCGTGATCGCCAGTCCGGTAATCGAGATGCTCAACGGTGAAAAGCCGGCGCGGTCGAGTCCCAGCACCAGGGGGCGGATCCTGGCGCGGGCTCCCTTCTTGAATCCGTCGAAATCCATCATTCCTCCTGCCCGGACCGCCGCTGCGACTTGCCCAGGCCCTTGATGACCAGTACCAGCTCCCCTTTCAGGCGGGAGCCTGTCATGATTTCCAGCAACCGGCCCGCCGGGCCGCGCAATGTTTCTTCGTGCAATTTCGTGATCTCGCGCGCGATCGCCACTTCGCGGTCGGGAGCGACCTCCGACAGGATCTCCAGCGTCGAGCGGATCCGGTGGCAGGATTCCAGCACCAGCGAGGTGCCTGTATCGTTCAGCGCTCCTTCCAGAAACGTCTTGCGCTGGCCTTTCTTGCGCGGAGCGTACCCCAGAAAGTGAAATCGGTCAGTGGGAAAACCCGAAAGTACGAGCGCGGCCAGGGTACTGCTCGGACCGGGAATCACCGTCCATTCCAGCCCAGCCTCCTGCAGCGCCAGGACCAGCGTGTATCCCGGATCCGACACACAGGGCATGCCGGCGTCGGAGATGACGGCCACCTTCTGATCCGCCCGCAATCGCTCGACGACGCGCGGGACGATGCGGGCCTTGTTGTGGTCGTGATAGGCGACGAGTTCGCACTGCAGGCCATAGTGCTGCAACAGGCGCCGGGAATGGCGAGTGTCCTCGGCGTAGATCACGTCTGCGGCAGCCAGAACGCCCAGCGCGCGCAGGCTGATGTCGGCCAGATTGCCGATGGGCGTGGCAACGAAGTGACACAGCCCTCCGGGCATCTGGACTTCCGGAATCAGGAGTGCATTCACGCAGTCTCTCCCGAGGCGTCGGGGTCGGGGCGACCGGGCAACGGTGCCACCGGCGGCAGTTGACGCTTGAAGGCCATCGCGCGAACGCGGGCCACCATCCGCGCCACCAGCCCGGCGTCGAAGCCGGCGAGGACCAGTTCCTCATTCGTACGGCCCAGGTCGTAGATGGCATGCAGCATCTCGTCGGCCTGCGCGTAGGTGAAGCCCAACTCCTCCTCGTCGGATTGCCCTTCCCAGAGATCGGCGCTCGGGGCCTTGGTCAGCACGGCATCGGGCAGCCCCAGCCATTGGCTGAGCAATCGCACCTCGGTCTTGTACAGATTCCCGAGCGGATTCAAGGCGCAGGCATTGTCCCCGTAGACGGTCGTGTATCCCAACAGCGCTTCGGTACGATTGCCGGTACCCAGCACCAACGCATCCAGTTTCGCGGACCAGTCGTAGAGCACCACCATCCGGCAACGCGCCATGACGTTCCCGCGACGCAGCGGATCGGCGTCCGGATGATCCGCCAGGAACGCATCCGCCATCGGTGTGATGGGGACGACCCGGGACTCGATCCCCAGATGCGCGGCCACGGAGCGCGCATCGGCCAACGAGGACGCCGCGCTCGTGGCGTAAGGGAGCATCAGGCCGCTGACGTGCTCAGCGCCCAGCGCGCGTACGGCCAGCCCCGCGGCAACGGCCGAGTCGATGCCACCGGACAGGCCGATCACCAACCGCTCCTTGCCGGCATCACTCAGGACGGTCTTAAGAAATTCGCTGCAGACGCGGGCGGCTTCAGCCGGATCGACAGCCCATTCGGGACGATTCAACTCGACAGGGGACATCGCGATTTCCTTTCCGTGATCTCGATCAACTCCGGCGCCAGGCACCGGGCAGGAACAGAACCAGGACCGTGAACAACTCGAGCCTACCGATCAGCATGAACATCACCAGGAGCCATTTTTCCCAGCCCAGGAGCGGACCGTAGTTGCTGGTCGGCCCGACTTCACCCAGACCCGGTCCGATATTTCCGAGTGTTGCCGCCGTGGCGCCGACGGCAGTGACCAGGTCCCGCCCGCCCAGGGTCAGGATCACCGTGCCGGAAATATAGACCAACATGTACAGCAGAAAGAAGCCCAGTACATTGGTGACCAGTGCCGGCGAGAGTGCGCGGTTGTTGAACCACAAGGTAAGCACCGCACGCGGGTGGAGCATCTTGACCATCTCCAACTTGGCGTGTTTGAGCAGGATCAGGGCGCGCATCACCTTGATGCCACCGCCCGTCGAGCCGGCGCATCCACCGATAGCCATCAATCCCAGCAGAATCGCGTGCGCCACCGGAGGCCACAACAGGTAATCCGAAGTTCCGAATCCCGTGGTTGTGAGTATCGACAGGACCTGGAACAGGGTGTGGCGGATGGTGTCGTGAACCGAGGCGAAGAAACCCACACGGGCCAGCGCCAGGCCGATCACCGCGCTGCTGCCCAGGATCAGGACCCAGTAGAAACGGAATTCATCGTCTTTCCAGTAGGCCCGGACATGCCCCGCCAACGCCAGATAGTGCAACGCGAAATTGGTGCCGGCCAGGGCCATGAACAGGATGATGATCCACTCGACGGCGGGATTTCCGTAGCCGCCCACGCTCAGGTTGTTGTTGCTGAACCCGCCCGTGGCCATCGTGGCAAAGGAATGGCAAACGCCATCGAACCAGCTCATTCCCGCCAACTTGAGCGCCAGCACTTCGAGTGCCGTCAGGAGGACATAGACTCCCCACAGCCGTTTTGCTGTTTCCCGAATGCGGGGCGTCAGTCGTTCGGCGACCGGGCCGGGAACTTCGGCGCGGAACAACTGCATGCCACCCACTCCCAGTAGCGGCAGGATGGCCATCGCCAGCAGCACGATCCCCATACCACCCAACCAGTGCGTCAACGCACGCCAGAACAAGGCCGTGTGCGAGCAGCCCTCGATGTCACTGAGGATGGAAGCTCCGGTGGTCGTAAAACCGGAAATCGATTCGAAAACGGCGTCGGTAAAGGAAGGGATTTCACCGCTGAGCCAGAATGGGACAGCACCCAGCAGGCCCACCAGAAGCCAACCTACAGCCACGACGGCAAAGCCCTCGCGAAGGTGCAGGTCGGGGGCGTCGCGCAGCAGGGCCAGCACCAAGCCGCCCGTCGCGACGCCGGCACCGGCGGCAATCAGATAGTAGAGCCAGTCCGGCTCGCCATAGAGAACCGCCACCAGCACCGGAAGCAACAGACACCCCGAGGTCACCAGCAACAGGAATCCAAGTACCTTGACTACCGAGCGCAGGTTCACTGCTCTCCGCCCGCGAAGAAGTCCTCGACTTCGGTGAGACTCTCAGGCAGGACAAAAACGACGACTTCGTCGTCCACCTCAAGACGGGATGTGCCGCTGGGTGTAACCACCCGGCCGCGCTTGAGGATGGCCGCAATGACGGCTGTACGCGGAAACCTGCTTTCCTTGAGCGGCTGCCCCAGACATGCGCAACCCGGCTGCACACGCAGTTGCAGGATCTCCGCTCCGGAATAGCCGAGCTTTTCGGCATTCGTCACGGCTCCGCGTTTGACGAAGCGCGAGATCGAGGTCGAGGTCGACAGACGCGGCGATACGGCCGCATCGATTCCCAGTACGGGGAGCAGCGGGACATAGTCCGTGCGATTGACCAGGCAGACGGTCTTGCCTGCGCCATAGTGCTTCGCCAGCAGGCAGGCCATGATGTTCGTCTCCTCGCGGGCGCTGACCGAGACGAATCCATCCATGTCCCCGACGCCTTCGGTCGTGAGCAATTCGGTGTCCGAGCCTTCCCCGTTCAGCACCAATGCGTCGCGCAACTGCTCCGAGGCCATCTGGCACTTCTCGGGATCACGATCGATGAGCTTGACCTTTACCCCCGCAGCCAGCAGATCGCGTGTCAATTCCATGCCGATATCATTGGCGCCGACGATCATCACCCGCTTGAGACTGCGTTCGGCGGTTCGGAAGTATAAAAGGGAACGTTCGGCTCGACTGCGCGGCCCGGCCAGAAATACCTGATCGCCGGATTGAATGCGGGTCTGTCCGTGGGGAACGAGCGTATGCCCGTCGCGAACGATGGTCGTGACCAGGGCCACACGTTTTCCCAGTTCGTGGTGAATCTCGGCCAACGTCTTCCCGTCGACTCGCGATCCCTCTTCCACACGCGCCCCGATAACCCGGACCTTGCCGTCGGCAAACTCGTGAATTTCATTCGCGCCGGTCTGCAGAAGGATCTCGCGGATGGCGTGGACCGCCTCATGCCGCGGATTGATCGCCTTGGTGATCCCGTCCAACAGGAGGCGATGATCGAGGTAGTAGTCCTCCTGGCGAACCCGCGCCACCTTGACCCGGGCACCCAGGATATGGGCCGTCTGGCAGGCGATAATGTTGATCTCGTCCTGCTCGGTGACCGCGGCAAACAGATCGCAGTCCCGCATCCCGACATCACGCAGGACCTGGGGACTGACGCCGTTGCCGCACACGAAGTGGCAATCGAGCTGCTCGCTGACAGCGGCCAGTTGCTCGGCATCCTTTTCCACCAGCACGACATCGTGCTCGCGCAGGCTGATGGTGCGGGCCAATTCATACCCGACCGAACCGGCGCCGATGATCACGATCTTCACTTGGGACTCCCTGCCGGGCTTGTCGCCCTAGCGGAACGAGTTCAGGGCAGCCAGCGTCCGGTGAATATCCTCGGTACTGGTGTCCAGGTGCGGAATCATCCGTACACGACCCGGCCCGAATCCGATGCCCAGTACACCGTGCGCCGCCAGGTGATCCAGTAACGCCTCATCACGCCCCGGCCCTTCAACGTCGAAGACCACTATATTGGTGTCCACCGGATGATTGACGCTGAGGGACGGGTGGTCCAACCCCTCGGCCAACATCCGGGCGTGCGCGTGGTCCTCGGCCAGCCGATCGATATGATGCTCCAGTGCATACAGGCAGGCTCCAGCCAACAGTCCGCTTTGGCGCATGCCGCCGCCCCACATCTTGCGGAACCGGTACGCGCGGTCGATGGTCTGCCGATCTCCCACCAGGACCGACCCCACCGGAGCGCCCAGCCCCTTGGAAAAGCACACACTCACTGTGTCGCAGGGAGCAGCCAAATCGGCCAGAGACAATCCCGTCGCCACATGCGTGTGCCACAATCGCGCGCCATCCAGATGGACGCGCAGTCCGTGCTCGCGCGCGCGCGCGCCGATCTCGATCATTTTCTCCTGGGGAAAGATGATTCCGCCGGCCTGGTTGTGAGTGTTCTCCAGGCACACCAGCCGCGTCGGGGCGCAGTGGACATTCTGCGGGTGCATGGCAGCTTCGATCTGGGGCCACTCGATCCAGCCGCGCGGGGCCTCCAGGGTCCGGGTCAACAGACCGCATAAAAAAGCCGGCGCTCCGGCCTCGTACAGGAAAATGTGCGCACCGCCGGCCAGGAGGGCATGATCACCAGCCTCGGTTTGTGCTTTCAGCGCCAGTTGATTGCTCATCGTCCCGCTGGGGACGTACAAACCGGCTTCCTTGCCCAGCCGTTCGGCGACGGTTTGTTGCAGAAGGATGACGGTCGGATCATCACCAAGCACATCGTCGCCCAATGCGGCCGAATGCATGGCTTCCCACATGGCAGGTGTGGGCCGGGTAACCGTGTCGCTTCGAAGATCGATTTGACGGTCGGCGGCATCGCTGCTCATGACGCTCCTCTCGGACGGATTACCAAATCCGCGCCATTGATCTGCATCGTTCGGGAAGTGAACCAACTGATGAGAACCGGCCTTCGACTCCGTGTCGGGGATCCGGTTCTCACGAATCAATCACGATTTCGAAACGCTCGCGGCGCCAGCGAGATGCTCGCGGGCAGGCACGACGACACCAACGATCAGTTGGTCTCGGCCACTTTGTCTTTCAACATCTTGGAGACCTTGAAGACGGGGACCTTGCGCGATGGCACCGGAACGGCCTCTCCCGTACGGGGATTACGGGCCATGCGTTCCTTGCGCTCCTTGACCTTGAAGGTCCCGAAGCCACGAATTTCGAGATGACGGCCTTCGATCAGCAGATCGCCGATCTTCGCCAAAAACAGATCGACTGTCTCGGCGACTTCCTTCTTGGTCAGGCCCGTCTTCTGGGCGATGTCTTCCACGATATCGGCTTTAGTCATGATGAAGCCTCCTGTTCCGGCGCGTGGCTCGAGGGATAATCACGCGGTTAGTCTGGACATCTTCAAACATAACCCAAGCGATGTCAAGGGTCTATTGCATTCGTGGATCAACTCGAGGTTGTTCCCCACCGCCGGGTGCCGCTTCGGGCAAGATGCATGGTTTGGCGATCTGCACCACGCAAGAAGAGAGGGGCTGCGAGTTCCCAGAACGCCTCATGACTCCCTACTGCACCACGTCGATCGTCCTAA
The DNA here is from genome assembly GCA_024762975.1 of Candidatus Krumholzibacteriia bacterium. Taxonomy (GTDB): domain Bacteria; phylum Krumholzibacteriota; class Krumholzibacteriia; order LZORAL124-64-63; family LZORAL124-64-63; genus JANTGJ01. Next base: position 10,863 of record JANTGJ010000072.1, read on the forward strand.
TGTCTTAATAGTCATAGATTTCGACAAACCTGACCATCGCTTTTATCAAATGGCATCACGATTGCTGTTGGTCTGGCGAACGCGGTCGGAAGAGCAGCAACATGACAGCCGTGCCACTGCAACCGATCTCTTCCGGCCGCGCAACCAAAAACCATCGGGCAACTTAGCGAAACTGGAGGACCGAACATGACTCGCAGCAAGAAGATTGCAACTCTCGGATTGATCGCACTCGTATCCATCGCCTTCATGGGCTGCAGTGACGACAGCAACCCCGTGGTCGCTCCGACCACCGCGGTCGACACCGCCCCGCCGGCAGTTCCCTGGGATCTCGAGGCCGCACTGAACGGCGACTCCGCCGTCGTGACCTGGGCGATGAACACCAGTGACTCCGATCTGGCCGGCTTCCTGGTCCAGAAGGCTCACTACGACGATGCGATCGTCACCCTGGTCGGCACGCCGGCCCTGGTCACGAGCTTCGTAGACAACAACGTACTCCCCGGCATCAACGAGTACCGCGTTCTGGCCGTCGACGAATCCGGCAACGAGAGCGCCTATGCGACCATCCAGGTCGCCAACTCGACCGGCAAGACGGACCTGCGCTTCGAGGAGTAAATTCCGGAATCCGGTTCCCCTTCGCTGGGTACTCGAGGCCTCCCGCCCAGCGGGAGGCCTTTCCGGCAATCGGAGGGCACAAGACGTTGAACGGGAAACAATCCAGGAAAGGCAAATCCATGATTTCAAGAGCCGCAAAGCAGAGCCTGATGATGAGAGCGTCCGTACTGATGATCCTGCTCGCCGGAACCGCAATGCTGGCCGGCTGCTCGGACACCGATCCCATCGCAGCCCCGCTGAGCCCGACCGTCGACACCGCGCCGCCCAGCATTCCGACGGGCCTGTCGGCAGCGACCGGTTCGCGAGTGGTCAAATTGGCATGGCAGCCCAATACGAGCGATGCGGATTTTGTCGGGTTCAAGGTCTACCGTCTGGCGTTCGACAATCAGTACCTGCTGACCGAGCAGCCCATCACCGACAGCGGGTGGGTCGACCAGCAGCCTCTGGGTCTGCCCTGCGGCTATGCCGTCAGCGCCATCGACGAGGCCGGCAACGAGAGTGCCTGGAGCGAAGTTCGATACACGCCGGAACCGGAAGAGCCGCAGATCGACATCCAGCGGTAACCGGGCCGACCACCGCGCTCAGTGGATGGCGGTGGCCAGACCGAAAGCCAGCTCGAAAAACGGACGAGCCGCAGCCATCATACCGGCGCCGACCCAGTCCCCCAGGCCGGTGTATCGCGCCAGCAGCAAAAATCCGACGACCGGCAACAGGCCATAGCGCTGGATCTTCAGATAACGACGGGCGGCGGCAAGCGGCAAAAATCGCAGCAGGATCCAACTGCCGTCCAGGGGCGGCAGCGGTAGCAGATTGAAGACTGCCAGCACGACGTTGATCATCACTCCCATCTGTAGCAGTTCCAGCACGATGCTATACACGTCCGGGGACGAGGCCTCCGCCGGCTGTGCCGGCATCCCCCCGAAGCCCAGAACGATCCCCAACACGAGCGCCCACCAGGTCGCCAACAGCAGATTGCTGGCCGGACCGGCCGCAGCCACTTTCGCTTGATCGTTGCGTGGGTTCCGCAAGCGGGACGGATTGACCGGAACCGGCTTGGCCCAGCCCAACAGGATGGAGCCGGAAAACGACAGGACAAGCGGCACGATAATGCTGCCCATCGGATCGATATGCGGGATCGGGTTGAGGGTCAGACGGCCCCTTTCGGCGGCCGTGGGATCACCCAGGCGCCAGGCCGTCCAACCATGCGCAACCTCGTGGACGATGACCGAAAATACGAGCATCGGCACATGCAAAAGGATGTTGATCATCGACGCTCCTCCAGCCGCGCGGGCAGCCCGGACCATGCCGACCAGACGGCCTCCGGGTCGACGTTTTCCAACCAGCCATATTCCTCGCCACGATCGTCCGCGGTTCGATGCGTGCTGCAGACCGCAACCACGGTATCGGTCGGCGGCTTCCAGAGATCCGGATCGGTGGGCCCGAAGAGCGCCACGGTCGGCACGCCCAGCGCGCCGGCGACATGCATGATGCCCGTGTCATTGCAAAGGAAACGCCCGGCTTCGTTCAGCAGCGCAGCACCGACCCCGACCGGACTGGGCGGCGCGATGCGCAGTCCCGGTCCGATCCGCTCTCCCAGCAGGGCCGTCAGGGCCTGTAACGGTTCACGATCGGCTGGCCCGTGCAGGATGAGCACCTGCGATCCCCGGTCCCGGGCTCGCCGGACCATCTCGGCAAAGTGCGGCGCCGGCCAGACGTTCTGCTTCTTGCCCGCACCGGGATGTACCGCCCAGAAACCGGGGGACAGATCCAACTCCCGGAGGATCCCCGCGGCCGCCGCGCGTTCCCCTTCCGACGGTACCACCACCGTCGAGCGGTCCCGAACCCGAAAGCCCAACGCCCGCAAGGGAGCCAGTCCGTGTTCCACCGCGTTGACATCGAGCACCGGATTCGAGGGCATCTCCAGCGAGAAGGCATGGCGGCTGAGGTCCAACCCGAACGGCTGGCTGTCGGCCCCGACGACCCAGCGGGCGCCCGATGCCAGCGCCAGTCCGGCACTGGTCACGGAAAAGGAGACGCTGGCCAGAACGAAGGCCAGATCGGCGTCGAAGTTCCGGATTCGTGACAGGAAACGCCTCAGTTCCGCCGGACGCCGCCAGAGCTTCTGCTCGAAGGTAAAAACCTGGTCCAGGTGCGGATTGTGCTGCACGACCTCGCGATTGACCGGAGCGGTGATCAGGCCGATCCGAGCCTCCGGGTACGCCTCTCGCAACGCGCGGAAAACCGGCGTCGCACAGACCATATCGCCCATCTGATTCTGCTGCCGGACAATCAGGAGGGCCCGCGGCCGCAGCGCGAGCAGTTGTTCGGAGGTCAATCGCTCGCGGCGCACGGCGCGCGCGGCGGTCGCAGTCAGAAAACGCTTCAAGCTCGTCGTCCTCCCTGGCCCCGGTCGTCCGATGTACCGATGGCATGCCCCTTGCGATCTCGATGCGGTAACCGTGGGCCCCCGGACCCACCACTACCCCACCGGAAAGGATTCTTTCATGCGTCGATTCGCGATCATCGGCTGTTTTCTGTTGTATTCGGGCGTATCAGCGCTGGGGTTCTATGAGATCACCGCCAAATCGCCTGCTTTGCTGGGTACCCCGCTACCTGGCTGGCAATCGACCTGCCGGGCGGAAAATACTACCCCCTGGCAGCAACCGACGGGCATCCTGGCCGTGGACAAACTGCTGCACGAGACCCAGGAAGCCGCCCGGTTTTACGGCCTGGTCGAACGCCACGATCGTTGATCAGCGGGCGGATCGCCCACGATAACCCAGCTTCTCCTTGCGCTCTTCCAAGTCCTTCAGAATCATCAGATAGGCACCATGACGCCAGGCGGGTATCCGTCCCGCGCGCACGGCGTCCTTGACGCCGCAATCGGGCTCGTCGCGATGGATGCATGTGCGAAATCTGCAGTTCTCGACCTCATTCCTGAAGTCGGGAAAATAGCGGTCCACCTCGATCGGATCAATGTCCCAGGGATCAAATCCACGAATGCCCGGGGAGTCGGCGATGAAGCCGCCGCCGACCAGGGGGAAGAGTTCGGTTCGCGTCGTCGTGTGGCGCCCGAGACCCGTCTTACCGGTCACCTCGCCCACCCGCAGACGCAACCCCGGTTGGATCCCATTCAGTAGGCTGCTCTTGCCCACACCGGAGGCACCGATCAGCAAGGATAACCGGTTCCGCAGAATCTCTCCCAATTCGTCCAGACCGGTCGCGGACTCGGCCGACGTACGAATCACCCGGTAGCCCAGTTTTTCAAAATATTCCCATCTCGCGACCGGTTCGTCCGGATCGGCCAGATCCCACTTGTTCAGCACCAGCACACCTTGGACGCCAAAGCGCTCGGCCGCCACCAGCAGGCGATCGACGAAGCCCTTCTGGGGCGCCGGGTCCTTCAGCGACTGCACCGCCACGACCTGGTCCAGGTTGGCCATCAGGACCTGTTCCACATTGCCGCCACTGCGCCGCGACGCCTGGCGCGAGACCTTGGTGCGGCGGGGAAGCACTTCCTCGATGATGCCCTGGGGCGGATCGACCGCCTCCTGGACCGCTGTGAATCGAACTCGATCGCCGGCAACGGCCAGCATCTGGACCGCACGCGGTCCCTTTTTCAGTTTCCCGCGCAGCCGGCACAACCACTCACGTCCGGGCACTGCGGGCGTGGACGGACCGGTCGCAGCCTCGGTGACCTCGACGACGCGACAGTTTCCCGCACTGGATTGTATGACAATACCGGTCCGCGAATCCGCGGGGCGATTTTGGTCTTTTGCCTGGTGGGAAATGATTCGACTCCTCCAATTGGCGGTCCGAAAGCGCTCTTGCGCCCCTTTGTGCCCAATTGCGCCTTGTGAATCCGGACAATATGCGTTAATTTCCGGCAGAAGACAGTCGTAGCATAATTTCCCCGCGTACTCAAGGTGGTGGTACGGCCATGGACATTGCCGAGGTTCTCAAACACACCTCTCCCGAGCTCTTCCTTCCCGATCTCCAGACCCACGACAAGCAAAGTACATTGGCCGCCCTGGTCGACGGCTTGATCTCCGCGACAGACATCAAGAATCCCGAGACGATTCTGCAGATGTTGCAGTCGCGCGAGAACCTGGGCAGCACCGCCGTCGGGCCGGGTATCGCCTTTCCCCACGGCCGCACCCTGGCGGTACAGCGGCTGACGATCCTGATCGCCAAGTCCAAGGAAGGCGTCGAGTTCGATTCCGAGGACGGCAATCCGACGCACCTGTTCTTCGTGCTCATCGCCCCACCCCAGGACTCGGGACACCAGTACATCAAGTCTCTCGCGGCCCTGATCGACCGGGTCCAGAGCGATGAGATGCGCGAAAAGTTGCTGGCCGCGGAGGACTATGAATCCTTCTGCTCCGTCATCAGGGAGGGCTAGACGATGCACCCCCAGTTGCAATTGCTGGTCGCCCTGCAAGACACGGAAGGCATGCTGGCCGAGGTGGAGCAGCAGGGCGCCGAGTTCGAGGACATGGGTTTCAAGCACGGCGGCCTCGATGGACTGAAGAAAGCCCAGGAAGAAATCCTCGGCAAGATCGACCCGCGTCTGGCCGGACTCTATCGACGCCTCAAGGGCCGCTTCGGGCACGCCGTCGTACCCGTCGTCGGAAACCTGTGCACGGGTTGCTTCGCCAATATTCCCTCTTCCTTCGTCAGCAAGACGAACGAGGGTAAGGTGCAGCAGTGCGAGAGCTGCGGGCGGATTCTGTACTGGCCGTAGACCGATATTGTCGGAATCGATTGCAAAAAGGCCCGGGGCGCGACCCGGGCCTTTTCATGCGGTGCCGTTGGGGAGGATCAGTCCTCGGCCCCGCTGAACGAGCCGGCCGTCGCCACGACCTGCGCGATCTCTTCGACCATTTCCTTTTTCTCGCCGCCGTCGTCCTTGACGCCGAGATCCTCCTTGGCCCAGTCGGCCTCGGGGAACGGGCCCAGGCCCTCGAGCTCTTCCCAACTCGTCACACCGGTTTCCTTGCGGAAGACGTAGTCGCCCTCCTCGAAGTCGATGGTGATCAGGTCGCCCTTGCGGATCTGGTCGCTGCAGATGTAGTGGGAGATCGGGGTCACGATCTCCCGCTCCACGACGCGCTTCAGGGGCCGCGCGCCGTATTGAATATCGGTCCCGAGTTCGACCAGGTTCTGTTTCGCTTCCTGCGTGATCTCCAGCAGGAAGGGCTCCGCACACAGCAGCGAACGGTGATGTACCTGGTTGATCAGGATGTCGAGGATGCTGAACAGATTCTCCTGCTTCAGCGTCTGGTAGGTGATAATGTCATCGAAACGGTTGAGGAACTCGAACGGAAAGACCTTCTTGGCTTCGCGCATGGCGGCTTCCTCGACGTCGCGATCCATCTTTTCCTCGCTGATGCCCGACGAGAATCCGATGTTGTTCTGAGCCAGGTGCGCACCCATCGCATCGCTGCCGACATTCGTCGTCAGGATGATGATCGATTGGCGGAAGTCGACTTCCTCGTTGTTTCCGAGCACCACGGTCCCGTCTTCGAGGATCCCCAGCAGCAGGTTCCACAGCTTCGGATGTGCCTTCTCGATCTCATCGAAGAGGATGATCGAGAGATGTTTCTCCGCCTCGGGCGGAAACAGGCGATTCAGCTTACTGTCGGCCTCGCTGACCATACCCGACTGGTTCTCCAGCGCCTTGCTGTGATGCCGGTCGATGTTTTCCTGGGAGAGCAACGGCCGGATCTCGCCGCCCACGTAACCGGGAGGCGACCCCAGCAGTTTCGAAATATTGTAGTGCGCGGAATACTCCTGGCAGTTGACCCGCGTATAGGCGCGCTTGTTCCCGAAAACGGTCTCGGCCAGTGCGCGAACGGTTTCGGTCTTGCCGACCCCGGTGGGGCCCATGAACATCATCGTCAGAAGCGGACGTTCGGGATCGTGTACACCGGCCACGAGGCGACTGAAGCTGTCCGAGAGCTTTTCGATCGCCCCGGGCTGTCCAACGACCATCTTTTTCATATGGCTGGAAAAGCGAAGAAGCTGTTCGTTGCGCTTGTCTTTGCGGAGAGTCTTCACGTCCGTGTCCACCTTGCTCGGGTTGGAGCCCGACAGGACCTCCTGTCCCATCGGTTTGGCGCACATTCCGGGAAACACGGAAGCCCGCCTCTGAACTGTCCTTCGGACATTCAGGGACGGGCTTGAGTGGAATCTACCGGCAATTCACACGCGTAACTTGCCTCGCGGCACCGTTTTGCAAATTTTCTTATGATTCCGGTAAATACTTCGCGGCCAAATACTTCGCCTGCGGAACGCCCAGTTTCTCGACCCAGCGATCGTCGATCCTGGGATGGACTGGCGTGTTGATCTCGAGGTAGCGCTCCACCGCTTCGGCGGTCGTAATTTGCGTCGGGGTAATCCGGTCAGCCGGGATCTGGGTCAGGAAATCCAACCCGCTGTTGCCCTCCAGCAGAAAATTGGTGAAAACCGCCGTGTACATTCGGTCCGGATC
>JANTGJ010000073.1 GCA_024762975.1 Candidatus Krumholzibacteriia bacterium
AAAGACCTTCATCGCCCCACCGACGACCTCTTCCGTCAGGACTTCCAGCACACCGTCGGCATCCACGTCCATCAATTCGATCCGACCGAAAAAGACCTCGTCCTCCCACTCCACATCGGCGGTGCTGCCGCTGAGTACCTGACCCGAGTTCAGGACGATTTCCATGCGGCCATCCGCATCCACGTCGCCGCAGCGCATCATTGTGGCCTGGTATTCGTTGATCCCGGTGAATTCCTTGGTATGATTCTCACCGTCGATATAGACGATCTTCTGGTCGGCCAGCAGGACGATTTCCCCCGCCGCATCGTCGTCCATGTTCGCCGTCGTAAAACAACTGATCTCCTGGTACTCACCCTGCAGCGATTCCCAGATCAGGTCAAAACCGTCCAGCGCCCAGACGTAGATCTTGGCATTCATCGTGCGACAGATCAGGGAGTCCTCCAGACCGTCCCCGGACAGATCGGCCGTGATCACCTCGACCGGCGCTCCATCCAACTGGTTCGAGCGCCAGACTCGCTGGCCGCCACGACCATCGACCTTGACGACCTGCACGGTGCCGAAGCGCTCCCCCAGGGCGAAGTACATTCCAGACTCCCCCTGCAACGGTTCAAAAACCGTCAGATGATTCATCCGATAGGAAGCCCGCGCCAGCTCCTGGTATTGCTCATAGGTCAATTCACCCTGGGCCCAGGCCGCCCCCGGTACCAGCACCAGGACCAGCGCCACCAACGCGAGCGGTCCGTGGATCGGGCGTTTCTTTGTCATCCGTTTCAGCATGGATTCCACCTCGCGGACCGGGGCATATTCGAGCCCGTCGCCGCCGTTCGAAGTCAAGAGGGGTGACTTGGGAATGATAGGCCAAATTCCGCTCGGGGTCATGGGAAGAATGCCGCAATCAGGGTTTGGTTCCGGTCAGCGGCTGCCTACCAGGGCCACGGCAGACCGATGCCGGCCTGCAGCGCCCAATGGGAGAAGTCCTGGCCGTGGTAGCGATAGTCGCGGTACTGGAGCTTCCAGTACACGAGCAGATCTTCCCGCGGGCTCCACTCCTGCCCACCTTCTGCCAGAAACTCCCAACCCTTTTCGAACCCGCCACCGGCCAGGGTCACCTCGCTGGCTCCCACACCGACACCCACGAACGGCACCGATTCCCCCGGTCGCGTCGTCAGGGGTTGCAAGTAGTGCCTGAAGAGCATCCCACCGGAAAGGATCCGCTGATCCTCATTGACGTGGTGGTACTCGGCCTGCAGAACCAGTGCCGTATTCCATTCCTGCAGAATCGGCAAATACCGTTCGGCAGTTCCCGGTCGCAGGAGGAACGAAGCTCCGCCCCCCCATTGCACACCATCCATGACCCCACCAAATCCCAGGCTGCCGTGGCCGGCCAGGATGATCGGGGCAGCATAGGGATCTCCCAAACCGGACCGGGGAAGAGAAAGCCGGGAATTCTCTCTCGCCGAAGCCGAAGAGACGAGCAGAAGGATCCCGAGGACGACTCCCGCACCGGGAACCATCAAGTGTGAGGTCATTGCTCGCAAATTCACGTTCAGCTCCTGAAGAATCAATTCCAAGGACTTGTAGTGGCGCATCCGGCACCCAGGACTAGGTGAAACATTGCAAACGGGATGCCAGAAACTCCGCCCCTACGATCTCCGGTACACGTTGCCAATCAATGAGTTACTGCGGCCTGATTTTACTGGGGTTCGGCTCCGGCCTCCGTTAGAATGAATCTCGTGATGCCCTGACCACACTCCGATCACCGAGGCAACCGTGAAACCGAGCGATTCCCGACCCGCCGACAGCCCCGATTCCCTGCTGACTCTGGCCGGCCCGGCGGAAGCGGAGCTGAAGGAAAAACGCTCCCGCTTCATTGCCCGGGCCTGGCCCGTCCGCGACGAGGCCGACGCCACAGAGCGGATTCGGGAAACGGCAAGACACTTCCACGATGCCCGCCACGTATGCCACGGCTGGCGGCTGGGAATCGAGCCCAAGGTAGTCGAAAACCGGAACGACGATGGTGAACCCGGAGGTACTGCAGGCGAGCCCATCCTGGCTGCCGTGCGACGGCTCCATCTGGTGGATGTGGTGGTCGTCGTGGTTCGCTACTTCGGCGGCGTCAAACTGGGCACGGGCGGCCTGCAACGGGCCTACGGCGGCGCCGCCGATCTCGCATTGGCGGGAGCCGTGGTTCATCCCGTGCTACTGGGCAAGGAATATCAGCTCAGTTTCGGGTATCCGCTGCAGAAGACGCTACGACGGCAATTGACTCTGACCGAGGGTCGGATCCGCAACGAGCAATATGGGGAGGCGGTCGACTGGCGAGTCTGGGTGCCTCACTCCCGTGCTGTGGCTTTCATCGACGGGGTACGCGAATTGACTGCGGATCAGGTCAAACCGGTGCTCGTAAGCCCTCAAACCCGACTATCTTAGATCAACAAGGGCCCCGGTGTCCCGGAGCCCTTGCCATTCGCCTGTTCAATCGATTTTGATAAATATTCTTACTAAACGATCTCGTTGTCTTCCGCATAGTCATGCATGTACCGGAACGACTTGCTGCTGCGGATCTTATCAAAGGCCTCTTCCTTGATCTGGCGAATCCGCTCACGAGTCAGTCCCATGATCTGGCCGATCTCCTCCAAGGTCATTTCCTGGTCGGTACCCAGACCGTAGTAGAGACGCAGTACCTTGGCTTCGCGCTCCTTCAGATCACCCAGCATGCGCCCGATGCTCTGATTCAGGTCATCGTCCATGACCTTGGTATCCGGTCCGGTACCGGTCTTGTCCTCCAGGAAATCCAGGTAGGTGCTGTCCTCGTCGTTGCCCACGAAATCGTCCAGGAAGAAGTTGTCCTGCATCAGCGGCAAGGTGTCTTTCACCTCGGCGACCGACAGATCCAGCAGCTTCGCGATTTCTTCGGGCTCGGGCTTACGCCGCAGTTCCTGTTGCAACTTGCCGTAGGCGCGCTTGATCTGGTTCAGGACGCGGGCCCGGTTCAGGGGCATGCGCACGATCTTGGAATGATTGGCCAGCGCCGCCAGAATGGACTGGCGAATCCACCACACCGCGTACGAAATGAACTTGTAACCACGGGTCTCATCGAAACGCTGGGCGGCTTTCAGCAGACCCAGATTGCCTTCGTTGATCAGATCTTCCAGAGGCACACCATAGTGGGCGTACTCCTTGGCGATCGAGACGACGAACCGCAGGTTCGACTTGACCAGCTTGTGCAGACTTTCGTGGTCATTCGTGTGAATGCCACGCGCCAGTTCGCACTCTTCGGCCCGGGTCAGCAGGCTGTAGGCTTTGACTTCCTGGAAATACAGATCCAGGTTGCTCATGAGCTGGGCGGCCGGCTGCGCAAACTTTGCCTGCGCGCTCTTGGCGGCCCGGGTCGTCTTTTTCTTCTTGGCAGACGGAGCAGCAGCAACCTGCGGCGTGCGGGGCTTCCTGGTACTCTTGGTCTTGGTCTTGCGTACTGCCATTCTGAATTCTCCTCTTCGCGAACAGCTCCGGATTTTGTGGTCTCAGGTGGGGAGAACCTCCGGAAGCAGGGGGCTTTTACCCTCCCTTTACAAGACTCGGTCCAAAATGCCTACTTTGTGTGCAGGAAATATATTCCTCTACAACCGATTGCACTGCTGTACGTTACAGAATACTATCATGAGAACGTTAATCATCTCACAACAAGTACTCCCCCGAAATTGTCATTTTGTCAAAACTTGTCCTTTTTGGCCGACCACTTTGTCAGAAGAATTTCTTGCTTTTTTTCGTATTGCGACATGTTACCTTACCCCGAGTCGATCCCAGGATGAACTCGAAATGCCCTCGAGCCGTCGTCGCCCCCACTTCCCGGAGCCGAACCCATGCATCGCGACGATTCTCGATCTCCCGCCCCCCGGAAATGCGCTCATGCGGTGATCTGCCGCGTCGCGGGGCTGATGGCAATGTTGACACCGATCCTGCTGGCGGGATTGTTGGGCTGGCACAGCTTGGGGGATGCGGATATTTGGCTGCATCAACGAATCGGAAACGAATTCCTGGCCGGCCATGGTTGGCTGGGAAACGCAGACTTGACCTTTGCCTCTCCGGAGTACCCCTGGACGAATCACGAACCGCTGTTTCAACTGGTTGCGGCCTGGACCGGGCCGGCCGGTCCGCCCGCTCCGGCAAGCCGTGTCACCGGTTGGAATACGCTGCGCCTGGTGCTTGTGCTGATCCTGGTCCTGGGACTTGTCAGCGGTGAGCGGCGTTGGGCTCTCCTGCACGAGGGCGCACCCCCGCCGAACGCCTGGCTGGGAATCCCATGGATCCTGGGCCTGATGCTGCTCTGGCCGCGACTGATCCTGCGCCCGGAATTGCTCTCCTATCTACTGTTGATTTTTGTAGTGCGCCGAGTCGAATGCGCGCTGCAAGGCGAACGGACATTCCACGCACGCGACCTGCTGGACCCTCGCCGCCCGGAAGGCTCCTTCCTCTGGCTCACCTGGATTTGGGCCTGGATTCACGGTTTTGCGGCACTTGCGCCGGTCTTGTGGATCCTGGGCGGACTCTGTCGAGTTTTGCAGAGGTGGTTGCCGGGGATGAATCGGCCCACGACAGCATCCATCCCGTGGCCCCGCTGGTTTCTCGTACTCGGACTCTCCCTGGTGGCCCTGGCCGCGACACCGAGCGGCCTGGACGGCGTGATCTATCCGCTAAGAGCTCTGGGCCAGTTCGGCTCCGACTCGATCGATTTGCGGCGTGTAATTTCCGAATTGGTGCCCCTCCTCGAGACGCGCAATATGCTCCACTGGACGCTGCTGGCTTTTCGCCTCTCCCTGGTCTGGTCGATGGTGCTGGTCGGATTGGGCTGGGGCCGGATCCCACTGCTGCGCGTGCTCATGCTGGGCCTGGCCGCCGCCGCTGCGCTCTCGGCGCAGCGCAACCTCGGCGTGTACGCCGTCGCATTCTGGTTGGCCCATGAGAATTGGGCGCCTGCAGTCGGTTTTCGCAGTCTGAGCGACCGGCTCCGTCGTGGGATTCCCGATTCCCTCGCCCGCTACGGCACCTGGTTGGCGGTCGCACTGACGGTGACCCTGGGAGCCGTCTGGAGCCAGAGTATCGTGCGGGATGACTTCTATCTGCGCGAGGGGGTCAGCCGGCGATTCGGAGGCGGCCTCACACCGGCGCAGATGCCTCTGGCGGCGATCGACTCCCTGCCTGAAAGCGCTGCCGAGAAGGTCTTTGCCAATCTGAACGCGGCCGGCCCGGCAATCGACCGGGCAGGGGCACGCCTGTTCCTGGACGGACGAACCGAAGCCCACCCTCCAGCCGACTGGGCCCGGTACCGGCAGGTACTCCAGGGCGGGACACCGGCCCTGCAAACGCTGAACTCGATGGCACCCACCGCCGTGATCCTCGGCGGTACCGGAAGCGGCAGTTCCCGGCTCGCGCGAACGCTGATTGAGGATCCACACTGGAAGCTGGAGGCGGTCGAGGAAGGCGGCTTCGTATTTCTACCCAATGCCAAAAATATCGACAACTCGTTGCGTCTGAATGTGATGCTTCAAGACATGGACAAACGACTTGAGGGCGATCAAGGCCCTATTTCGGGTGCCCGCGAGGCGGACCGACTACTGGCCGCCGCCTCTCACTGGAAACTGGCCGACAATCCCGCACGACGGGAAGAATTGCTTCGCCGCGGCCTCCGGGCGCGACCCGATCATCCGACTCTGCTGCACAATCTGGGAAATCTACTGCAGGCCCGGGGAGACCACCTGGAGGCCTTGGTTGCGTTCGATGGCGCATTGCGGATGAATCCACAATTGGCAGGTTCGGCCCTCAATCGCGGTGCCAGCCTGATGGCCCTGCGCCGGTTCCGCGGTGCTCGGGAATCCTTTGAACGCGCCGTGGCCATCGACTCCCGCCTCTTCGAGGGATGGGTGAATTTGGGACTGGCATGCCGGCAACTGGGTGAATCCGAGAAAAGCCGGGCCGCATTCGCCCGGGCTCTCGAATTGCGGCCGCACGATGAAAGAGTGCGCCGGCTCCTGCAGAACCGGCGCTGATCCCAGCGGTCGCCGTGGTACCGATCAGTATTTCACGTCGACCGTATAGTTCAGTACGAATTCGCCATCGGCAGCTACGGGCACATCGAAAGCCAGTTCGTTGGCGCTGATTCGACGAGCTTCCCGATTCGACTCGACCACCTTCCAGAATCCCCCAACCGGTTCCCGGACCTCGACGACCACGTCCTCCTTCTTGTGGTTGCGCAGCGTGATCTCGAAGGTCGTTCGGTAGTGGTTGTCGCCGCGCCGTTCACTGGCCTTCCGTACGCGTTCGGCCACGATATCAAAGGCCTTGCCCACCGTCAGCTCGATCTCCTCCTTGACCGGTGTGTGGCCGATGCGGTCCTCGCCCAGCAATTGGCGCGTCCCGGCTCCCGAACGACCGTACACGCGGAAAACTCCGGCCGGCAACGGCATGCCCAGGTGGTTTTTCTTGGTGTTTTTCAGCGTATAGCTGACGTCCACTGTCGACTCGCCGCCGGGCACGTGCCCGCCCCGGAACCATTGCGGTGTGGCACGCAACCGGTAGTGCCGCTGGACGTCGATCCCCGCCGCCTCGAAGAGTGAGATCTGTTTGATCTGTTGATCCAGCAAAGTGGTCGGACGCTGCAGCGTGTACAAGTGATAGTCGTACAGGCTCTCTTCCTGAAATGCGGGTGGCGCAGCGCGGGCGTAGGAGTCGGCCATGGCCATCAGCTTTTCCGGCGCCGGTGGCGTCGCGCGATTCAGATCGCCGGCCACGAGCAGCAGGTTGGCATCGTGATACGAAGCTCCGGTCTGGTTCTTGACCGTGACCCAGGCCTGCAGTTCGGCCTCGCGACCCTTCTCGTCCAACTGCAGTACATAGTCCGTGTGCCAGGAGAATCCACCCGTCAGATAGGTCGTCTCGAGCGTTTCGTTCCCCGACCGCCCGGTATGGGCCAGCCAGACCAGGGTCGGTCGCGCGCGCAGATTCTCCGGCAGGGCGGGCAGTGCCAGCCGCCCGGGGACCTCGAAGACGACCTCTTCATCCACCTCATAGACTGGACCATTGTTCATTCCCAGCAGGGTGCCCTCGATCCGCGACCCGTCCTCCTGGATCCAGCTGAGTTGGTGTCCGATGTACTTCTGCAGGATTTTTTGCTGGGACATCAAGTCGAATTCGTAATTCTGCTCGTACAACTGCAACCCGGTGCGCCCCTCGCCGGCGACCAACAACGTGACCGGATTGATACGCGAAGGCACGTCACGGAATTCAAGCTGAAACGTGCCCTGCGGCAGTTCCACTTCGCGGATCTCCCGGACCAGTGCAAGATCCTGATTGTAGACGGTCACGTCAATTTGTGTCCGGTCGTCGAGTCCGGTAGCCACTGGCGGCACGGATTCGACGGCAAAACTGGCAGTCGCCGCCCCCCAGGCGATCAAAACCAGGAAAAGGGACCCGGGCGAGAGTACGCGCAGAGCCTTCCCGTTCCGCCCTGGCTGAGATTTTTGTTTTCGTGACATCATTCGCCCTCCTGAAAGATACAACCGGGTGATTCGGAGCTAAAGTGGGATCCGATTGAACCCGATGAAACGTCTAGCTTGCCGCCGCATATGTTACACCGCGAATTCCGGCAAGTGCCAGACTAATTCCGTCCGGTTCGCCGGGCCTGGTCCCATCGGAGGTTCACATTGGGCAACACCGTACTCATCGTTGACGACGCGGAATTCATGCGGGTGATGCTCCGGGATATTGTCGAAGAGATGGACCTGACCGTCGTGGGCGAGGCCGCCGACGGATTCGAAGCGATCGAGGTGTTTCGAAGAACTCGTCCAGCGTTGGTATTGATGGATATCACCATGCCGAATCTGGACGGAATCGAGGCCCTCCAGCAGATCCTGCAGGACGTTCCGGAGACCATCGTGGTGATGATCACGGCTCTCGGCCAGAAGGAACAGGTCCTGAGCGCCATCAAGGCCGGCGCCCGGGATTTCATCATCAAACCCTTCGATCAGGAGCGTGTGCAGGAGACGCTGTCGAATCTGCTCACCGTCTGCCCCGTGGCCTGATACCAATCCGGCGCCGGGGGTTTCCACCTCGGCGCCCCCGTCATTCCTGCTCGCCAGAACGCTACCGCATCACCAGCAGAACGATCGCACCCAGCACCACGCAATAGATACTGAACTTCCAGAAGTGCGCCTGCACCACCGCCATCGCTGTCCACCTCAGCGCCAACAATCCGACTGCAAACGAAACCAGGGCTACAACGACGAAGACTGCCCACTGGGTCGCCATCAGCTGCACCCCATCCGAGAGCTGCACCACCAGCGCGCCGGTGATGGCCGGAATCGACAGCAGGAAACTGAAGCGGGCCGCCTCGGCTCGCTCGAGCCCGCTCCAGAGGGATGCCGAAATGGTCATTCCGGAACGGCTGACTCCGGGCAGGATGGCCAGCGCCTGGAACGCGCCGATCAACAGACATCGCAGCGGATGAATCGCCATCGGTTCCCAGGCCTGAGGAGCCGTTGCTCGGGGCGCCCGGGTCGCTCGCGTCGAATACAGCGCCACAGCCGACAGAACCAGACCGGCACCGACAAACCAGGGCGACAGGAACAGGGATTCGATCATGGTGCGAAAGGTCAGCCCGAAAACGGCGGCGGGAATCGTTCCGATCGCAATGTTCAACAGATATCGCAATGCCGGAGCGTCGAAGCGCAGCAACCGCCTGATCTCGCGACGATAGAACACCAGCACCGAGCCGAGCGTACCGCAATGCAGTACCACGTCGAACAGCAGGTCCCCCATCCGTGTTCCGAGCAGATGCTGCAGCAGCACCAGATGTCCGGAACTGCTGATCGGCAGGAATTCGGTCAATCCCTGCACGACAGCGAGCGTAATCATGTGTACCCATTCCAACACGAGGGTGTGGTCCTTTCGGGAACTTCCGGTAAAGTTGATTCAGCCGGAGGTGGTGACTGTCCAGAGCAGGGCCAGACCGGCGAACGCCCCCACCTTCAAGAGGGTTCCGGCCCGGTGGGGCGCATTGCGATTCGGGCGCAAATGAAACCAGAGACCTCCCAACAGGCAGAGCAGGAACACGACCGCGCCCATCCCGGACCACAGCGCCGGCGCTTCGCGCAAGCTCCACAGCACGGCACCAAGCAGCAGGCTGCCGGCGATTGCCGACTCGACGATCGACCGGGCGCGCCCCTGGGTGCCCAGCCGGTAGCCAGCCACCGCGTCGCCACTGCAGTCCTCGGCCCCCTTGACGCGTTCGCGAAAGAGGAGGAACAGAAACAGGAAGAGTAGAACGGCCCACGCCCGGCGATCCAGGCCCCGCTCGATCCCCCCGGCGGCCCAGCAACTGGTGATCACCGCTGCAGTCCAGATCGGAGCCAGCCAACCGTGCCCCTTGGCCAGAATCGAATATCCCGCGCCGGCCAGAGCCCACAAGATCCACCATCCGGTCCACCCGGGCAAGCAGAGAATCCCCATCCCCACACCGGCGAGCCAGGTAAAGCCCAGGAGGCGCCGGACCGTTGCCGGCTGTAAACGGCCAGCGGGCAGTGGCCGGTCGGGCCGATTGACGCGATCAGCAGCCAAATCGACCAGATCATTGGCCAGGTGAGCCGCACTGCAGAGGAGCAACACGGCGCAGGCAGCACCCACGTCCCTCAGCGAAGCCGACAGCCCCACCCCGCGTCCCAACCACAGGAGCGCAACACAGGCCAGGCCGTTGTGCAACCGCATCGCCGAAACGCACGCCCTCCAGAACTGTTGCCGAGATGCCCAGCTCAGAGAGAGCCCCCGTTCTGCTCGGCGGCCCGGAAGCGACCGTAGTGCAGGCGCGCCTCCTGCGGCAGGCCCATCGCATCACAGGTCAGCGCCAACTGATAATGGAGCTTTCCATCCTCCGGGAAAAAATCCAGAGCGCTCTCGAGCGAAATCTTGGCCTCGGGGTACCGTTCGAGCTTGTGCAGACAGGTGCCCAGGTAAAAGGGCACCCGGGCCAACCGCGCATCCAGCTTCCAGGCCCGCTCGAAGCGAGGCAGGGCGATATCGTAGATTCCCCGCTTCATCAGGCACAGGCCGCAGTAGTAGTGTCCCAACGCATAGTCGCCATCCAACCCCACCGACTTTTCAAAACACTCCAGAGCCTCGACATAGTCCGCGGCGGCGAAGTGAACCACGCCCAGATTGAGATAGCCCTCGGCATCCGGTTCCAGTGCGATCGCCTCGCGATAGGAGCGGATGGCCTCTTCGGTCCTGCCCTGCTCCGCGTAGATCGAGCCCAGGTTGTGACAGGCCACGGCGCTTCCGCCCGGCTGGCGTGTTGCCGATCGGTAGGCCCGGATCGATTCATCCCGACGGCCCTGCCGGTCGAGCGAGAGTCCCAGATTCGCCCAGAACTTGGCCCGCCGCGGATCACCGTCAAGGGCACGTTGAAAACAGGGTTCGGCCTGAGCCGGCTCTCCCCGCTTCAGGTGCACACATCCGAGCCGGTAGTGCCAATCGGGCGAAGTATCGACGTAGGCGAGCCCCATTTCGTAGCATTGCCGGGCATCATCCAGGCGCCCGGCCTGCTCGGCTTGGCGTCCCTTCGCGAACAGGGATTCGGCATCGAGCGGCGGGGAATCCGTCGACGGATTGCGGTGCGTTGATTCTTTCATGCGGGGAATCTACAACGGATGCAGGAAGAACGTCAACCAGCGAGCAGAACTTGTTCAATCCTCGACGGTTACCTCAAGAAGAATCCGGACCGCACCGCCGGTATTCAAGAGACGCCGCGGGATGGTGACAGGAACGACGACCGGCGGGCGAAGTTCGTCGAAGATCTCCTCGCCGCGGGCATACTCCTGATCGGAAACTTCGGTCCCGGGCAACGGCGGTCCGTAGTCCAGAGCCAACCCCTCTTCCGCAACCGAGGGGGGATCAACCGCCACTTCGACCTGCAACGGCGCCGTCGCCGTTCCCTCCTGGATGCGCTGATTCAGATGATTGACCGTCAGTCCCAGAATCGCCTTGAGCGTTTCGCGCACGCCCTCGCCGCGTTTACTGGCCGCCGGGAACGACAGGAGTCCCCAGGGATTCAACAGGTTTTCCAACCGGTCCACAGCCAGGACCTGATCCTCTTCGCGGCGATTGTATTGGATGACCGCCGGGATCCCGATCAAGTCCTGTCCCCACGAGTCGAGGTAGCCCTTGAGGCATTCCTGCGAGGTCAGACTCTGATCCAACTGGCTGGCGCCGGAATGCACCACGAATACCACACCGTCAAAAGGCGGTTGTGGATTCATGCCCGCGACCCGGTGCTGTTCCGATCCGGTATCCACCGCCTGGACGAGAACTTGCCACTCCTCGCCGCCCGGACGCGCCAGTCGGAAAGCAATCTGCCGCTCCGGATCGCCGCTGGCCAGATTCAACCGCTGCTCGGGCGGAATCGACTGGTGGATCAGACGCAGGTTTTCGCGTTTCCCCGAACCGACCGGACCGTAATACATTAGCCGGCAGGTTTGGGTTGCAGTAGCAGCGGCGGAAGACACTCTCGTGGTCCTTTTCGTGCGGTTGAGCGCTCTGAGAAGTTCCCGGTACCCGGATCGGGTCGCCTCCTCTCCTGTTTTCGTTTCGCAAGCGGTGTGCCAGGAGGTGGGAGCGCGAAAGGGGCTCCTGGGTGCCTTTCGGACAGTATTCACGTCCAATCCGCCGAGCAGGCAAGCAAATTGCATTGACTACGCGAAATCCGCAGGGAGAAATGACCTGCAATCCCGGGGCACCAGGCCCCCGCATCGACCTCGGTGACGCCCCTACCGCCCCCAGACGGTCGGAGCGACCCGCCAACGCCTCAGGAGGGGCAGATGACGACCAATACGGACAAGATCCTCAGGACGATGTTCGAACGACTACTGCAGTTGGACATCGAAGAATCGATCCAGCACAAGCTCTGCGCGGTCATTGACAGTGTCACCGAAAAGGTCGGTGGCAACTTCGATCTGGACACCGTCCAGGGCCAAAACACCTTCCGCGCCCTGCTGTGCTCCATGGTCGTCCATGGCTGGGGCAACGGGATGCACCCGCACTACAACCCCGCCACGAACCAGGACGGACAACCCCTCGAAGTCCGCGTCAGCAAGGATATCCTGATGTCGATGGAGGACCTGCAGTCTTTGCGTTACGTGAAGAAGGACGATCAGGGGCGCGTCAAGCAGGCCCTGTTCGAGCCCGATCACAATTTGCGCGTACGGCAACAGATCGACGACATCCTGTCCGAGATCAGCCAGGACAAGTGGCAGGACTAGCGACTGGCTCCCGGCGTGCGGGGATCGACAAAGAGGCCCGGAAAACTCCGGGCCTCTTCCACGTTCGGTTTCGAAATCGGGTCTAGAAGACTTTCTCGCCTTCGGCCAGGATTTCATTCAGAGCGTCCCGGAAACAATCGGTACCGCTGGCCACCTCGGGAGTGACCTTCTCCTTGTACAGTTCCCAGGATTTCTTGATTTCATCACTCATGGCCTCGACCAGGTTGCCTTCGGCCAGGGCCTGATCGCGCGCATCCCGATTGTAGACCAGAATGTCGGAAACCAGCGCACGCGCCAGCATCTCTTCCTTCGAACGGCGGCGACGGCGGCGCGGCGACTCGGGCGCCGGACTTTCAACCTGGGCGGCGGGGGGCGCGACGGGTTCCGGATCGGCAACCGCAGCGAAAGGATCCGCAGCAACCACCGAGTCCTCCTGGGCCTGGCGGGACGGCGAGGCGAAGCCCTGCCCCATGCCGGTTTCGAGGCCTTCGATCGGGGCTTCGTCCGGAGCCGGCGCGGATGCCACCATGCCGACGACGGGAGATTCCTGCCGGTTCGCGGTCCCATCCAGCTTGAATACACCCTGACAGCCGGGGCAGCGCACCTGGATGACGCGCTCAGGCACCTTCGCCGTCTCGAGGCGGTACCGCGCATTGCAATGTGTACAAGTCGTGATCATTCCCGGCTCCTTTGGAGGCATTCGCCGCTCCCGCGGCGTGGAGTTTTCTCTCCAGGAATCATCGGCCGGCGCCGGCAGTAGTTTAGCACCATTCCCTGCGAAAGGCCGAATCACACGATCAGGGACGGTAGATCAGGTCCACCAGCAACCGCCCGACCTGTTCCAGGCTCTCCGGAGCGCACGTTTCCGGCGTATCACCGCTCGTATGCCACTCGGGAAAATCGAAATCGATGAGGTCGACCGCGGGAATGCCCGCCTTCAGGAAGGGGATGTGGTCATCGAACACCGGAGGTCCGGGACTGCGTTCGAATGCCGGCAGGCCCAATTCCTCGGCGCGCGCAAAAACCTCTTCCACCCACTGCGGCGCGTAGCGCATCGAATAGGCCTCCTGCGGGATGCGAAGTCCCCGCTTCCCGATCATGTCCAGCAGGATGAGGCCCCGGGTCGATCCGGAGGGCATGGCGCTGGAAAAATCCTCGCGCGTGGCCACGAGAGCCTGGCTGCCCAGGCAAAATTCGCCCGCGGATCCGGAATGCCCCGAATCCTCGGCGTCAAAGAAGAACAGATCGACTCCCTGCGCCGGCTGGTTACGACCGAGGATCTCGATCAGATGCAACAGTACCGCGGTGCCGCTGGCTCCGTCGTTGGCGCCGACCAGCGGTTGTGAACGCAGCGCCGGATCCGGATCCTGGTCGCTGACCGGACGGGAATCGAAATGAGCGCCGACCCACAGCCGGGGCTCCATACCGGAGGTCGAGACGATCAGGTTGCATGCCTGGACCGATTGCCGCGTGATCGGATCCGTGGTCTGAAAACAGTGTCGACGCACCGAGAGACCCGCCGCCGAGGCTGTCTCTTCGATCATCTCCTGCAGTTTCCGGTTCCCCGGCGTCCCCATCGATCGCGAGCCCAGATCACACTGCGCAACAAGCAGTTCCATGGCCCGCTCACCATCGAACGGTGGAACGGCGTCCTTCGCGTCGGATCCCGGAACCACGAATAGCACGAGCAGGGACGCGAACGCCAGCGCCCGGCCGAGTCGATCAAAATACAAAGGTGACCTCCATCCCCATACTGACCCGCGTCGTGGATTGCTCCGTCGCCAGATTCATGGTGCGATTGAATCCCAAATTGAGTCCGCTGGTCAGGTTTCTGCTGATCTGATAGGTGAAACGCGGCGTAACGCCGTACTGCCGGGTACCGGTTGCGGCGGACGGCTCGCTCCCGGGATTGGTCCGCACACTCTTGTTCTGCAGGTAGCTGATATCGACGTCCATGGTGATGGTGGGATTGGCGCCGGGCCGGTACAACCCCATCTTCGCAAGCAGGCGTTGCGCACGGAATTGATGCTTGAGCTGCAGGCCGTAGCGAACACGATCCGATTCGTTCAACGATCCGTTCGTCACGGTCTTCTCGTTGGCCAGGGACGACGTGAGGGTGGCGGTCATTCCGTTCTGGAAGTTGAAGGTCCAGCGCGGATTCAACGTCACCGAGGTACGCGGATTGTAGCTGACCTCCGTCATTCCCGTCACATTCTTCGAACGTTTGTAGGAAACGCTGATATTCGAACCGCGCAACCATCCCTCATTCGGTTTTCCGGGTTTGCCGCCCAGCAACCGCCACTTCTCCATTCCGGACAACGAGATCTGGGCATCCGGCCAATCCTGCTTGTAATCGCGTGTGATCGATCCGATCCGCTCGGTCTCGGCGCGGTCGGTCGAGTACTTCACGTCCAACGAAAGCGAATTGACGATCTTGGTCGAGGTGGACATGCTCAGGCTCTTGCGCTCCTGGGCGTTGAACACGTTCACCAGCGAGTCGGGGATGTCCAACCCCTGTTGCAATCCGGACAGGTACCAGAAGGTCGGCATTCCGGTCGTACGGCCAAACGCCGAGGACCGGCGCTGGGAGACGGTCACCTTGATCGGGTTCGTGTTGCGCAGCGTATTGCCCACGACGTTCAACGGATTCGGAATCTTCAGACGCGGGCCCTTTGTTTCACCGGAACCGGAGTCGGACGTGTCCTCCTGATCGCCCCGGCGTTCGCGCTCTTCCCGAAGGCGGTTTTCCGCATCGGCCAGCAACCGTTCGTCCTCCAGCCGCTGGCGTTCCTCGGGTGTCAAATTCGGATCGTCCGGCACGGCAGGGGACGTCCCCGGGTTGCCACCGCTGCCGGGCCGCCGGGAAGACTGTTGCTCGCGTCGGCGCTGCTCCTCGACCAGGCGGTCCCGCTCGCGGTGGGAGTACTTCTTCTCCGGCCACACCTTCTTCACCGCGTCACCAAAGGGCAGGGAGAAACGGAAATCCCAGCTGCCGTCATTGCTGATGCTGTGCATCTCCGGCGGATCGTCCGGCTGCAACTGTTGCGGATTCTTGCTGTCGTTGAACGAACCTGTGAACTGCAGGCTGGGCCGCAATTCGTTCAAACCGCGGACGGCCTGCCGCAGGGGATAGAAGGCCTTGCCTGCCGGAATATCCTTCGCCTTGGGCGCCAGGAACGTAGCACGAGTGGTGTATTTTCGCTGGGTCTCCAGCCCCAGATTCACACCGTAGCGCTTGTTCTCGACCAGCAGATCGCGCTGTGAGTCCCCCGAAATACTGAGATTCAACAGCGGGTACGGTTTGTAGTCCATCTGCCCCTTCAGAACACCGGGCCTGCGTTTGACGGTCGCTCGAGGGATCTCGCTGCCGTCCAGGTCGATCGCGACTGAAGCGTTGTAGGTGCTGGTGAAGCTGGCCGACCCTTCGATTTTCTCGGGCAGAAGCGCCACGTTGCGCACCACGGGGACCTTTTCCAGCAAGGGCAGCCCACCGAGTGTCTTGCGCCCAGGGATCCGCAAATCGTAGTTCAGCGAGCCCTGCAGATTCTTCTGGTTGCGGCGCTCGAGCGGACCGACGTTGCTCTGCCGGCTCCCCGATACCGTCAGTTGCCAGGGGTCCACGAGATAGCGCATCAGCACCGCTTTGGACGGCGAGTGGCGTAGCCGCGAGGTGAATTGCTCCGAGTTGTCGATCGCCGAAAGGGAATCCTGGACGGCTTCATCGAAAATTTCGATGTCACTGTTGGTCTGGTATTTCGGTCTTCGCGTCGTACGGCTCTTGCTCAGTTGAACGGGCAGCTGGAATCCCAGCAAGGGGATGTAGTCGTCCACGCTGAAGTTCGTCGAAAAATTCCAGCTTTCGAAGTTCACGCCCGAGCCGGCGCCGGCATCCAGCCCGTGGAATTCGGCGTCCTTCGACTGCCAGTCGAAACTGACTTTCAACACATCGGCCATATTGACGGTCAGACCCGCTCGCTGGGCCAGGCCCATGTCCCGTTTGACTCCCTCGAGCTTGATATCGTTGAGGTAGATGAATCCGCTGGCCTCGCTCCGGATCGAGTCGTTCACCACACCGAAGAAGTACTTCTTCACCTCCCGCAGGTCGGGCTGGCCGACCACCCGCACCCGATAGCGATCGTTCGACTCCACATCGGGGATGGTCGAATGGATAATGCCCGTCTCGCCATCGGGCGCCAGCGTCTTGACGTTGGCCAGTTCGGCCATGTTGATCTTGATCGCTTTCCAACCCGTGTGCGCCGCCGACTCATTGTAGCGATAGTCGACCTCGTAGTAGTTGAGCGTATCGGAGCCCACTCGCAGGAACAGATCCAAGTCCTTGTTTTCTTCGCTCTGATTGTACCAGTACCAGGACATGTCCCGGTAACGGGTGTAGTCGTCGCCGCGGGGAGAGACCTGTTTGCCGGCGCGAATCATGTGACCGTACGCCAGATCACGCACGTCCAGGACAATGGACTGCTCTTTCTCTTCGATACCGTCGAGCACCGGAACTTCGAAAGGCGGCGGATCGGACTGATAGTCGGGATTCTCCTTGTTGTTGGCCTCCCCGAGGTAGAATTCCTCGGTCGGGCCGCGCTCCGCCGGAGTCAACAGGCTCTCATCCTCGACCAGACGAATCCCCTCGCGTTCCCAGCGACTGCCCAGAAAACGCAAGTCCGACAACTGCAGGTGAACCTGCTTGCGTCCCGCGAAATCGCCTTCGGAGTCCTCGTACCAGATTCGAATGTGGGTCACGGCCTCGATGTTCGGCACGTCGCCGGCGTCCTGCGCCACCGGAACGACATCACTCAACCGGATGCGGTACTTTCGCCAGGCCTGCCCTTCGGCGGCCAGTTCGTCGGTCTGCGACGCGGGGTAATCACGTAGCACGTCGATCAGGGCACTGTCGGCCAGCGCGATCACCGCGCTGAAGTACGTATTCTCCTGGTCCAGGCGTGTGTTGCCGTTCAGATCCTCGGTGTCTTCGCGGTTGTTGCGGGCGGTTCCATTGATCCCCGGGTACGGCGTATCGGGTCCCGGATAGTCGATCGCCAACTCCTCACCCGTCGTCGAAAGAGTCGTCGTACCATCATAGGTATAGGAAGCATCGTAGAGTTGTGTACCTCGTTCATTTCCGTCCAGACCGACATCCTCGCTCTGGGTCCACACATAGTCGCGTTCCGCTTCGCTGTTGATGCCGTCTTCCCGCTCCCAGGTTCCGGTAATCGGTGTCCCGTCCGGATTCTTCTTCCAGAAACCGTCCTCGCTGATGTACCCGAAATCGATGTGTAGATTTCCGGAACGATCTTCCGGATTCGCCACCTTGTCGTTGACCCAGAACTCGAGAAATTGGCTGCGCGACAGATCCAGTCCGGTGCGACTGATGCCCCGCATGATCCCGCCCCAGCTTTGCTCGCCCCAGGTGGTATCCGTCCCGGTATGCAGGAAAAGATCCATGGCCTGCTGGGTCTCGTCGCGTTCCTGCCCTTCCAGATCCGGGTTCAGGTAACGCCGCAGCACGCGGTCCCTATCCAGAAACCAGCGAACGGCCGGCACACGGTCATTGGCGTCGTACTTTTCGGTGGTGCCTGGCA
>JANTGJ010000074.1 GCA_024762975.1 Candidatus Krumholzibacteriia bacterium
GGCCATATCGAGGACCTGGAACTGAATTCCGTGGAGCTTCCACTATTCATTGCCCAGTTTGTCACTCTGGTCCATGCGCTGACCCTGAACGAATGGAGCTGGATTGCCGTCGTCTGGATCTGGTTCCTCGCCGGAGGATTGGCCTGGGCCTGGTATCGAGAGGGTCTGGGGACTCGTTTGCGGCGTGTACTGCTGGTCGTGGCGAGCTTATTGGCAGTCACCCTGGTGATCGTGGGCTGGCGCTACCAGGACGAGCAGGTCCGTCGGCAGGCGGTGATCGTCGTGCCCCAGGCCTCGGTGCGGTCCGGACCTGCCGAAAATTTCCCGGTCCTGTTCGAGGTCCACGACGGGTTGACGCTACGCGTGGAAGAGGAGCGCGACGGGTGGATGAGGATCGGTATGGGCGGCGATTGGGTCGGGTGGGTTCCCGCTGCCAGCCTGGAGGAAGTCCGGCGCCGACCGGAACCGCATCAGGGGTGATAGATCGCCTGGGTCGATGGCGTCTCACAGACTGTGATCTCGCTCAGCGCCGGCAGCTGCGATTGCAGCCTGTCGAACAGCCATTCGGCGAGGCGCTCGGCGGTTGGATTCTCCAGACCTTCAGTATCGTTCAGACAGGAGTGGTCCAGTTGCTCGATCAGGGGCGCACAGGCGGCCTTGATCCGGCCATAGTCCTCGACCCAACCCATCTCCGGATCCAGAGGCCCCTCCAGCGCGACTTCGACTCGGTAGGTGTGACCATGCAGGCGGCGGCATTTGTGGGTCTCCGGTACCTGCGGCAACCAATGCGCGGCGTCGAAGGTGAATGACTTCGTAATTCGGTGTCCCATCCCAACTCCCTCTGTCCCGCGGGTGCGGTTTGATTGAATGCCTGTTCCTTCCCCGTTGCGTCCTGATCCGTGGTGAAGGTCCCCATGATAGCCCCCGAAAGCCTTCCGGGCCATGTTCTGTCCGGAATCCGTTGCAAAATTGCTAAAACCCCGGCTGGCATCTGCCGATGTACCTGGTACAGGGAAACACCGAATCGCGGTGCGGCCCGACAATCCATGTCGCCCGCTCCGAATGGACGTCCAAGAAGAGGCAATGCCTTGTCTGAAAAGACCGCAGAACTCGCCAGGATCATGAAATCACTGGACTCGCTCCAGAGCCGGGTGCAGGAACTGACAACCGACGAGGAGTCCCTGCCGGTGGATCAAGCGACTGCCGGGAATCCTGCGAGTTCGGTTCCGGCTTCCCGAGAGCCAGAGTCCCCGTCGCCCCGCGCGGCACTGGGTCCTGAACAAATGTGCCAGTTGCGCGAGGGTTTTCAGGAAATCGTCGGCTTTACCAAGCACAAAGCATTTCCCGAGTTTTTCAGTCGGCTGGCAGATTCCACCGGGTTACGCATGCTGCTTCTCAAGCGCTGGACCAGTGGGCTGCAGGTCTATCTCGAAAAGAACATCCGTATGCCGGCCGAGGCGAAAAAGAAACGCCAGGATGGGCGTGCGCCGATTCCCTGCAAGAAAGGGGATATCTTTGCCGCGACGGGTGACGAGGCGACCATCTATGCCGGACCCGTACCGGTGCAGCACTTCCCCCTGGATCTGACCTTGATGCTCGGCCGCGGTAGTCGTGACCGGCAGATCGTCGTTCTGCCGCTGCCGTCACAGAATCACTGGAATACATTTCTATATCTGGATGCCGACCAAGCCACCGAGCAGAGTCTCGCGGTGGCCGAATTGTTGGCGCATTTCGCATTGGCGCGGATGTGTCTGCTGACCAAGGGAGTGCGCAATCCGACCGGGCGGGTCCAACAGATTCGCAAGGCCGAGATCGCTCGCCGCCACCGGGTCGGTACTACAAATGACCGAACGCCCAGGGCCGAAGGGCCCTCTCGTTCCATGGCGGAACTGGACGTCGATCCATTTTCGGTCGCCTCCAAGTCGGCGCCTCAGGAGATCTCCGCAGACGTCGCGAGTGCGGCGGAACCCGAAAAAATCCCACTGACGTCACCCCCGCTTCCGGCCACCGTGTCGGTCGAGCCCCAGGACTTGGATCCGTTCGAACGACCGTCGCCAGAGAGTTCCGGTGACAGTGCCCAGCGAACCGGCGACCTGCTCGATGCGATCGAATCAGCCGCCTCCCTCGAAGGCGCGCAGGAAGCATCCAACGTCCCGGAAGCTCTGCCGGCGCACGAAAACGAAGCGATCGATCAACCCCTCCCTGCCAAGGGAGAGGGTTTGACTCCCGACCTGATTCTGCGGCAAAGCGGCGAGTTGCCGGCGCTACCCAAGGCCGCCTGCCACATCATGGCAGTGATCGAGGACCCGCGCACCACGGCCACACGGCTGGAAAAGGCGCTGGCCATGGACCAGGCCTTGACGGCGAAGGTTCTGCGCATCGCCAACAGTCCCTTCTACGGAGCGGTCCGCGAGATCCGCACTGTAAGTGAGGCCATCGTTCGTCTGGGCTTTGTGACCATCCGCAACTGGACGCTGGTGACGGCCGCCCGGTCCGTCTTTCTGGCGCCCGGCGCGGGTATGATGTACCAGAAGATCTGGACTCAATCGGTGCTTTCGGCGATGACCGGCCAGTTGGTGGCCCAGGCCCTGGGCAGGGTCGATGCCGAATCGGTCTTCATCGGGGGATTGATGCAGAATATCGGACAACTGGTTCTGGCTCGTTGCCAACCGGTGCTTTTCCAGGAGATCCTGGTCGAATCCGAATCGTCGCGGCAACCCTACCATGAGGTGGAACGCCGCTACCTGGGTTTTGATCACGGAGAACTGGGTGCGATCCTGATCCGGGAATGGAATCTCAGCCAGGAATTGGAGGAGGCGGTGCGCTGGCATCACGACTTCCTGAATCCCGAGGCGCGCAATCCCCGGTATGCGGCAATGATTGCTCTGGGTGAGGAGATTGCCTGGCGGAGCGTGGACCAAGCCGCGGATCCGGATGCCCAGCCCGAATCGGGGGAGGAACCGAGTTCCGCGGCGAAATTCCTGGGAATTTCACAGGTCCAGATGGACAAGCTGCGGGCCGAAGCGGAGAACCTGACGATCGACCCGCACTTCTTCAACTGAGGTTCAACCCCCGGCTGAATCCGCCTTCGAATCGTTCCTGGCCGGGGGCTCGAAATGACGACGGCATCGCGCTTCATAGATCTCGGCGGCTCCGACCACAATCTGATCGGTTGACTTCGTCAAACGCTGCGTGAAATTCGCAGGGTCGCCGCACTCCATGCAGATGGCCAATTGCTTGGTCACGTACTCCGCGGAACAGAGCAATTGCGGCATCGGACCGAAGGGTTCGGCGCGATAGTCGAGATCCAATCCGGCGACAATCACCCGTTTGCCGAGGTTCGCCAGCTTGTTCGTCACCGAAACGATTTCGTCACTGAAGAACTGCGCCTCGTCGATCGCGACCAGTTCAGTCCGGTCATCGACCAGATCCAAAATGTCCTCGACCTTGCTGACCGCGTTCCCGGGCAGACTCTGTTGGCTGTGCGAGACGATACTCGTCGCGTCGTAGCGCGCATCCATGCCATGCTTGAAGATCTGTACGCGTCTTTTGGCAATCTGGGCGCGACGAATCCGCTTGATGAGTTCCTCACTCTTACCGCTGAACATCGGGCCACAAATGACCTCGATCCAGCCCGACCTGCCATGGATGATCTGCATGGTGCTCCGTTTCTGGGTTTCCTTCCGAGGCGTGCCAATCTATTCTATCGGGAGCCGCTTGCCAACCGGCAAGTTTGCAGAGCCTACCTGTTGCGGAAGGATCGATTCGATGCAGTGGACGCGCGCGGAGTTGCGCTCCCGGATCACACCGGGCGCCATCGGCATGGTACACTTGGCCCCCCTGCCTGGCAGTCCCGGCTGGGACGAGGCTGGCGGCATGACGGCAGTACTCGAGCGGGCCCACCTTGACGCTCACGCGCTGGTCGAGGCGGGCTTCCAAGCCGCGATGGTTGAGAATTTCGGGGACATTCCCTTCCATGGCGACCGCGTTCCATCCGAGACGATTGCGGCCATGTCGGTCGTCCTCGCGAGCCTTCGGAGAGAGTGGCCTGATCTGTCGCTGGGCGTGAACGTGCTGCGCAACGATGCTGCCGCTGCTCTCGGGATCGCGGTCGCGACGGAGGCCTCGTTCATCCGCGTCAACGTGCATGTCGGCGCGGCGGTTACGGATCAGGGAACGCTGCAGGGACGGGCAGCCGAAACCCTGCGTGACCGGAGGCGGCTCGGGGCCGGCCACATCGGAATCCTGGCCGATCTGCGCGTCAAGCATGCGCAGGGGTTGGCCGAGCGGCCGCTGGTGGACGAGGCAAAGGATCTTCGTTTACGGGGACTGGCAGATGCGATCATCATTTCGGGGACCGCGACCGGCGCTGGTGCCGATCCGGATCAACTGCGTCAGGTGCGGCAGGCTCTGCCGGGTTGTCCGCTACTGGTCGGCAGCGGAATGACGGCTGAGAATCTGCCTCGCTATGCGGAGTGGGCTGACGGCTATATCGTCGGAACCTCGATCCAGTCCGCCGGTTCACACGGCGTTGAACGGTGCATCGATGTGCGGTTGGGACGCGAGTTCCTGGCATGTTGCAACCAACTTGAAAACGGAGGTGGGGAGTGACCCTGCTCGTGACCGGAGGAGCCGGTTTCATCGGCTCGAACTTCGTGCGGTATCTACTGGAGACGAGCGAGGATCGCATCGTCAACCTGGATCTTCTGACCTACGCCGGCAACCTGGCCAATCTGACCGGATGCGACCAGGACCCGCGCTATCGGTTTGTCCGGGGGGACATCCGGGATCGCGAAACCCTGCGACGCGCATTTGCGGAACACGAGATCGAGGCCGTCGTCCATTTCGCGGCCGAAAGCCACGTCGATCGCAGCGTCGAGGGGCCCGAGGTCTTTGTCACCACGAATGTGTTGGGAACTGAAATCCTGCTGGAGGAGGCACGGGCAGCCGGCGTCGAACGGTTCCTGATGGTCTCGACCGACGAGGTGTATGGATCCCTCGGCGACGAGGGCCTGTTCACCGAGTCCAGTCCGCTGGCGCCGAACTCTCCCTATGCCGCGAGCAAGGCGTCCGCCGATCTGTTGTGTCGCGCGTTCTACAAGACCTATGGTTTCCCGGTGCTGATTACGCGCTGCAGCAACAACTACGGAGCGTATCAGTTTCCCGAGAAGCTGATTCCGCTGATGATCGCCAACGCACTGGAAGACAAGCCGCTACCCGTTTATGGGGACGGCAGGAACGTGCGCGACTGGTTGTACGTACGCGACCACTGCAGCGCGTTGGATGCGGTGTTGCGGCGAGGCCGCCCTGGCGAGGTATACAATATCGGCGGTTGCAACGAGATGGCGAATCTCGAACTGGTGCGATTGCTGGTCGATCATCTCGGCAAAAGCCGTGACCTGATCACTTTCGTCAGCGATCGTCCCGGCCACGATCGACGCTATGCCATCGACGCCACGAAGATCATGAGCGAGTTGGATTGGGCTCCCTCGGTGACCTTCGAGCAGGGCTTGGGCGCGACGGTGGATTGGTACCTGCAACATCGTTCCTGGTGGGAGGAGATCCGCAGTGGCGAATACACCGCCTACTACGAGCAGATGTACGGCCAGGGCGGCCGGCACGGCAAGGACGGGGTGAATCCGTGAGTTGGTCGTTTTCGATTTCGCATGGATGTACGTTGACCGTGGATGAATCGATTCGAGATCGGCTCAGCTGTGGCCTGATCGTGATCGATCCGCTGGTTGTGGCCGACAATCCCGATGTGGCCCGTGAAACCGATGACCTGGCCGAACGGTTGCGGGCCGACCATACGGGGAAACTGCCTTCCGAGATTGCCGGACTGGCCGAAGCGCGCACGTTGTACAAATCCTTCGGCACGGATCCCTCGAGGCACCGTCCCAGCAGTGAAGCCCTGTTGCGGCGCGTCCTGAAGGGGCAGTCTCTGTACCGGATCAACAACGCCGTTGACACCTGCAATCTGACATCGTTGCATGCGTTGTTGCCGATCGGCATGTATGACCTGGACCGCATCGAAGGCGACGTCGTGTTGCGCACCGGCCGGGACGGGGAAGAGTATGAAGGCATCCGCAAGGGAACGGTTCATCTGGCCGGCAGGCTGGGGCTTTTCGACGCGGCCGGCCCGTTCGGTTCCCCTACCAGCGATTCGGCGCGGACTTCGGTCGGCGAGCAGACCACGCGGATCCTGGCGATCCTGATGGCGACTCGCGCCTACAGCACCGAGTTGATGACCGAACACGTTGATTTCTTTGCCCACGGCTTTGCCCGCCATTGCGGAGGCACCGTGGGTGCTCGTGCCCTGCTGGGACCGACGAGGGAGCTGCTATGACCGCTGTGCGATTCTGCCTGGTATTTCTGTTGCTGCTGGTCGCCACCGCCGGAGCCACGCCCGAGCGGCAGGCCCGGCTGCGTGCCGACGTCGAGATGCTCGGGGCTCCGGCGCTCGCCGGCCGCGGAAGCGGAACGCCCGAGGTGGAGGCCGCGGCCGATTCGCTGGCGGTCCGTTATGCGCGGTGGGGCCTGCAGCCGGCTTTCAACGGGGAGTGGTTTCAGACCTTCCCATTGAAAGGCGAGGGCTGGACCGGCGAGGATCTGACGGGTAGATCGGGACGCAATCTGGCAGGCATGTTGCCGGGAGCAGGCCCTTTGGCCGAGCGATGGATCGTGGTCGGAGCCCACTATGATCACCTGGGCCGCCTCGAACCGGTGGCGGGCGTGGCGCCGGCACCGGCCGAAGGCCAGTACTATCCCGGTGCGAACGACAATGCCAGCGGCGTGGCGATCCTGTTGCAGATGATGCGCGAAGCCCGTCAAGCGACCGGCGAACGTCGCAGCGTTCTCTTCGTCAACTTTTCCGGTGAGGAAGTGGGGCTGCAGGGGTCGGCGTATTTCGTGAACCACCTGCCCGTCCCGGCGGCCTCGATTGATCTGATGATCAACCTGGACACGGTCGGTCACCGGCAGACGGGCAAGCTGTATGTCAGCGGTGTGGGTACGGCGCAACAGTTGCCGCGACTGATCGAAGCGGCCAACGGACCGGAAACCGGATCCCAACTCGAACTTTCTCTCGCCCAGGGCGGCTGGTCCGGCAGCGATCATCTTTCGTTCAACAAGCGCGAGATTCCGGTACTCTTTCTCTTCGGTGGGCCCTACGCCGAATACAATACACCGCGCGATACGGCGGACCGCTTGGACTATGAGGCCATGGACGGCATCACCGGGTTCGCACTGAAATTGCTGGACGCGGCGCGACGTCAACCGGGCACTTTTGCGTGGCAAATGGTGGCCGAGAAAAAGCTGACGGAAGACACCTCGGAACCTGGAAACCGTTCGACCTGGTTCGGCTCCCTTCCTGATTTCAATGAGGAGATCGAAGGCTACGCGCTGGCGGGTGTCTTCGACGGCAGTCCGGCGGCGCGAGCGGGTCTGCTCAAGGGCGATGTCCTGGTCCTTTTTGCCGGCCGAACGATCACCGACCTGCCGACATTCACCCGCGCCCTGCGCGCGCATGACCCGGGCGATCTGGTCGAGGTCACGGTCCTGCGGGACGGTGGACGCTTGAACTTCACGGTGGCGCTGGGAGATCGTTCGGAGAAGGAATAGATCTCAGGCGATGGGACATCGGTGGTCCTGATCCCGGGAACCGGGCTCGACGTGCACAAAGACCTGCACGACGCTTTCGTTGTCTTCGCGAACCCGGTCCTCGGCCCGGTGCGCGATGTTGTGGGCATCTTCGATCGTATGGTCGGGGTGAATTGCCAGGCGCACGTCCGCCAGATAGGTCGAACCGCGCTGACGTACCTTCAGATCACGTACTTCCTGGACGCACGGTACCGACTCGACCGACCGTCGAATCGCCACCACGAGTTCCCGGTCGGGCATGGTGTCCATCAGCGCCATGACGTTTTCGCGCAAAAGATCCCAGCCCATTTTCAGGATGAAGAGCGAAATGATCAGCGCCCCGACGCTGTCGAGGTATTTCCAACCCAGAATCGCGCCACCGATTCCGGCAGCGGCGGCCAGCGAACTGATCGCATCGGAGCGGTGCATCGCCCCGTTGGCCAACAGGGCCGGGCTGTTGTGGCGTCGTCCGACACTCAGCGTATATCGAGCCATGACTTCCTTGACCAGGACCGCACCCAACGAGGTCCACAGGGCCAGTGGCTCAGGATCATGAAAGTCGCGATGCACCAGATCCAGCAGGGCCGATCGCCCGATCGCCAATGCGGTCAACAGCATGAATCCGGCCACGAGAACGGCGCCGAGAGTCTCGAAACTGTGATGGCCGTAGGGATGATTCTCGTCCGGTGGCGTCTGTGCGGCCTTCAAGGCGAAAATGATGCCGATATCACTCAGCACGTCGGCCAGGCTATGATAGCCGTCAGCGATCAGCGCGGCCGAGGCGGCCAGGTATCCGATCACGATCTTGCTGACCGAAAGCAGTGCGTTTCCGGCCAGCCCGATCCCGGTACAGACCAGGGGCCGCCAAAGCAGGCCGCCCCGATTTCTGCCGGTTCCGGAGGGATCCGTTCTGCTTCCCGTCTGATCAGTCGGAGTCACCGGGCAGCCCTTCCGGGTACAAACGCGCAATGACCTCGGCGTATTTTTTGGCAATTGCGAATCGCTTCACCTTCATCGTTGGCGTCAATTCGCCGGACTCGATGGTGAACTCCCGTTCGAGCAACGCGAAATCCTTGATCTGGCTGAAGCCGGGGAATTCCCCGTTGATTCCGGAAACGATGTTCTCGAAGAGGCCGTGAACGTCAGGGTGCGCGATCAGCTGTGTCACATCGGTCGGCAGGCCCTTTTCGCTGGCCCACTCTCCCAACACTTCGAAGTCCGGCACGAACAACGCGCTGAGGTACTGGCGCCGGTCGCCGATCACGACGACCTGTGAGACGTACTTGTGGGCCCGGAAGCGATTCTCCATCGGCTGCGGGGCGATATTCTTACCGCCGGCGGTGACGATCAGATCCTTCTTGCGATCAGTGATGAACAGGTAGCCGTCGTCGTCGACGTGTCCGATGTCTCCAGTCGAGAACCAGCCATCGTGGCTCAGGACCTCATCGGTGGCTGCCTCATTGTGGTAGTACCCGAGCATGACTTGCGGTCCCCGCGCCAGGATCTCCCCGTCGTCGGCGATCCGAATCTCGGTGTCCTCGAAGGCTCGGCCCACGCTGCCGAACCGCACGTTGTCGGAATAGTTCGAAGCCAGTACGGGAGAGGTCTCGGTCAGTCCATACCCCTCGCAGATGAACAGCCCCGCACCGTAGAAAAATGCATTGATCCGGGCAGAGAGGGGGGCGCCTCCGGAAACCATGAAACGGATCCGTCCGCCGAGTCGCGCGCGGAGTTTCCGGAAGACAAGCAGGTCGGCCAACCGGTGCTGTAGCGCCAGGCCCGCGCCGATGGAACGACTCTCGGTGTGGAGCCGCGCCCACCGGATCGCAACGTCGCGCGCCCAGAAGAAGAGGTGCTTCTTCGGAAAACCGGCGTTCATCGCCATGCCTGCCACTTTGCCGTAAATCTTCTCGTACAGTCGCGGCACGCTGATCATCAGCGTCGGGCGCACGGCCAGAATATCCTCGGGCACCGTGTCCATCCGCTGGGCGAACGCGATGCCGACTCCGCTACCGAGCATCGTATAGTATCCAGCCATACGCTCCAGGACGTGGGAGAGGGGCAGGAACGAGAGTGATCGATCCGCACCGCTGATGGGATACCTTCGTTGCGTGGTCAGAACATTCGAAACGAAATTCCAGTGGGAGAGTACGACGCCCTTCGGATTTCCGGTGGTACCGGAAGTATAGATGATACTGCACGGCGACTCGGGGGCGACCGGGGCAAAATCACTTGGCAGGTGGTCCTGCGCCTTGATCAGGTTGGTGCCCATTTCCAGCAGCTTGCCGAACCACAGCAGGTCGGGTTGGTCGATTCGGTCGAACGTAACGACTTCCCGCACCGAGGGGCAATCTGCACGCAACGTATTCATCTTCGCAGCCTGGTCGGCCGAGGAGACAAAGACCACCACCGGTTCGCAATCCTGCAGGATGTGTCGAACCGAGTCTGCCAATAGCGTCGCATAGATCGGTACCGTGATGGCTCCGTGACCCAGCACCGCCAA
Source organism: Candidatus Krumholzibacteriia bacterium (assembly GCA_024762975.1). Lineage (GTDB taxonomy): Bacteria > Krumholzibacteriota > Krumholzibacteriia > LZORAL124-64-63 > LZORAL124-64-63 > JANTGJ01. The sequence continues at coordinate 10,142 of JANTGJ010000074.1, forward strand.
GTCCGTCAGAACCCATTCGAGCCGGTTCTCCGACAGGATTGCTACGCGCTCTCCCGGCTGAACTCCCAACGACTGCAGGCCGACGCGCAATGCGTGCACACGCTCCAGTGCTTCCGCACTGGATACGTCAGCATACTCACCGTTCTCGTTCCGATACGAAAAGCAATCAGAGCGCGGAAATTTCGTCACGGCCTGGAGAAACAATTCGGGAATGGTCTGGACTGACACGGATCCTCCCGGGGGGACAGGGCCAGAGGCATCAATATGGATCCCATGCATACTCGGCAGGCAACATTTTGTCAATGAATCTGGTGCGGGTGCCGGGAATTGCCGCGAATCAGGAGTCGATGTCCAAGGATTCTCTTTGACTTGTCACGTTTCCGGGATTTTATTTGGAGATCATCTGAAAAAAACTGCAACCAAACACACAGAGGCCCGCCCCATGCTGCAGATCACTCGCCAAACGGAATACGCGATTCGAGGACTTCAACATCTGACCCGTTTGAATGGGCAGGCACCCGTGCAGTTGCGTGTGATTGCCGCCGAGTGCGACGTTTCCGAGGCCTTTCTTGCCAAAATCTTCCAGGTCCTGGGACAGGCGGGGTTGGTGCAATCCCATCGTGGCGTCAAGGGCGGATTCAGTCTGGGGCGTCCGGCGAGCCGGATCTCACTGCGCGAGATCGTCGAGGTCACCGAGGGAGGGATCCAGCTGAATCACTGTACGCGCGGGGATCGTTCCTGCAAGGAAGTGGGCCATTGTTCGGTGGCCCCGGTGTGGGCGCGGGCCCAGGCGGCCCTGACCGACTCTCTGGACAGCACGAGCCTGGCCGATGTCACCTGAAGGGTGAGGTAGCCGCAACGGCGCCCGGTTGGCTACCGGGCGCCATCTTTCTTCTCGAGCCGCTGGCGCCGGCGCCGCAATTGTCCACATGCCGCCGCGATATCCTTGCCGCCACTGGCGCGCACGAAGGCCATCACTCCCGAATCGGTCAGAATGTTCTGGAATTCCAGGCATCGCTCCCAGGCGGGCGGCAGGTCCTTGCCGTCATCCAGTGGATTCATCGGGATCAGGTTCACCTTGAACGGGCCTGAACGTGCCAGGGCACCGATGCGCTCGGCCTGCTCGGGCAGGTCGGTCTTCCCTTCGATCAGGACCCAGGCCAGAGTGACACGTCTTCCGACGGCGCGGCCATATTGTCCGGCCAGACGGACGGCATCGGCCAACGGAGTGCGACCGGGTACGGGCATGATCTTGCGTCGTTCCTCGTCGTTGGATCCGCCCAGGCTGAGCGTCAGGCCCACCCCGAGTGGTTCGGCCAGCAGTTTCTCCAGTCCTTCACGCGGGCCACTCGTCGAGATCTGTACCCGGCGCCGTGAGAGTCCCCAGCCGTTCTCGCCGGTCAGGATCGAAATCGTGCGGCGTACCTGCTCCCAGTTGTCGAGCGGTTCACCCATTCCCATGAAGACGATGTTGAATTGGCGGTCTCCGTGGCCCTCCAGCGATTCGTTCAGCAGGTCGGCTCGCAGCCGGATCACCTGTTCGAGGATTTCTCCCGCATCGAGATGGCGAACGAGTCCTCCGCGCGCGGTGGCGCAGAAACGGCAGGCCATCGCGCAGCCGACCTGGGATGAAATGCAGAAGGTCGGGTGTTCGGTCATCGGGATGATGACGCTTTCCACCGTATTGCCGTCGCGCAATCGGAACAGAAATTTCCGCGTGCCGTCATCCCGCGATACCTGACGCTCGACGAGTTCCAGTCCCGAAATGTCGTGGCCGGCGGCCAGTCGCTCTCGGAGCGTCGCCGGGATATTCGTCAGTCGATCCCAGTCCAGGGCATGTTGCCGATAGAGCCAATCGCGCATCTGGTCCGCACGGAAGCGGGGCTGCCCGGCGTCCCGGATCAGGGCGGCAATCTCGTCGGGAACCATCGAGTGCAGCAGGGGGTTGAGGATTTCCACGGGTTTCCTTTCCATCAATCCTGAACGGTTCCGTGCCGTCGACCTTGACGCCACCCGCGCAAGAAGGCAAGCTGGATCGGACGAACGGCTACTCAATTACCCCATAGATCGCCCCAGGCGCAAGGACGGTCCGGTGAATTCCATTCTGATCATTGACGACGAGGTCTCGATCCGCGAGACACTCGAGCAGATCCTGACCTACGAAGGCTACCAGGTCCTGAAGGCGGGGTCCGGCCCCGAGGCTCTGGCCGTATTGGACCGCGAGGAGCCGGACGCCATCCTGCTGGATGTCAAAATGCCGGGCATGGACGGATTCGAAGTGCTGCGCAAACTGGAAGACCGCGGGCGGCCCGCACCGGTAATTGTTGTCTCGGGCCACGGCAACGTCGAGACGGCAGTAGAAGCGGTCAAGGCGGGGGCCTATGACTTTCTCGAGAAACCGCTGGACCGCTCGCGCCTTCTGGTCACCCTGCGCAACTGCCTTGATCATCGGCAAGCCGTCAGTGACCGCGCGGTATTGCAGGAAAGAGCCGCGACCGTGGCGCCGCTGGTCGGGGACTGTCCGGCCATGCGCCAAGTGAAGACGTTCATCTCGAAAGTCGCTGCCAGCGACGCGACGGTGCTGATCACGGGGGAAAACGGTACCGGCAAGGAGCTCGTCGTCTCGGCAATCCACGACCAGAGTGCCCGCGCCGAACGCCCCTTGGTCGAAGTCAACTGCGCCGCGATTCCGCGGGAACTGGTCGAAAGTGAACTCTTCGGACACGAAAAAGGAAGTTTCACCGGCGCCGACCGCCAACGTATCGGCAAATTCGAGCAGGCTGATGGCGGCATTCTTTTCCTGGACGAGATCGGGGACATGAGCGAGGAAGCGCAGGCCAAGGTCCTCAAAGCGGTCGAAGAGAGTCGTTTCCAGCGAGTGGGAGGGACGACCACCCGTTCGGTCGATGTGCGGATCATTGCGGCGACGAATCGCGATCTCTCGGGGCCCGATTCCAATTTTCGTCAGGACCTGTTTTTTCGGCTGAATATTCTGTCGATGCATTTGCCGCCCCTGCGGGAGCGGGGGACCGACATCGAATTGCTGTTGGAGTGGTTCATGGCCGATCTGGCCGTTCGGCTCAAAAGCCGGGCTCTGCGTTTCGCACCGGAAACGTTGGCAATCCTGCGCTCCTATTCCTGGCCTGGCAATGTTCGCGAATTGCGTAACCTGGTGGAACGATTGATTATCCTGACTCCCGGAGACACGGTACGACCCGACGATCTACCGCCTCTGCCCGGTACCACCTCCGGTGAATCCACCGAGGCGGGATTCTTCCAGTGCAACGACTTTCAGGACTTCAAGACCCGGAGCGAGAGCGCATTTCTACAATACAAGCTCAAGGAAAACCTGTATAATGTCAGCAAGACTGCTGAGACGCTGGGCATGCAGCGTAGCAATCTGTACAAGAAGATCACGAAGTACGGACTCCGCACCCAACCGGAGTTGGAATGACCGATGCAGTTGACGCGTCGCTTTCGATTCCGTAACGTTTTCCGTGGACTTCCGCCATTCGCAGGGGCAGGAATGGCGCCGTGCAGAGAGTTTGGATGGTGTTAAGGAGAGGTATCATGAAAAGGGTTAGCGCGGTTCTGATGCTCGTGATGGCAGGGCTGCTGACTTTCTCGCTCACATTCACCCCGTCGCAGGCATATGCCACCGGTACGGATGACCAGTACCTGGAGGTGCCTGACGTTCGGGGTGACCTGACGGCAGATACCCTGGGGGGCCGGGACGACGGTCGTGAAGGGGACCCCGACACCTGGGGAGATGGTTTTGAGGGAGAAATCAGTGATGAGGTACTGGGTGGAGTCGTTACGATTCCCGAGGGCCTCACTGCGGATGACCTGTGGCTCTACCTGATGACGGCCTCCTGGTTGATCTGGTAGGCACGACAAGATGGCGGCGCGGTCGGTGATCGGCCGCGCCACGAGGGAACGAGAAGTGTACTTTGAGTGACCGATCCACTTCCTCGCCGAGGGATACGGTTGATGAGAGACTATTTCGAAAATCATGAACACAGCGACGGCCGACGGGCCGAGTCGGCTGGGTCTCTCCAGGCGGAGGACTGGGTCCGCCTGGAAGAGGTCGGCGATCTTCATTTTCATGCCTTCAGCTTTTCTTCGGCACTGGATTATTACGGTCAACTGATCGATGCCCGCGTACTGCTCCGGATGCCCGGTGATCAGGCGATCCGCGTCCTGCGCAAGGGGGTCGACTCGCAGATTCTGCAGGGAAATCTCAACGGTGCGGACCTTTTGATCGGCAACGCGGAAGATGTGATCGACGAGCAATTGGACGGCGATCCAGACCCTTCGATCGTGGTTCAGTCTGCGATGATCCGCAGCCGCAAGGCTTTCGTGTTGCGTGAGCGCGGCCAGTTGGATGATGCGCTGCTGATGCTCAAGAAATCCTTTTCCGTGCTGGCGTTGACGGATGAACATGCGGAGGTGGCCCGTCTTCAGGTCGGCATGGGGATTTGCCAGGCCAAACTGGGCAACCTGGAAAAAGCTGAGGAATTGCTGTTGGACGGGATGTCCACGTTCCGCAGGATCGACCATCAGCTCGGTCTTGTGAACGTGATGAACAACCTCATCATCCTGAACAAGAATCGTTGCGAGTGGGACAAGGCGCTCCATCTGGCCGAGCAGGCCATCGATATCGCGCGTCGTGTCGGAGCCAGCCATTTATTGCCGACACTGAATCTGAACCAGGGGATCGTCCTGCAAAAGATCGGGCGCCTTGGGGAAGCTCGTACGACGCTGGACCGTGGACTCCGTATCGCCCAAAGCCTCGGTGCGGTTATGAATATCACGCGGTTGCACTTGGCGTTGGGGCGCACCGAATGTCTGGCCGGGCGCTTGGCTCGTGCTGAAGAACTGATTCTGGAGGGCCAGTCGCTGGCTCTACAGCACGGCCTGCGCCGTGATGCGGCGATCGCCGACGAGTATCTCGGTGATATCCAGTTGTTGCGCGGGGACACGGACAAGGCCTGCTTCAACTACAATCAGGGGCTGGAAAAAAATATGGCCATCGGCCGGGGCAACGATCTCGAAGGGGAATTGCTGCGGCGTTTGGGCGAGGCGCACCACCTGGGTGGAAAGAACGAAGAGGCCATTGCCGTCAGCCAGGCGGCGATCTCGGTCAACGAGCAGTGTGGCGAAGAATACGAAATCGGCTTCTGCCACCTGACGCTGGGCGGCGCTTACGGCGAACAGGGTGACGTCCGCCAGTCCGATTTCCACTATCGTGAAGCCATCGATGTCTTCCGCAGGCAACGACTGACGCACCACTGGTGCGATGCGATCATCCGCTATGCCGATTCACGTCTGGAGAGCGCTGGCGAACCCGAGCTCCTGCTTTTGCGCCGTTACCTGATGGATGCCCAGGCCGATGGCGCTGCCGCAGTGAGCGACCGGATGCTATGCCGTGTCCTGCGACGCTTGGCGCAGACCCAGGTACGCCTGGGGCAGTTTGATGACGCGCTTCTGACGGTTTTCGAACTGGAGCGGCATGCGGCCGGCTTCGAGGATACGGAGCTCGACCGCGCCGTGGTCCAGTTGCGCAATCACATCGAATCGGGCTTTGTCGGCGGATCCCGCCAGGCGGATTCGAATCTGAAAGCGATTGGCGAACTGCCCCATCTGGTGCGAGGCGAGCAGGGAGCCGGACCGAGCAATCTCGCATCGGTCCTGGCCTTCGGCATGGAGCGGGTTGCCGCTGATGCCGGTTTCATCGCCTTGGTCGAGGGCGACGCCGATGAAATGAATCTGGTGGCTCGCAAGGGGCTGACCGCGAATCTGAGCTATCAGCTGATTCACTGGATCGCCCAACGTACCGAGAACGGCGATTCGCAAGCGACCTTCGTCTCTCGGGTGGATTCGGACGAGAATCTGGCCGCGCAGGTACCGGCGTTGCGCACCGTGGCCGATAGCTGTGTGTTCATGCCGATCGCTTCGAACGGCCGTGTGTACGGCGTTCTTTTTCTCGGCAAAGCGCCGAGCAAGACGGATTCCCGTGGGTTTGACCGGGCCGCACTGGACTTCCTGGGTGCCTATCTGGGGTTCCTGGCTTTGTTGCTTTTCGAGCAGGACCGCGCGCTCGAGGAAGTACTGCCCAGCGAGGCGCCTTCGCGCATTTCGAATTTCGAATCGATCATCACGGACAACCACGAAATGCTGGAACTCCTGGAACTGGCTCGCAAGGTGGCGCCCAGCGATTTGACGGTGCTGATCAACGGCCAGACCGGTACCGGGAAGGGGCTGCTGGCCAAGTCGATCCATGCGCTCAGTCCTCGTTCGACGAAGAAGTTCCTTTCCATCAACTGCGCGGCAATTCCGGAAACCCTGCTCGAAAGCGAACTCTTTGGGCACGTCAAGGGAGCCTTCACCGGGGCCCACAGTGACAAGAAGGGATTGCTGGCCGAGGCCGAGGGCGGGACGGTGTTCCTGGATGAAATCGGCAAGATGCCGAAGGCAATGCAGGGCAAGATGTTGCACTTCCTCGATACCCGGGTGGTTCGGCCCGTGGGAGGAAATTTCGAGACGCGGGTGGATGTGCGAATCATCTGCGCCAGCAAGCTGGATCTACATGACATGGGGCAGAAAGGCATCTTCCTGGAGGATCTCTACTACCGCATGCTCGATTTTCCGTTGTCGATTCCGCCGCTCCGGCAGCGGCTCGACGATGTTCCGCTACTGGTACGCCATTTCATCGGGCGCTTTTGCCGGGAGACCGGCGCAGAACTGCCCGGTGTCGATGCGGAATTCATGCTGGCATTGGAAGGCTACTCCTGGCCTGGCAACGTGCGCGAGCTCGAGAAAACCCTGAAGCGCGCCATGATTCTGGCTCAGTCCGGCGGAGTCCTGCGGGTCGAGCATTTGCCGACCGCGATTGCCGGGACGCGGATCGCGCCGCCTGCGGAGGGTGCGACGACTCCTCTGAAAGAGACGATCGCGGCCATCGAGTGTGTCGAAATCGAGAAGGCCTTGTTGCGAACCGGTTGGAACAAGGCTGCGGCTGCGCGGGCTCTGGGCGTGAGCTATCCGAATCTTTTGAACAAGATCCGGCACTATGGACTACGGAAAGGGCTGCGCAATGGGCTGAAGTAGCCCGGGCATTTCGGATTGATCTGTGAACAGAGGGTCAGGCATCGCCTGACCCTCTGTGATTTCAGGAGAATACCCACAAAGCCGCCCCGTGGCAGTAAAATTTATTGCCACTGTAACCTGCTTGTTTGCAGGTGGATATGTGGTCGCCGGAAAAGCTGTAAAATGTTTTTATCATTCTGTTCCAGGCGATTTGAAGCGATTCGACGGCGGCGCTCTAACTGATTAATATTCAATGGGTTAAAAATATCAAAGATTCCTGGGATCCGGCACGCCGCGTGCAATTGGGAAGGCGAAGGGGTGATTTACAGGAATCCTCTTCAGGGACCAAGATTGATTTTCGTGTTTTCGGGAGAATTCGGGTTCACTACCTGATGGCTTACCGGCACAGAAGGAGTTCTCAACAAGTAGGGTCGGCGGAGCGGTTGCTGAGAGGTGGGGTCTCGACAATCGATTCGATTCGACAAGAGAGAACTTGGGGACCTGTCTCCCGAAACAC
>JANTGJ010000075.1 GCA_024762975.1 Candidatus Krumholzibacteriia bacterium
CCTGGAGTACCTGTGGGGCGAAAAAGTCACCCTGGAAACGACCGAGGTTAAATCGATCAGCCAGCCCGAGGGGCCGCAACAGACCCTGCCGGGCATGGCGCCGCACATTCCGGCCGAAGCGCCGGAACCGGAAATCGAATGGCAGCGTGTGCGCTACGTGATGAAGAACCGCAAAATGAGCAGGGGGGTGATCTAGGCATGGATGAGATTCGCAAGGCAATGCACGGACTGGAAGAGTCGCAGCGTGCAGACGGCTCAGCCAGCACGATCACTTTCGAGGAGTATCTGGCCGAGATCCGGGACAACCCGACGCAGCATGTACGCAACGTCCACCAGGTATTCTACGACATGGTGCACAGTTACATGGGCCAGGGCATCGACGAATATCCCGAGGATCCCGAGTCGATCAACTTCATCTCGTACAACACGCATGCCCTGTTCGTGGAGAACACGGACCAGCCGTTCTTCGCCGACCGGCTCTTCGCGAATCGATTGATGAAGCTGGTTGACGGTATGCGCGGGGGGGCCCAGCAAAACAAGATCTATATCTTCGACGGTCCTCCGGGCTGCGGAAAATCGATCTTCCTGAACAACCTGCTGCAGCGGTTCCAGGAATATGCCAACAGCCCCGCCGGTTGCCGCTACGAGGTGGTCTGGCGATTGGACCGTTCCCTGCTGGAGCGCCTCCCGGAAAGCGATGGCCTCCCGGCGTTGGAGCGGCTGGCGGCCCTGCTCGAGGGGCACGAAACCGGCGCAGGACCGATCCTGGAACCGGGGGAGGCACAACCTCGCCTGGATCACGGTTACCTCGAAGTGCCCTGCCCCAGCCACGACAGCCCGTTCCTGATGATCCCCAAGGATCAACGGTCCCGGTTCATGGACTCCCTTTTTCACGACGACGAATTCAAGTGGAATCTGTCCTACGGCAAGGAATACGACTGGGTCTTCCGGCGAAATCCGTGCACCGTATGTACGACGCTTTTCAAGGCGCTGCTGCATCGGATCGAGGACCCGGCCGAGGTGTTCAAGATGGTCTACGCCCGCCCCTATGTCGTGGACCGGCGCCTGGGCGAAGGAGTGACCGTTTTCAACCCCGGCGACCGTATCACCCGCCAGCCGGTGTTGACGAATCCCCAGCTGCAGAAACGAATCAGTGCCCTGTTGCAGGACAGCAACGAGGTACGCTACCTGTTCTCGCGTTTCGCGCGCACGAACAACGGAATTTTCGCGCTGATGGACATCAAGGGTCACAACAAGGACCGCCTGCACGAACTGCACAACATCGTCAGCGACGGCGTGCACAAGGTCGACGAGATCGAGGAGAGTATCAACTCGCTGTTCGTGGGCGTGATGAACCCCGAGGACAACAAGAGCATCCGCGGTATGCAATCGCTGAGCGACCGTATCGAATTCGTGAATATCAGCTACGTGCTGGACTCGTCGACCGAGGTCGAGATCTACAAGAACATCTTCGGCCACCACATCGGCGAGCACTTCCTGCCACGTGTGCTGGAGAATTTCGCCCGCATCATCATCAGCAGCCGGTTGAACGAGAATTCGACCGCCCTGACGGATTGGATTGAGAATCCGGAAAAATACAACTTGTACTGCGACAAGAACCTGCACCTGTTGAAGATGGCCATCTACACCGGCAGGATTCCCGACTGGCTGGACCAGGAAGACCGCAAGAATTTCACGGCCAAGCGTCGCCGCCTGATCATCGCCGAAGCCGAAACCGAGGGCCACGAGGGCCTGAGTGGACGCGATGCCCTGGACATTTTCCAGGATCTGCTTTCCAGCTTCGCACGCGACGGCGCGATGATCACGATGGACACGTTGGCACAGTTCTTCACCCGGACACGCCCCGAACTGTCGAAGCAGTTACCCGAGGGTTTCCTCGACTCGCTGCGCAATATGTACAACTACCAGACGCTGCAGGAGGTGAAGGAATCGCTGTACTACTACAACGAGGATCAGATCCAGCGTGATATCCAGAACTACCTCTTCGCGCTGAACTATGAGCAGGGGACGACGGCCGTCTGCAGCTACACGGGCGACAAGTTGGAGATCACCGGCAGCTTCCTCGTCGGCATCGAAAATCACCTGCTCGGAGCGGATGTGCGTGAAGGGGCGCGCGAAGAATTCCGTGAGGAAACCCAGCGCGAATACACTTCCCGTACGCTGACCCAGGAGATCATGGTCGAGGGCCTGGAATTGACCGAGACCGAACTCTACGTCGACCTCTACCAGCGTTACGTCTACAGCTTGAAGGAAAAAGTCCTCGACCCGCTGCTCGGAAACGAAAACTTCCGCCGCGCGCTCAAGGAGTACGATACCGAGGATTTCAAGTCCCACGACCAACGAATCCAGGACGATGTCAACTACCTGATCACGAACCTGTGCGACCAATACGGCTACACCGAGCTCAGTGCCCGGGAGCTGTGCATCTACGTCCTGGACAACAATCTGGCGGAGGAATTCGCGGACTAGGCCGCTGGCGACAAAATGCCCGGCGGGCGCTACTTCGAGTACCCCTTGGGATTGGCTGACTGCCAGCGCCAGGCATCGGCGCACATTTCTTCGAGGCCCCGTTCGGCTTTCCAGCCCAGTTTCGATGCCGCGAGAGAAGCGTCGGCGTAGCAGGTGGCGATGTCGCCGGGGCGGCGTGGGCCGATCCGATAGGCGATCTTGCGGCCCGCAGCCTTTTCGGCCGCGGCGATCATTTCCAGAACACTGTAACCCTGGCCGGTACCGAGATTGATGGCGGCACAGCCCCGGGCGTCGGGCAGGTGGTCCAGAGCGGCGAGATGGCCGAGAGCCAGGTCGACGACATGGATGTAGTCGCGAACACCGGTACCGTCCGGGGTGTCGTAATCATCTCCGAAGACGACGACCTCGTCACGCAGGCCGACCGCGGTTTGCATCACGTACGGCATCAGGTTGTTCGGAATTCCCTGCGGATCCTCGCCGATGCGGCCACTCTCGTGGGCGCCGATCGGGTTGAAGTAGCGCAGCAGCAGGCAGCGCCAACGGTCGTCGGCCAGGCAGAGATCCCGCATCATCTCTTCGATGAAGTACTTCGTCCGTCCGTAGGGATTGGTCGTGTGCAGGGCCGCCGTTTCGGCGATCGGCACCGAGTCCGGGTCGCCATAAACAGTGGCCGAGGACGAGAATACCAGATCGCGGCACTCGTGGCGGTCCATGGCCTGCAGCAACTCGATGGTGCCGGTCAGATTGTTCTCGTAGTAGCGCAGGGGCATCTCACAGGATTCGCCAACGGCCTTCAGGCCGGCAAAGTGCACCACGGCATCGAAATCGTGAGCCTCGAATACCGCCTCCAGTTCGCCCGCATCGCAAAGGTCGACGCGGTGAAACTCTACACCTCGTCCTGCCAGATCATCCACCCGGCGCAGACTCTCTTCACTGGAATTGCAGAGATTGTCCACGACGACGACCTCGTCGCCTGCTTTCAACAACTCCAGGCAGGTGTGGCTGCCGATATAACCGGCGCCTCCGGTGACCAGTACTTTCCGACTCATCCGCTTCTCTCTCCCTGCAGTGCGCTCCGTGCCTCGCCGCCTTGGATCGTTGCAAATACTAGCCGAGTTTTCGGCTCCTCGCCCGCGAAATGGAGCAGTTTCGGGAACAAAAATGCCGGGGGCGGCTCACCCCGCCCCCGGCACCCGTTTCTGCCGGAAGTTCTACTTCAACAGGATCATTTTGCGGGTTTCGGAGAAACCGGGAGCCTCGAGGCGGTAGAAATACACGCCGCTCGCGTTGTCCCGGGCATCCCACATGACGAAGTGCGTACCCGCACCGAAGGATCCCTCGGCGAGCACTTCGACGACCTGGCCCTTGACGTTGTAGACCGTCAGTCGGGCGTGTCCCTCGGCCGGCAGGCTGAAGGAGATTTCCGTCATCGGGTTGAACGGGTTGGGCGTATTCTGGTCCAGAACCGTCACACTCACGGTGCGGCCGGCGTCGGCGCCGAAGACATCGCCGCCCTCACAGGACTTGGTCACCAGATTGGCGCCCGAGTCGTAGGTCAGTGAGGCGTGTGTGACGTTCGTCACCTCGAAACAGAAATCGGTCGTACCCCAGTATTTGGTTTGGGTCGTCAGTACGACACTTCCGTCCGTTCCGGTCACGCCGCTCAGGGTGCCGCTGCCGTCTCCGGTAAAGACCGCCGTGACCGAGGCTCCTGCTGCCGGGGAACCTGCGTCATCGACGATCGAGATCATCGCGCTGCCGTAGAACTTCCTGCCGCTTTGCAGGCGGGACACCACGATATCCTCGACATGCATCGTTCCGCTTGCTGCGACATCAGTGACCGAGATGTAGGCCGTCCTGGTCAACGAATCGCTACCGTAGGCGTTGCTGACGGTGAGCGATACCGTGTAGGTGCCAACGGCGTTGTAGGTGTGGCCCGGGTTCTGGGCAGTCGAGGTACCACCATCGCCGAAGGTCCAGCTCCAGCTCGTCGGCTCGTAGCTCGACTGATCGGTGAACTGCACATCCAGGGGCACGTTCCCGCTGGTCGGCGTGCCTGCAAAGGCCGCGACCGGCGGGTTCTCCACCGGCGCACCGCCGGAAACGGCCGCCGCCGCATCGACCATGCCATAACCGGCATATCGATCCCAGCCGGAGCCGGATTCCACGCTCACGACATCCGCAGCCGTATTGCACAGCTGATCACGCACCTGCGCCGGAGTGTAGCTCGGGAAAGCGGACTTGATCAGACCGCACACCCCCGCCGCATACGGCGTGGCACACGAAGTGCCGTTGAAGAACAGATCGTAGTTGCCCGCATCGTATCCAGCCGAACCGGAGATATCGGTTGCGGGAATGATCGTCGGGGCGATTACGTCGACGGCGCCGCCGCTGTCCTTCGTGGTCGAGCCATAATTCGAGCCCCACCAGCGCTCGCCGTCACAGGTGTAACCGTTGGGATCCGCGATCACACCGGGATTCAATTCGGTGCTGAGGCTCGAGGACCGCTTGCGCTCACCGCAAGGCGACGCCGCTCCGACACCGATCACGTAGTCGTTGATGGCGGGATAGCTGATCACGCTGTTGTTCTCGTTGCCCGTCGCGGCGAGAATCGTACAACCCGCGTTGTAGGCGTACTGGATGGCAGCGTCCGTCGCCGGATCCGAGGTGATCGCGGCTCCGAGGCTCATCGAAACGACATCCGCACCGTTGTCGGCCGCGTAATACAGGGCGTTTGTGATCGACGTGAATCCCATGCTGCCGCGGCGGTCGGCCACTTTCAGGGGCATGATCGTGCAACCGGGAGCGGCGCCGGCGATTCCGATACCGTTCTCTGCCGTGGCCGCGGCAACACCCGCGCAGCAGGTGCCGTGACCGGCCGACCGGCTGTCATCCATCGGGTTGGTGTCGTTGTCCCCGAAGTCATACCCCGTCGTGCAGTTCAGGTCTTCGTGGTAGATATCCACGCCACTATCGATGATGGCGATCAGAACGCCCGGATCACCATAGGTCGTGTTCCATGCCGTCTCCGAGTTGGCATCGAAGCCCACCGTCCCGACCGTCGGACCGGTGTGACTGTAGGTGGCCCAGTCATAGCTGATCATCTGGGCCGTGTTGTTGTGACCCCAGGTATCCGGGTAGTAGGTGTCGTTCGGCACCGCAGCCGGGAAAGCACGCCACTCGGGCTGGGCGATCTCCACTGCAGGATCCGCCGCGAACCGCGCTGCGAGCTCCTGCATGTCACCTTCTGCGACGTGGAACAGGAACCAGCGGTCCCGGTCCAGGCCGACGGCCTTTTGTGCCGTCTGGATATAGGGACGCTCGACCTTCGAGACGCCGGCCTGTGCGGCCATTGCGTCGATCGTGGGCAAACCCGTTTTCAGATCGCGGACCGTCGCGCCTTTTTCCGGAGCTACGTTGGCCAGCTGCACCGAAGCAGCAGCCTGGGCCGTGAACTTGACGAGGAGGTGTCCATCGACATAGGGCGTGACCTGCTCGCCAACCAGCGAGAAGCCGTCTTGTACGGGAACGAATGTGCGTGCCTCGGGAGCCGCTAACGCAGGTAGGGCAAGAAGCAAAGCCAGGGCGAGAAATCCGGTCAGGATTCTGGTCTTGATGATCATCGGGGATCTCCGTTCGGACAGATGTTCGTGGTGCGGTTCGAACGCGTCGATTTTCCCCTCCCGAACCATGAACTCGACCGGTTTTCGACCTCCTTTCGTTCGACACACGAAATCATAGTGAAACGGTGTCCATATATCGCATTGTTGTGATATTTTCGCACAAGTTCTTTTAAAAAACAACACTTGATTTCAGACGATTCGATGACATATTTACTAAACGAAGTTAACTATCAACGGGGTTAATTATGTGTTCGTTGGACGGAGTTCTCAGTGAAAATATCCGCATCACCGCACAGGTGATCACGGAGATCTGTCAGCGGAATACCCGTCACCAGATCTCCGATCCGCCGATCTCTCGCAATCAGTTCTACATCCTGAATATCCTGGCCAAGAACGGCGAATTCCCGATTGGTGAACTGGCCCGTATCCTGGATATCTCGACGGCTGCGGCGAGCAAGAACATCGATCGACTCGTGAAAATGGGCTTCGTCAGCCGGCGAACGAATCAATCGGACCGCCGGTCAATGGAAATCGAACTCACCGACGACGGCCGGAAGATCGTGGACGATTTCGAGCAGGTGACCCGGAAAAAGCAGCGTCCGATGATGGAGAATTTCACGGACCAGGAGAAAAGAACCCTCTTGGACTATCTCCGCCGAATCATCCGCTTCACCCTGGCCGAAGAACACCAGAGCGATCTGATCTGCCTGCAGTGCGGCGGCGCCTGTGGGCAGGAGTGCGTCATCGAAAGTCTGGATGGGGTATGTCACAATCCGGATACAGCATGACCGATTCGTCGCACCAACGGTTGGTGCAAGGTCTGCAACCGGCGGACCTTCACCTACGCGGCGTACGAAGTACGGCTGGATTCCATAACGCAGGAGTGGTTGGCCCATGAATTTCCGGGACTTTCTCCGCTTTCCCGTAGATCTGATCCGGACCCGAATCGCGGCACGGGTCACGATTGCCGTCTCCCTCGTTGTGGTCATCATGTCCGGGTTCTTCGGGACCCTGGTGATTCATTCCTACCAGCGGTGTGCCCTGCGACAAACCGAACAGAACGCCCAACTGATCAGCGAGACGATCAAGAGCGCTACGCGGCACGCCATGATGCTCAACCAGTCGAGCCACGTGAACGAAATTATCGCTGAGATCGATCGACAGCCCGGTATCGGTGATATCCGCCTCTTCAACAAAGACGGCGTCGTGGTCTATTCCCCGAACAGCGCCGCACTCGGAACGGTCGCCGACAAGAGTTCCGACGTCTGCCGGAATTGCCATTCCGGAGTGGATCCGATTCAACATCTGACCATGCCGCAACAGACCCGGGTATTCGATACTCCGGACGGCGAGACCTATCTCGGAGTCATCAACCCGGTCTACAATGCCCCGAGTTGTTCCACTACCGACTGTCATCCCCCGGTCTCCGAGCAGGCCGTGCTCGGAGTTCTGGACGTGACGTTTTCGCTCGAAAAGAGCAAGGCGAACCTTCAAACCAATCTGGAAAAAGCAGGCGTGCTACTCGTGGGGGCGATCATCGGAATCGCGTTCGTGATCTGGCTTTCGCTGCGCTATCTCGTGCGGCGACCGGTCAATTACCTGTTGCGCGCCACCGAAGCCGTGTCTCATGGGGACCTGACCTACCGCCTCGAGGGGCAGCATCGGGACGAAATCGGACGTCTTGCCGAGTCATTCAACGAAATGACGCAAAGCCTCCAGGACGCCAAAGCGCAGATTCTGCGATCGAACAAGTTGGCCTCGCTCGGCCGGCTGGCAGCCGGTGTGGCCCACGAGATCAACAACCCGCTGACCGGCGTGTTGAGTTTCAGCAGTCTCCTGCTCAAGAACGCGCCGGAGGGCACGGACGAGCACGAGGACCTGGAAACCATCGTACGCGAAACCAAGCGATGCCGAACCATTGTCCGGGGCCTACTCGATTTCTCGCGGCAGGTTCAACCCCGGAAGACTCGCGCCTGCTTCAATACGGCCGTGCGACGAGCCCTGGAAATCGTCAAGAATCAGCTCCTGGTGAACAAGGCTTCGGTCAATATGGACCTCGAAGAGGAACTTCCGGAAGTCCTGGCTGACAGTGAACAGCTGGTCCAGTTGGTGTTGAATCTGGTCGTCAACGCATCGGACGCCATGGCAGGCCAATCCGATGCCGTCATCAACGTCAAGACGCGACTGATCCGGGCTGAAGGCCAGGACGTCGCCGAAGTCACCGTCTGCGACAACGGTCCCGGAATTCCTGCCGATATCATTGAAAAGGTGTTTGATCCGTTCTTCAGTACCAAGGGCAATCTCGGTACCGGACTCGGCCTCTCGGTGGTCTGGGGTATCGTCGATGAGCACGGAGGGACGATCACTGTAGATTCACCGCCCGGCGCGGGAGCGTGCTTCACCATTCGGATGCCCATCTATGACGCCGCAGCCGTCGCCGAGAAGGAGCCAGAGTCATGACCGGCACCGACATTCTCATCGTGGAAGACGAGGCGGTCGTCGGGACGGCTGCCCAACGAATCCTCACCCGATCCGGCGTTTCGGTCCAGGTTGTCACCGATGTGGAATCAGCGCGGCCCCTCTTGAACGAGCAGACCTTTCGAGCCATCCTGTCCGACCTGATGCTGCCGGGGGCGTCGGGACTCGACCTCCTGCAGGAAGTTCGCAGCGGCCAGCCTGATCTCCCCTTCGTTTTGATGACGGGGTACGCAACCGTCGAAAACGTCGCCGCCGCGTTCAAGCATGGTGCGTTCGACATCCTGCCCAAGCCCTTCGACCTGGTCGAGCTCATCGGTACGATGCGGCGCACGCTGCGCTTTTCCGACCGGATTCGCTCCAGCGAGCCTCCTGCGATCGAGCCGGAAACGACCGGGGATCGCTACTTCATGGGCGAGCACTCCTGGGCAGAGATCGAAGCCGACGGCGTTGTCAGAATCGGAGCGGGCGAGACCTTCGCCGGGCTGCTTGAAGATCTGGACTGGGTCGAATTGCCGGAAAAGGGCAACGACCTGCGACAGGGCACACGCGCGGTCCGCCTGCTCAGCAAGAATGAAGAATTCTACCGCGTCTGGTCTCCCCTGACCGGAACCGTTCTCGATGTAAATGAAGAGTTGATGTCCCGGCCTGACATGCTTCACCAACGGCCGGCGACGGACGGTTGGTTGCTCAGGATGTACCCGGAACGGCTGAGCGCAGAGTTGGAAGAGCTGACGAAAAGAGAATGGAGAAATCCAATCGCCTGACCCGACCGATGGATTCCAGGCATCCGAACGACAAAGTGAATTCTGTGGACACAATGGATCAATGACACAGAGAAAGGACAGATCATGGTCATCATCATTGTTGTAGTAACGGTGGGGATCTTCGCCATCGTGGATTACCTGCTTCGATTGATCCTGAAAAACGCCGAGCGACACCGCGTCCTGAAGAAACGGGCCGAGGCGTTGGACATGGGCCTCAAGCTGGAGTACACCGACGAAGCACCCAGCCTGAAGCGAGTCGAGGTCGAAAAGCCGAAAGCACGAATTCTGGCCGTCGATGACGAACGCGTGGTGCTCGACAGTTTCCGCAAGATCCTCGTGATCGCGGGCTACTCGATCGACACCGTCGAAACCGGCAAGGAGGCGCTCGGTCTCGTTCGCAAGAATGACTATGACTTCGTCTTTACCGACCTGAAGATGCCCGAGATGGACGGTCTCGACGTCACGAAATCCGTCAAACACCTTCGTCCCGATATCGATGTGGTCATGATTACCGGTCACGCCACCGTCGAAACCGCCGTCGATGCCATGCGCTTCGGGGCGGAAGACCATGTCGAGAAGCCGTTCTCGGCCGATGAGCTCGTCGAGTTCGTCGACAAGATCCAGATCAAGCGTGAAACCCGACTCCAGCGGGAGAAGCCACCCGAGGTCATGCTGGCCGGTAGCAAGGCCGATGCGACCAACGCGGCGGGCGCGATCAGCGTCCCGGGCGGTGTGTTCGTTTCGGACGAACACGTCTGGGCCCGCATCGAACCGACCGGAAACGTCCGGATCGGATTGGATGAATTTGCCAATCGGACGCTGGGCACACCTGCAGATATCGAGATGCCGCTCGAGGACCAGGTAGTGAAGCAGGGCGAGGTACTGTTCGGGCTGACCAAGGGCTCGACGAAGATCTTCTTCCACAGCCCCGTATCCGGCACCGTGACCCGGGTCAACTCCAGCCTGCCCATGAACTTGGACCTGCCCCAGGTCAGTGCGTTCGACAAGGGCTGGGTTTGCCGCATCGAGCCCACGCAACTCCGGGCCGATCTCGCACATCTGCGTATCGGCGTAGAAGCCATGGATTGGTACCGTGATCGAATCCAGGCGGTACACTCGGCAACCCGGGCCGCCTCGAAGGAAAACGGGGAAGCCTCTGACGGCACCTGGAAGATTTTCAAGGATGTGTGCCTCGAAGGGAACAACTCATGAAGGCGCTCACACGGATCGCAGGCCTGGCAGCCCTGCTATCGCTCGCCTTGCTGACTCCCGTCCATGTCATTGGACAGTCGGTGGAGATTCCGGAAGTCCTGAATCTGCCTGCTTCGGTCGGGGACGTCGAGTTCCCTCACCTGATGCACATCGAGGATCTCGAGATCGAATGTAGCGAATGTCATCACTCGACCCGGGCTGCCGCACTGGACATGCCGCACGAGGACTACTTCGAGGATTT
Organism: Candidatus Krumholzibacteriia bacterium; assembly: GCA_024762975.1. GTDB lineage: Bacteria > Krumholzibacteriota > Krumholzibacteriia > LZORAL124-64-63 > LZORAL124-64-63 > JANTGJ01. The sequence goes on from JANTGJ010000075.1 coordinate 10,809, forward strand.
CTGGATCGACTGCAAAATCTGCCATGTACCCGGTGAAGCTCCCCAAACGGAACAGGCCTGCTCGAAGTGCCATCCCAGGCGTCCCAGCAGCATTTCCGACGAGACTCTTAGTGCCAAGGTCGTGATTCACGAAAACTGCTGGAAATGCCACGAAGTGGGCAAGGGTGCCGAGGCCAGCAACGCATGCGAGGACTGTCACGTACGCTAGGCGACCCGGCCTGGCGCCCGTTTCGGGTACCCGAGGAGAAAACAATGGATCGACGAGATTTTCTGAAATGGACCGGAGTCGTCGGAGCTTCCGCGATCAGTTCGGAAGCGAGAGCCGGCGGCAAGATTGACCCCGATGGACCGGAATTCTATGGAGTTCTGGTTGATACGACCCGATGCATCGGCTGCCGCTCCTGCGAAGTGGCCTGCGGCACCGAGAATTCGATGAGAATACCGGACGTCAAGAACGACGGTGCTCTCGAAAAATTCCGCGAGACCGACGAGAAGCAATGGACGGTCGTCAACAAGTTCGACACGAGCAAGGGCGATGTCTACGTCAAGCGCCAGTGCATGCACTGCTGGCAACCGGCTTGCGCTTCGGCCTGTTTGACCAACGCCATGAAGAAGACCGAGATCGGCCCGGTCACCTGGAACGGAGACAAATGCATGGGTTGCCGATTCTGCATGCTGTCCTGCCCGTTCGAGATGCCCAAGTACGAGTACGATTCCTGGAATCCCAAGGTGCAGAAATGCAGCATGTGTTACCAGCGGACTTCGGTCGGCGGCACCCCCGCGTGCGTCGAGTCCTGTCCGACCGACGCCATCATATTCGGCCACAAACGCGAGTTGATGGAGATTGCCCGGGTGCGCATCTACAACCACCCGGATGACTACGTTCACAAGGTATACGGAGAATACGAGGCCGGTGGCACCGGATGGCTCTACTTGTCCGCGGTACCGTTCGAGGAGTTGGGATTCCGGACCGATCTGGGGACCACCCCCTATCCGGAATTCACCAAAGACTTCCTGTATAGCGTACCTCTGGTCCTGTTGGGCGTTCCGGCCCTGCTGTCCGGCCTGAACCTGATGGCCAATGGCGCGGAAGACGAAGACGAGAGCGAGGTGTACGGTGAATAGTTCCGCAACCACGACAACCAAGAGCAGCCAACAAGGCTTGTTCGCCTTTCTCCTTTCGCAGTTGAAACCGCGTGGAAAACTGCTCACGCCGTTCAACATCATTTCGGTTCCGGTCATGATCGCCGGAGTGATCATTCTCTACATCCGTTTCACCCAAGGCCTCGGTGCCACGACGAATCTCAGCCAGACCAATCCGTGGGGAATCTGGATCGGATTCGATGTAGTCACCGGAGTGGCCTTCGCCGGCGGCGCGTACATCGTGACCTTTGCGGTGTACGTGATGAAGATGGAGAAATTTCATCCGATCGTCCGGGCAACCGTCCTGAACGGTTTCCTGGCCTATATGTTCTACGCTGGAGCCCTGGTGTTCGATCTCGGCCGTCCCTGGCACGTGATCAACCCGATCATCGGCAACTCGTTCGGCTACAACTCGGTTCTGTTTCTGGTCGCCTGGCATTTCATGCTCTACATGCTGGCCGAACTCATCGAGTTCTCGCCGGTTGTCATGGAATGGCTGGGACTGAAGCGGGCCCGTAGGATCGCCAACGGGCTGACTCTGGCCGCCGTGATTTTCGGTGTCAGTCTTTCGTCCCTGCATCAGTCGGGACTCGGGGCGCTGTTCCTGATGGCTAAGCCCAAAATTCACCCGCTGTGGTATTCCGAGTTCCTGCCGGTGTTCTTTGTCGTCTCCAGCATTTTCTCCGGAATCTCGATGGTGATCATCGAGTCCAGCATCAGCCATCGCGTATTCAAGATGCAGCTGGGCCCCGGCTCCCACGAGAAGCTGGACGATATCATCATCGGGTTGGCGCGCGGCGCGGCAATGGCAATGTTCGTCTACTACTTCTTCAAGGCCCTGATCTTCATCCACGACGGACAGTGGGCACTGATGCATGACGGCTGGGGAATGTGGTATCTGCTGGAAGTCCTCGGCTTCGTGCTGGTCCCCATGGTGATGTACGCCTACGGCGCCCGGCACCGGTCGGTGGGAATCATCAAGTTCGCCGCCGGCATGACGCTGATCGGCATTTTGCTCAATCGACTCAACGTGTCGATTATCGCCTTCAACTGGAATTCCGCGGACACCTACGTTCCCCACTGGATGGAGATCGTCGTGACGCTGACCGTTGTCTTCGCCGAGATCTGGTTGTTCCGCTGGATCGTGTGCCGGATGCCTGTCATGCGTGAGCCCGGTAAGATCGGTTCGCCGAATCGGGAACGTGAGATGCGGTCCCTCAACTAGGAAGAGATGGGAGGAGAGACCATGGAAACGTACTCCTACTTGAATATTTTCGAGACCAAGGGTCTTGAGTATATCTTGTTGATCCTGTTCATGATCATGTTCGTGTTCCTGTATCGCTACACGAAAGCCGGGATCAAGAACGATCGCGACTAGCAGGGTTCGATCCGAGGCCGGCGGCTCGATTCAGAGCCGCCGGCCTTATTGTTGGATCTCCGGTCGGAAGGGCCGGACTTCGATCGATTCGGAAGCAAAACCGGCGAAGCCTGCCTTCATTTCTTCCCAATCCCCGACGATCACCCACGTCATCCGCTCCGGTGCCAGGTACCGACGAGCCAGGGTAGCCAAATCGCCTTGCGCGGCCTCGACGAAATCGGACCGGACCGTATTCCATTCGTTCAATGGCAAATTGCAGACCAAAATCCGGTCCAGGCCAGTCGCGATGGATTCCAGCGTTTCGAATCGGCGCGGAAAATCCGAAATGGTCTCGGTCAGCACGCGGTCCAATTCAGCGCCCGCCAGGGGTCGGCTCGTACCCAGATCCCGCAGTTCGCGCAGAATCTCCTCCAACGCATCGCCGGCGTGCCCGGTCTGCACCGCGGCATCGACCACGAAAAACCCCGCTTGCCGGTAGTTGACCATCTGCGATCGGGCTCGATAGGAATATGCCTTCTCGGTGCGCAACCTGCCGAAGAGTCGGCTGGCCTGACCACGTCCCAGGGCCTGGTTCAGCAACAACAGCGGCTTCCGCGATGCATCAGCCCGTGACACGGTCTCGCAGCCGCCCACCAGGGTGGCCTGTTCCGAACCCGGCTGATCCAGGATCACAATGCCCGGGCGTCCCGTAGCGGGAAGCATCGCAACCGGTTCGCAGTCCGTTGGTTGCTGACTCCAGGCGGCATACCATTTTCGAACCAGGCGGTCGGCCGTTTCCGGTGTCAGATCTCCGACCAGTACCAATTCCACGTTCCCGGGACGGTACCACCGTCGATAGAACTCGCGCAGTTGGGTAAGATTCAGGACCGCCAGATCAGCCGCCTTGCCGGTTCCGGTGAACGGTTGCGCGTAGGGGTGCCGGGGGCCGAACACCTCCTGTTGCATCGTCTGGATCGCGACGGTCCGGGGTCGCGATTGCTCCAGCTGATGCCGGCCGAGAGTCATCCGGCGAACGCGCTCGAATGCCTCCTGCGAAAACTCCGGTCGAAGAACCAGGGCTGCCAACACTTCCCCCGCGTCCTCCAGGCCGGCACGAGGAACATTCAACCGGAACAGGGACGCATCGAAATTGCTACTCCCTTCGAGAATCGCACCCTGTTGCGCAAGCCGCTCGGCGAGGTCCGGGTCGGAAGCGCCCTGGGCTTTTTCGGCCAATAATTTCGCAGTCAGCGCGCACGTACCCGGCACGGCGTCGGCCGACCACCCTCCGCGTACGTTCAGGTGGATTTCGACCAACGGCAGTCCGGGGCGCTGGACCAGGTGGTAGCGCAGGCCGTTCTCCAGTTCACGTGAGCGGATCGACGGTGCATCGAATGGCAACGGCTTTCCGGGACCGGGGCGAACAAACCGATCCAGATCAGGCGGATCCTGTACCGGCGGCAGGGTGGGCAAAGGGTCGCTCTCTGGGCGAACCACAGCAATCGGGGGGGGCGTTTCCTTCGCACCCGGAACCACCCGGACCACGGCGCGTTGCGAGGGCATCAGATATCGTCCGGCAACGTCGCGCACCGATTCGGAGGTGCAGTCCCTCAAGCGTTGAAAGTCCCGCCCCAGCCAGTCCGGATCTCCCAGAAAATTCAGGTAGCGATTCAAGCGGTTGGCCGGACCACCGAATCCGGCCCGCTGCTCGAGACCCCGCAGGAACTCCGCCTCCAGGCCGGCCCGGGCTCTGGCAACCTCCGCCGGTGACGGTCCCCGCAACCGAATACTCTCGAGCTCGGCATCGATAGTCTGCTCGATAGCTGCCAGGTCTGCACCCGGCGCCGCGGTCACCTCGATTTCGAATGTGCTTCCCTCTTCGCGGGATCGCTGCCGGATGCGAATCTCCTGCGCCAGCGGCGGATCGCCCCGCAAGGACTGTTGCAGACGCCCGGACCCTGGCGCACCCAACACCTGCGCCAGGACATCGAATTCGATGTCCCCGGGCTGGAAACGTCCCGGCGTGTTCCAAGCCAACGTGACCTGCGGCAATTTCACGTCATCCCGCAATTGGGAACGCCGCTCGCGGGTCAGCAGGGGAATCGGCGCAGACCAGGGCACCGGATCGGGACCCGAAGGCAGGGAAGCGAAATAGCGACGAATCCAGGCGTGGGCGTTCTTCGTTTCGAACGGACCGGCAATACAGATCGAAGCCTGGTTGGGGCTATAGTGGCGGCGGAAGAAACCGGCGACTTCTTCGAGGTTTGCCGCCCCCAGTTCGCTCGGTTCACCGGCGACCGTCCAGGAATACGGATGCCCGGGCGGGAACAGCAAGCGGGAAATCTCGCGGTCGACACCCTCGTAGGGCATCGTCGCATTGCGACTCAACTCGTTCAGCACGATCGCAATCTGCTTCTGCAATTTTTCCTCGGTCAAGGCATCGAGCACGAATCCCATGCGATCAGCTTCCAGCCACAGCGCGAGCTCCAGATTTTCAGGAGGTATCGACATCCAGTAGACCGTGCGGTCCCGGTCGGTCATGCCGTTGGCGCGCCCGCCCACGGCACGAATCGCCAGGTTGAAATCGTTGTCGTGATGTTTCGACCCCAGGAACATCAAGTGCTCGAAGACATGTGCGAATCCGTGCCGCCCCGGTTCTTCGTCGCGCGACCCGACGTGATACCACACATTGACGACGACCTCGGCCGCCGTGGAATCCGGTGCCAGGATCACGTCCAGACCGTTCGGCAGTTCGTAGTGCTCGAAATCCAACACCGGAGTCTGCGAACTCACTGAAGGTAGGGATGCGCAACCGCTGACCGCTCCGGCCAGCAATACGATCAGAATCATCCTTGGTGGCAAAATACGTCTCCCGGGTCCGGACCGATGGCCGGTCGAATTCATGCAACTCCTTGTATGATAGCACAGATCTGATATGATCCCTTCCCTTTGCCGAGGAGGTCCCCCATGGTGCGCTACGCCCTGTTGCGCACGGTCCTGGATCCGTTGTTGGCCGTCGAAGGTCCCGATGGATTGGTGTGCCTGGAATTCCTGCCCCGCGCCTGGGAGTACCGCACCCGCGCCCATGCCCTGGCCCGCGCACGTTTTCTCCCATCACCCAGGGAACGCGAAGCCAAAGAAGGTGGGGATTCGCCGTCCCCGGCTCCTGCGCTGGAGCTTGTCGAGGACGCCACGGCCTTTGAAGAACTGCGCGATCAACTGGCCGACTACTTCATGGGCCGCCGCGAAACGTTCGACATCGCGCTCGATCCGCGCGGTACCGAATTCCAGATGCAGGTCTGGGCGTACCTGGCGAAGATCCCCTACGGCAAGCTGCGCACCTATGGCCAGGTCGCCAAGGCGCTACGCAAACCGCAAGCCACCCGCGCCGTCGGCCAGGCCGCGGGCCACAACCCGCTGCCGATCCTGATTCCCTGCCACCGGGTCGTGGGCAAGGGAGGCTCTCTGGTCGGATTCGCCGGCGGACTGGGCACCAAGGCCCGCCTGTTGCGCCTCGAAGGACACACCCTGGGCGACGCCACCAGGATCGAGGAGCCGCGCCTGTTCTAATGACAATCCTGGACTGGACCATCCTGGCTGCGATGTACTTCGGCATTTTGCTGACGGTCATCGTCACCCGTCGCTACATGCGCGGCGTGACCGACTACCTCGCGGCCGGTCGTTCGGCCGGCCGCTACCTCTTGACCATTTCCGCCGGCATCGCCGGCCTGGGCGCCATCACGGTGATCGCCAACCTGGAAATGGGGTACCAGGCGGGCTTCGCGATGGCATGGTGGGGACTGACCATGGCCCTGTTCCAGGTGCTGGTCACGGTCAGCGGTTGGGTGAATTATCGTTTCCGGCGCACACGCGCACTGACCTTGGCGGAATTTTTCGAGCGCCGCTACTCGCGCCGTTACCGTATCTTTGCCGGAACGGTGGCCTTCCTGGCCGGGCTGATCAACTTCGGCATATTCCCTTCCGTGGGTGCGCGGTTTTTCATCTACTTCCTGGGCCTTCCGGAGGCCTGGACGCTGGGCCCGCTGACGCTGCCCGTATTTCCGACGCTGATGGCCGCGCTACTGACGACGGCGGTGTACTTCGTCTTCGCCGGCGGTCAGGTCGCCGTCATGATTACGGATTTCATCCAGGGTGCGTTCGCCAATCTGGTCTTCCTGATCCTGGCCGTGTATCTGCTGCTGCATGTCGGCTGGAGCGATGTCGGCGAGGTCCTTTCGCAAACGCCGGTGGGCCATTCGAAGATCAACCCCTTCGATACCACCTACGTCGAGGATTTCAACTTCAAGTACTTCCTGATCGGCGTGCTGGGACTGTTCTACGGAGCGATGAGCTGGCAGGGGACCCAGGCCTACAACTGTTCGG
>JANTGJ010000076.1 GCA_024762975.1 Candidatus Krumholzibacteriia bacterium
CGATCAGCTTCGCCGGCTTCTCGGACATGGCTTCGATCAGGGTACCGAGGTCCATGACATCGTTCTTGACAAGATAGGAGATGCCGACGCCCAGCGCCGTCTCCAGTCCGGTGACCCCGAAAGGCGCCTGATCGAACTGGTACTCCTTCTCGGTGACCGTATGCGGCGCGTGGTCGGTCGCAACGCAATCGATCGTCCCGTCGGCCAATCCCTCGGCAATCGCGTTGACATCGTCGGTCTCGCGCAGCGGCGGGTTCATCTTGAAGAGCGGAGAGAAATCACGGCAACGCGAGTGATCCAGACTGAAGTGGTGTGGTGTGGCTTCGGCCGTCACGTTCACTCCGTCGTTCTTGGCACGTCGAATCAATTCCACCGCACCCTGGGTCGATACATGACAGATATGCAGATGACCGCCGGTGGCACGGGCCAGTTCGATGTCCCGGAACGTGGCCGAGTCCTCACTGGCGCGCGGGATGCCGGCCAGGCCCAGACGACTGCTCCAGTAACCGCCATGCATCACGCCGCGCCCCACGAGGGTCAAATCCTCGGCATGGCTCATGATCGGTACGCCCAACATCTTCGAGTACTTCAGCGCGTTGGTCATCAGGCCGCCGCTGACGACCGGCGAACCATCGTCGGTGAAGGCCACGGCACCGGCGTCGACCATGTCGGCGAACTCGGCCATCGCCTCGCCCTTGCGGCCCGGGCTGATTGCACCCGCCGGATAGACTTTGCAGAGTCCCGTTTCCCTGGCACGATCGATCAGGTAGCGCACCATGGCGCCGTTGTCGATCGCCGGCACGGTATTGGGCATGGTCACGACGGAGGTGAAGCCCCCGGCGGCGGCGGCGGCGCTGCCGGTCGCGACGATCTCTTTCTCCTCCTGGCCCGGCTCGCGGAAATGCACGTGCAGATCGACGAATCCGGGAGCGCAGACCCGTCCGGTACCGTCCAGGACCGGAATGCCCTCGGCCGTCGGCGCGCCGACACCCAGTGCCTCGATACGGCCCTTGCGCACGTGCAGGAAGCCCTTGCGCCGGCCGAGCTTGCCGCCACGGCAGAGTTTGACGTTCGCCACGACGTATTCGGCGGGGATGCGCTGCCAGCTCCAGTTCATCAGAACTCCTCTTTCGATTCGCGCGATTTTCGGTCGGGAGTCCTCACACGCCGACCGGCCGTTGGCTTCTGTTGGTTCTAGGCAGTGCCGCCCAGGGCGCCCGGGTCCCCACCCGAGAGCAGATAGATCAGCGCCATGCGTACGGCCACCCCGTTGGCGACCTGGTCCAGGATCACCTGTCGCGGGCCATCAGCCACCTCGCTGGAGATCTCCACATCGCGATTCATCGGTCCGGGATGCATGACGAACGCGTTCTTTTTCAATGAGCGTACGACATCGGTCGTGATCCCGAACATCTTGTGGTACTCGCGGTTGCTCGGGAAGGACCGACTGGTGTGGCGCTCCAATTGGATCCGGAGCACATTCAGTACGTCGGCGTCCTTCACGGCCTGGGCCAGATCGTACTCGATGGTACAGCCCAGCTTGTCCAGGCCGCCGGGCATCATGGTCGGCGGTCCGCACAGGGTCACCGCGGCGCCGAGTTTCGTCAGTCCCCAGATATTCGAACGGGCCACCCGGCTGTGCGAGATGTCTCCGATGATCGTGACCTTTTTGCCGCGCAGATCCCCCAGACGTTGGCGCATCGTCATGATATCCAACAAGCCCTGCGTGGGATGCTCGTGCGGACCATCTCCGGCATTGATCACCGAACAGTCCAGCACGCGAGCCAGGTACTGCGCCGCGCCCGCCGAACTGTGGCGCACGACGAGCATGTCGATCTTCATCGCCGCCAGATTCTCGGCCGTATCGCGCAGGGTCTCACCCTTCTTGAAGCTGCTCTCGGAGGACACGAAGTTGATGATGTCCGCCGACAGGCGCTTTTCGGCCAGTTCGAACGAGATGCGGGTTCGCGTCGAGGGTTCGTGGAAGAAGTTGACGACCGTGCGGCCACGCATGACCGGTACGCTGCGGACCGGGCGATCGAAGACGGCTCGGAACTGATTGGCGATATCCAGCACACCCAGGATTTCCTCGGCCGACATCTCCTCCAGGCCCAGCACATCCTTGCGTTGCAGGATCATTCGGTAACCTCCCCGACGACCACTTCCTGCTTCTCATCGAAACCTTCGACCTTGACCTTGATGATCTCACGACTCGAGGTCGGTACGTTCTTGCCGACGAAGTCCGGGCGAATCGGCAGTTCACGATGGCCGCGGTCGACCAGGACGGCGAGGCGAATCGCCTCGGGACGGCCCCAATCCATGATCACATCCAGCGCCGCGCGTACGGTGCGGCCCGTATAGAGCACATCGTCGACCAGGATGACGGTCTTGCCCGCCACGTCGAACGGCATTTCGGTGCTGGCCACCTGCGGGACCGGGCCCAGCTTGGACAGATCGTCGCGATAGAAGGTGATGTCCAGAGCTCCCTCGGGTACGGTCGAGCCCTCGACCTGCTTGATCGCCTCGCCCAGTTGGGCAGCCAGGGGCACCCCGCGCCGCTGGATACCCAGCAGAACCAGATTCGAGATTCCATTGTGGGCCTCGACGATTTCATGAGCCATGCGCTTGATCGCGCGGTTCATCTCGTCGGCATTCATGATGACGGCTTTTTCCGTGAAATTCATGACTCTCCCTCGGAGTGGGACGGGACGGGCTGATCGAGCGGCGGGCAAAAAAATAGCACGGCCGCCGCGGTCATGCTCGTCGATTTCGAGGTGTCTCCTTCGGCTTGAACTGAATCGGGAGGAACCTAACAACCCGAATCAACGCCAGCAAGCAGAATCTCCCCTTTTCCCCGGCTCAATCGGCCGGAATCAGCCCCTGCGAGGTCAACTCGAACGTCCGGCAGCCCAGCGCGGACAGAAACTCGCGATCGTGCGAGGCAATCAGCCATGCCGCAGCGGGGTCGGAGTCGGCCAGGAGCCGGCAAACCCGGACTCGTCCGGCACGATCGAGCGCCGCTGTCGGCTCGTCCAGCAGTCGCAGCGGACGATCCGAAGCCGCAACCATCCCCAATGCCAGGCGCCGCTTCTGCCCCGTGCTCAGCTCGTGAGGATTCCGAGACAGCAGTTCCTCCCGCAATCCCCAGCGAGTCAGCAATTCGCCGGGGCGGCCGTCCACCGCGGAATTCAATGCCGGATCCAGCGCGATCTCATCGGCCACGGTCGATCGGGAGAACAGGTACTCCGGGAATTGCGGCGCCAGAAGGGCTTGCCCGTGATCCAGATCCGGACGCCGGGCAGCAGCGTACAGCACGCGGTCCCCGACCTCGACCCGCCCCGCATCGGGAGGCCGAACTCCGGCACAAGCGGCAAGCAAGGTACTCTTGCCACAACCATTGGGGCCCACGACGCCCACCCGTTCGCCGGCCAGGATCGTCAAGTTCACATCCTCGAACCCCGTCCCCTCGCCCCAGCGACAGGCCACCGCGCTCAGTTGCAGCACCGGTCCCCCTGCAACCGTACACGCCGGCACGCTCTCGCGCAGGGGGCCCACCAGATCCGTTACCCGGGGATCCTCGAGCCACTGCGCAGCCGGGCCCCGCAGCACCGCGCGCCCCTCCTGCAGGACCAGCAATTCGTCGGCCCGCTCCAGTTCCCGCCGATCGCAGGTCGCGGTGATCAGGGCCCGACCGGGTTCGCGGCGCCAGGCATCGAGCTCTTCCAGTACCCAGGCGGCCTGTCGCGGATCCTGGAGCGCCGTCGGCTCATCGCAGAGCAGCAACGCAGGATCGCCCTGCAGGGCGACCGCCAAAGCCAGGCGCTGCTTCTGCCCGGCCGAAAGAACCGCCGGAGCCACGTCGTTCAGCCCTTCCAGCCCGAAGCGTTGCAAAAGCCTTTCCACCGGCGGATGGGCACGCCCCAGTCGCAGTTCCTGCTCGACCGTTTGGGCGATGATCTGTTCGTCCGGATCCTGGAAAACGATCGCAGTGTCGGCCGCAACCGGGGACTCGTCGCTGCCCAGGTATTTCAGGAAAGAGGATTTTCCGGAGCCATTGGCGCCGAGCACGGCCAGCCAGGTGCCTGCGGCCACTTCCAGATCCAGGTCTTCCAACAGGGGGACATCGCCGTCATGCCGGCGACGCGAGAGCGACCATGCGCTCAGGCGGAGCAGCGGCTCAGGGCCGGTCACCATCGTCCAGTTTCTTCAGATGCCGCCGCGCCGCCGTTGCCCAACTCGAGTCCGGATCCAGCTCCAGGTAGCGTTGCCATTGACGTCGCGCGGCGCGGACCTGCCCCGATTCCTGCAGGCTGCGGGCCAGACTGAACAGGGCCCGGCGGTGGTCCGGATCGTGATCGACAATGCCACCGAATTCCCCGGCGGCCTCATCAAAACGGGCCAACTGGAACAGGGCATTGCCGCGTGCGAAATGGAAGTCCGTTTCCTGGGGCCGCTGCCGGATCAGTTCATCCAGCAGAACCAGCGCATCGGTATTGCGCCCCCGCTTCATCAACACCAGGGCCAGGTTGTAGCGTGCACCGACCAGTTCCGGAGCTGTCTCGGCCGCCAGGCGGAACTGGCGTTCGGCCTCGCCCAGATGGTCTTGAGCCAACAGGTCCACGCCACGATTGTAGGGTTCCAGCGCCGACGATCGCCGGCGAGCCGAGTCCCATTCCTGTCCTTCGAATTCCAGCCGCAGCAGGGAGCCGGGCAAAAGGTGATCGGGATCCGAGATTCCGTTCGCGCGGGCAATCCGCTCGGCGGCGGCCGGGTCGCCGTAGTAGTTGTCCGCGATCTGCATCAACGTTTCGCCCGGTGCAACCCGGTGTTCGATCGACGGGGGCCCCGCCGCCGGAGGCTCGACGTCCGGCGCGATGACGACCCGCTTGGCACAGCCGGCCAGCCCCAGGCTCAGCAGGACCAGCAGCAGGACCCATCTGCGATGACGGAAGGAAATCATTCAGCCTCCGAACCGGCCGCTGCTCCGGCCCCGCGGGGATCGTCGAAACAGGCAACCTCGTTCAGGATCGCAATCATTCGAGCGCTGTCTTCGGTGGCGAACAGGCGCTTGCGCAGGGCGGCAGCACCGGGGTAGCCCCGGAAGGACTTCGCCAGGTGCTTGCGTACACTGTAGCACCCCTGCGGTTCCCCCCGGTATTCGACTTCGCGTCGCACATGCTCGGCCGACACCCGGCACAGTTCCTCGAACGGCACCGGTTTCGGAACGACGCCCTGGTCGACGGATTCCATCTCTCGAAAGATCCAGGGATTGCCGAAGGCGCCGCGTCCGATCATCACCGCGTGGCAGCGCGTGTGCCGGATCATCTTTTCGTAGCTGGCCGCGTCCACCACATCTCCGTTGCCGACCACCGGAATATCCAGAGTCTCGACCAGGTCGGCGATGTGATCCCAGTTGGCCTCGCCCCGGTATTTCTGGGAACGGGTGCGGCCATGCATGGTGACCCACTGGATGCCCGCTTCCTGCAGCAGCAGTCCGACCTCGCGGTAGTTCACCGAGTCCTCGTCCCATCCGGTACGAATCTTCGCGGTCACCGGTTTGTCGCTTTCGGCAATCACCGCTTGCACGATCTTTTCCAATCGGGGCAAATCCGCCAACAGGGCACTGCCCCCGCACTTCTTGACGACCTTCTTGGCAGGACAGCCGAAGTTCAGGTCCAGTACATCGTGTCGGCGCCCCAGCATCAAACGTGCGGCTGAAGCCAGGTGTTCGGGCTCGGCACCGAAGATCTGGATCCCGACCCAGTCCTCTTCGCCCTCGGTGTCGACCAGCTTCCAGGTCGCTTCACCGCCGTACATCAACCCCGCCGCCGAAGCGAACTCGCAGAATCCCATCTGCATTCCGTAGGCGCGGCACAGGTCCCGGAACGGGCGATCGGTCACCCCGGACATGGGCGAAAGCATGCGGCGTACGTCCTTCAACCAGGGCGTACGCGAATCGATGCGGACTGCTTTGCGCTCGATGGACAATGGGGAGGCCTCCGAACCCTTTCATGGTGCAAAAAAGCGGGCGGATCCGATTCCGCCCGCCGTCCGTAAACTAACCCACCAGGGGTGTTGTGGCAACGCCCGGTCGCCCGGAATCAGGGACACGCCGCTCCCACATGCCGGGCCAGGCGCGCCACATCCGAAAGATTCAGGACTCCATCCCAGTCCAGATCGCTGCGGTACTGGTACCCATTGTGAAAGTCCAGGGAGAAGGTACCGACATCGGCCAGGTTGATGACCTGATCACCGTTCAGGTCGGGGCTGTTGAAGCGAAGCTCCCGCAGACCCGGAGCCTCGAGTTCCCACCCCGAGACCCACACCAGCACACGATCGCCTTCGTCCGGATTCAACCGACCGCCCGCACGCGGCGGCAGGGTCCACCAGGTGACTCCATTGTCATTGGTATTCACATCCGGTAGGGTTCCGCCGGGACAGAACTGGAAATTCTCGCCCGAACTCATCAACCAGATGTCCTCGCGGGGAAAGTCGGCCAGGGGTTCACCCCAGGCGGGATCATCGTCGTACAGCGTCAGCATGATCGAGGCATCGGCCGAACCGTTCGGCAAACCGTTGTCGGCATCTGTGAAACCCGGTCCGGAGCCATCGGGCACCACATACAGAGACAGGGCACCCGCATCCGCCGTCGTTCCCTCGACGTACGGATTCACCCAGCTCCTGGTCTGGGCCATAGTGTTGCAAGCGATCAGCAGCAGGAGCATTGGAAAAAGTACTTTGCGTCCGGGCATGATATTCCCCCATCATGTCGGCTGGGTTTTCTTGTCCTTGGGGAACGCCCCCACCGTCGAAGAGCGAGTCCATCTTGTCAGTATACAGACTCTGCCTCGTCAATTCCATACGCTCGTGGGGCGGAGCCGAAGTGTGGTTCCTGGAAACGGCACGGGAGCTGAGGTCACGAGGGATCGAGGTCGACCTGGTGGCCCAGCCGGATTCCGAGTTGCGGCGTCGCGCCGAATCCGCCGGCGTACCCTGCGCCTCGATCCCGATTCGCTTCGATGGCGCCCCCTGGACCCTTTGGAAACTGACCCGCCATTTTCGCAGGAAACGCCCGACGACGATCATCGCGAATCTGACGAAGGACCTGAAGGCAGCGTCCGTGGCGGCCCGGCTGGCAGGAGTTCCGCGCGTCTACGCCACCCGCGAGAGCGATTTTCCGTGGAAGGACAACTTCTACTACCGTTGGTATTTGAATCGGTTGGCCACTGGTGTACTGGTCAATTCGGAGGCGACACGCCGCACGACCCTGCAAAGTGCCCCGTGGCTGGATCCGGCCCGCGTACACCTACTGTACAAGGGCATCGACACCCGGCGTTTCCGCCCCGGGAACTCAGCGGGCAAAGCAGTCGTCGGCTTCGTAGGACAGTTGATCGAGCGGAAGGGGCTGCGCACCCTGATGGCCGCCTGGGAACTTCTCGAAGCAGAGTGGCCGGGTCTTGCCCCTCGGTTACGCCTCGCCGGCCAGGGCCCCCTGGACCAGGCACTGGAGGACTGGCGAAAGCGATTGCACGCGCCCGAACGCGTCGAGCTCTGCGGCTTTGTCGAGAACGTCGCGGAGTTCTATCATTCCTGCGGGCTGCTCGTCCTGCCGTCGAGCAGCGAAGGCTTCGGTTTGGCCGCCGCCGAGGCCGCCGCGTGCGGGCTGCCGGTCATCGCCGGCCGGGCCAGCAGCTTGCCCGAGATCGTCGAACACCGCCACTCCGGATTGCTCGTTGAACCCGGCGATGCGCGGCAATGGGCCGCGGCCATCGCCAGCCTGTTGAATGATCCGGAAGGCGCCCGGGCGCTGGGCCGCACCGGCGCCGAAATCGTGCGTCGCCGTTTCGACCGCGAAGCCTCGTTGCACGAACTCATGCGTTTGACCGGAGGCCCGGTTCCCTCCGCAAGAAAGGACATTCTCTGATGCTGGAACTCAATACCGCCGTGATCCAGACCCAACCCGAGTTCGGCGACATCGGTGGGAATGTCGAACGCGCCCTGGCCATGATTCCCCCCGGCTGCGATCTGGCGGTCCTGCCCGAACTCTTTGCCACCGGTTACCAGTTTCTGTCCCGGGACGAAGCGCTCGGGCTGGCCGAGGATCCGCGCTCCGGCGGCCCGGTGATGTCGGCACTCGGCGCGACGGCAGCCTCGACCCGGACCACGCTGATCGCCGGGATCGCCGAGCGCGACGGAGATCGGGTCTTCAATTCATCGGTCCTGGTCCGCCCCGACCGATCATGGGAGATCTACCGCAAGGTGCACCTGTTCTGGAATGAGAAGGAGATCTTCGATCCGGGCGACCTGGGCTTTCCCGTTTTCGAGGCCTGCGGCACGCGGATCGGCATGATGGTCTGCTTCGACTGGATTTTTCCCGAGGCCGCCCGCACGCTCGCCCTGGCCGGTGCCGAAGTCATCGCCCACCCCGCCAACCTGATCCTGCCCTGGTGCCCGGCGGCGATGATTACCCGTAGCCAGGAGAATCGCGTCTTCACGATCACAGCCAACCGCATCGGCAGCGAGGAGCGGGACCAACCCGCCTTGAAATTCATCGGGATGAGCCAGATCGTCGATCCCCTCGGCGAGATCGTCGTCCGCCTGGATTCCGAGCGCGAAGGCGCGGCGTCGGCCGCCTTGCGAGTCCGCGAAAAGGACAAGCTCATCACCCCGACCAACGACCTCTGGAAAGACCGCAGGCCGGACCAGTACGATTGCTGATCCGGCCTGCGCGTGGTCCGAAGTCAGGGCTAGGATTCTTTCAGGACCATCTCCTTGGGAATCACCACGACGCCGTTCTTGGAGACCTTGAACATCGCCCCGTCCTTCTCGGCATCGAAACCGATGCGCATCCCGGCCGGTATGACGACATTCTTGTCGACGATACACCGGTTCAGCTGGACGTTTCTTTCCAGGATCACGCTATCGAAGATGATGCTCTCGGTCACCTTGCAGTGCGAGTTGATTCGCACGTCACGGCCGATGATCGACCGCTCGACATGACCTCCGGAGATGATCGAACCGCTGCCGACGATGCTGTCCTCGACGATTCCGGGCATGGTTCCGTCTTCGGTGTATCCGTGCACTGATTTACTGGGCGGCAACGGCGGCTGCCAGGCCCGGAACGGCCACTGCCGGTCGTACAGGTCGAACTCGGGACGGCGACTGACCAGATTCATCGAAGTTTCGAAGTAGCTGTCCAGCGTTCCGATGTCCCGCCAATAGAGCGATTCCCCGCTCTCCCTGTCTCGGAACGGGAAAGCATATACGTTGCCCTGTTCGACCATTGCCGGGATGATGTTCTTGCCGAAATCGTTGCTGCTGTCGGGTTGCCGCGCATCGCGGCTCAACTCACGCACCAGACTCTTCGTGTTGAAGAGGTAGACCCCCATATTCACCAGACAGTGATCCGGGTCGCCGGGAAGGGTTTTCGGATTCTCCGGCTTCTCGACGAAACCGACGACCTTCCAGTTCTCGTCCACCTCGAGAATCCCGAATTCCTCCGCACCCTCGCGCGGCACGACCGCGGCACACAGGCTCATCTGCGCCTCGCGTTCGGTGTGGAATTGCATCAACTCCAGGTAGTCCATCTTGTAGATATGATCGCCCGAGAGAATGAGGGTGTGTTCAGGACGGCGATTCTCCAGCAGGTAGACGTTCTGGTAGACGGCATCGGCGGTTCCTTCGTACCACTTCTGCCCCACGCGGTGTTGGGGCGGAATCCGGTAACAGAACTCGCCCGCCTCGTAGTTGAACATATTCCAGCCACGCTGCAGGTGCTTGTCCAGCGAGTACGACTTGTACTGCGTCAGCACGTAGATCTGGCGCAGGCCGCTGTTGATACAATTGGAGAGCGTGAAATCGATGATGCGGTAGGAACCGCCGAAAGGCACCGAAGGTTTGGAGCGATCCCGCGTCAGGGGGTACAGGCGCTCGCCCTGACCGCCGGCCAGGATCATCGTCACCGTGTTGCGGACCCTTTGTAGCGTACTCAAGCGTCATTCTCCCGGCTTCGGACGCCGGAGTATGCTCAACGCTCGAAGCTCGGGAGTCGAAGATCAGCCGCTGGTCGCCATCCGGTCCTTCAGCAGGCCTTCGACGGTCGTAACCAACTCGGTCACGTCCGAGGACTTCGTCACATACGCATCCGCCGCCCAGGTCAGATAGTTGTCCCGGTAGCTGGAAAATGCGGTGTTCAACACCACGGGGATGGTGTTATCACGTTCCAGGATGCGTTGCAAGGCTTCAATCCCGTCCATACCCGCCATGCGAATATCCAGTACGACGAGATCGGGTTTCATGGTTTCGACAAACTCGAGACCCTGCGTGGCGTTGCCTGCGGCCATGGTTTCGAAACCAGCCCGGCGCAACTCCGTTTCGTACAATAGCCTCAGATGCGGTTCATCATCGACGATCAATACCTTGGCCATCTGCAGCCTCCTTGTTCATGCTCCCGGCGAGATCGGTGCGACCGTGGAGCCGTGCTTAGCCCAGCTTATCCATAATTTCCAGGGTTCGCAACGAGTCTTCTCAACTGCCCCCGCCGGGCTTCGGCAAGGGCAGGATGAAGAAGAACTTGGCGCCACCGGTTTCCCTGTTCTCGGCGCCCGGCACCCCCCCGTGGGCCTTGATGATTTGAGCACTGATGGTCAGTCCCAGACCACTCCCGGTAGCTTTGGTCGAGAAAAAGGGCGAAAAGAGCTTGTCCGCCACATCCTCAGCAAACCCCGGGCCAGAATCCAGAACTTCGATCTGTACTCCTCCTTCCAGCAAGAACGTACGAATTATGATCTCCCCGCCGGCGGAAAGCATCTGCATGGCGTTGATCAGGAAGTTCTGCAGAACCTGCTGAATCTCGCCCGGATTGCAGCTGATCTCGACGTCGCCCGCTTGCAAATCATATTTCAGCACCAATTCCTTCTCGTCGATCTCGCCCTGAAAACGACCGATCGTTCCGGCGACCAGCTGATCGATTCGTACCATCTTGCGAGTCTGTTTGCGCGGTCGAATGAAATCCAGCAGATCATGAATGATCCCCTCCATGCGGCCGACTTCCTCGGTAATGATCCGGGCGAATTCGCGATTCGGATCGCCTTCCTCGAGCGAGCGCATGAGCGTGCGCGCGAAACCGCCGATGGCAACCAAAGGATTGCGTAATTCGTGGGCCACGATCGCCGAGGTCTCGCCCATCACGCTCAGGCGTTCCATGCGCATCAGGGACTCCTGGTCCTCTTTCTGTTTCTGGTGGGCCTTGCTCAACTCGCCCAGACGCTGCTCCAGTTCATGCTGCAAACGGCTTTTCTCGATGGCAGCGGCGCTCTGGTAGGCGAACATCAGCAGGAATTCGAGTTCCAAATCGGTCACCGGCGCGCGACTGATCGCATTGTCGGCCAGGATCACACCCAAGGGTCCCTGGCGGGTCACCAGCGGCGCGACCGCGAACTCGGCACAACCGAGCCAGAATCGAATGGTCTCCACGCCCGGTAGATCGTCGTCCGGCGTCACGCGGCGGCAGCGGCCCTCGGCCATCGCCTGGACGAGCAGGTTCTCGGAATCCGAAAGGGGAATCGTCATGTGCCGCACAATTTCGTTGACGGCGATATCGGTCTGCTTGATGGACCGATCGTAGGTCGTCATCATGTCCAGCAGGTCGGCAGGCTGCTCGGCCAGATCCATCCAGATCCGCGATGCCTCGTCCGCGTTGCTCGGCCCGATGGCGATCTCGCCCTGCAGCGCCTGTTTCTCCTGGTCGATCAACAACAGAAACGCTCGATTGAAGCGCAGGCCCTGACCGGCTGTCATACAGATCAACACGGCCTGCAGGATCTGGTCGAGCGTCAGATTCGAACCGTGCAGGGCATCACTGACCTGATTCAGCAAAGAGAGCTTGGCCAACCGCGCGGCGCGCATCTCGTCCTGGTGTTCGCGCCGCCGGGCGTCCTCCAGATGAACGATCCAGTGGGGCGCTGATGCCTCTGTCCCGGATTCCGAGCCGCTCGGGACCGAAAGCGGTCTAGCATCATACCGCTGGCAGTTCGCCGAGACAGGAATCAGATCCCCCCGCGAGTGGCGAATCTCCAGATCGTGCACCGAATCCGAATCACAACTCAACAGATCCGACCAGGACGACTGCCCGAAAAGCGGCATGACGTAATGCTCGAACTCCAGGCCCACCAGGTCTTCGCGAGCCAAACCGAACAGGACGCCGGCACCGTCGCTGGCCAGTACGATGTGGCCTTCGGGACCGATGACCAGAATCGCCGACGAGCTCTGCTCCAGGCCCGCCACTGCGATCTCGTTGCGCATTTTCAGATAGTTCTCGTGATCCACGCGTCTGCATCCTCGGGCCACCGACGTGGCCGGTTCAAGCGCCTCCGGTCAGCGCCTGGTCGTACATTGTTTCGTAGCGCTGTGCCGCCAGATCCCAACTGAACTCGGCAGCCATGCCGCGGTGCTGTAACTCTCGCCAGGTTTCGGGCTCGGCCAGCAGAGTTTCAGCGCGCCTCAGTGCCGCCATCAATTCAGCGGGTCGAGGGCCTGAGAAAACGAATCCGTTGCCGTCGGGCAACGAAGCGTCGACCACCGTGTCGGCCAATCCCCCGGTCGAACGGGCAACCGGTGGCGTGCCGTACTTCAATGAGTACATTTGCGACAATCCGCAAGGTTCGAAGAGGCTCGGCATCAGGAACACGTCGCTGCCGGCATAGATCAGGTGTGCCAATTCCTCGGAAAATTCGCCGACAAACGCCACGCTTTCCGCGCGACGCCCGGCCGCATGCTCGAGCGCCTCGTGCAGCCGCCGTTCGCCAGTGCCCAGGATGGCGAAGGCAAAGCCATCATCCGCAAGCCGATCCAGCAGGGGCAGGACCAGATCCAGACCTTTCTGCTGTGCCAGACGGCCGACGAACCCGCACAGGGGCTTGTCCGGTGCGGTCTTCAGTCCCAAACGTCGGGAAAGAGCTGCCCGACACTTCGCCTTGCCGGCCATCCGCGAAGGAGAGTACCGAGCCGGAAGGACGGCGTCGCGCGCCGGATCCCAGATCCCGTAGTCTCCCCCGTTGAGGATCCCGCCGTAGTCCTTCCCCCGCGCCGCAAGCACACCCTCCAGCCCCACGCCGAACTCGCCCCCGGCGAGAGTCTCGGCCGCGTAGGTCGGACTGACGGTATTGACCCGGTCGGCCGAAAGGATTCCCGCCTTCATCAGGTTCAGCTCGCCATGAAACTCGAGCAGGCCGGGATAGGCCGCCATCGATCGTGGCAACCCGAGCGTGTCGATCGCGGCGGTGGAATGGATTTCCTGATGAGCCAGATTGTGGATGGTCAGCACCGTGGCCGCCGTGCCCGGCAGATCCCGGTTGGCGTACCAGTGGCGCCGGTACAGCAACGCAGGAGCCGCCTCGGCATCGTGGCAGTGGACGATATCCACCGGCCAGTCCAGCAACGCCGGCAGCATCAGCGCGGCCTGCGAGTGCAGCACGGCGCGCTCCAGTCCGTCGGCAAAGGGCAGCCCCTCGTCATCGAGATAGATTCCCGGCCGGCCATACAACGGCGCACACTCGAGCAGGTAGATCTTCACTTTCGCGCGGGGCGATCCGGCGACGTGGATCCGAAAATCCAAGACCCGATGCCCGACCCGGGCCTGCAGTCGAGGCAGCTTTTTCAACGGTCGTATCTGCTCCCGATCGCGATCCAGATCACCGTACAGCGGCATCACCAGACGAACGTCGTGTCCGCGCGCAGCCAACGAATGCGACAGTGATCCGGCCACATCACCCAATCCGCCGACCTTGGCCAGCGGAGCCATCTCGGCACTGATCATCAGGACGCGCACGATTCCATCCTTGCAACTCGGGTAACTGTTCGCCCGGCCGGCGCATTTCTTTCGCCATCGTCGGGCTCGATTCCGGCGCGAACATACCGATCCGGGCCGGGGTTGACAACGCCGGTTTCAGGGAATCCGCTTGCGGCTCCGATTTTTTTCAAGCACCGTGGAACCTTTCCCGGGGCCGCGCGTATGCAATGAGGTACTCGGATTATGAAGCATACTCTTTTCCCCCGAGACGGCTCCTCCATCCGATGCAGGCGAACACAGACAAGATCAGCGAGCGACGAAAGCGGGCCCCTGGCGAAGGGCCCGTTTTCGTGGTGATAGCTGAATGCGGAATCAGGCAGTGCGGACTTCGTGGTACGGCAATGGGGTTCCGATGCGCAGATGCTCGGCGTACTCCTGCAGCGTGGTGAATTCTCCTCGCGCCAGGATTCCCTCCAGTTTGACCGGCATCGTGGACTGACCGCCCTGGCTGCGTAGTTTTGTCGCCGCGTTCACGTCCGCCTCGGGCCGGAAATCGTCCATTTCCCACGGATGCAGATATACGATGCACGGAACACCCTGCCGGCGAGCCCATCCGCGCAGAGTCTTGAATGCCATCCATGGAAGCAGCCGCAGATAGCCCCCACCGGAGAACGGAACATTCAGTCCCAGGAATCGCCAGGTCGGCATCGGCACCACGACCAGGGAGCCGGAATCCGGGCCGATCCGGAACGGGCGACGCGGGGAATCCGGTTGTCCGTAGCGCGGATGATGTACCGGGAAAAGGGAACAATCGTAGCGGAAGCCCAGATCCTCGAGAATGCCCAGGTAGTGATGAACCGCCGGCGTGATACTGAAGCTGGGGGCCCGGTAGCCTGCGACCCGGTCGGCGCCCGCAGCAGCCAGCGACTCGAGCGCGCGCTCGGTGTCTGCCCGAAATTCGTCGGCGCTCAGATCGTGGACCACCGGATGGGCGTAGCTATGGCAGCCGACTTCGTGACCACGACGCAGAATTTCGCGTACGACATCGGGATGCCGCTCGGCGGTCCAACCCAGTACGAAGAAGGTCGCTCGCACACCGGAGCGATCCAGCAGCTCGAAGGTGCGCTCCATCCCCTTCTCGACCCGCGAAATCTGTTCATCCCATGTTTGGGGCGGAACACTGCGCAGATAGTTGTGCCCGTGGAACCACTCTTCCACGTCGATGGTGATGATGTCCGATGGTTGATTCAAATCCGCTCCCGATCTCGAGATTCCAGCGTCGACCACTCGCTATATGATAGCCGAATCGCAGTGCCGCGCCATACCGATCCGCCCGGTCGGTACCGCACCCGGGGTTAGCCCGATTTCCGCAACAGAACAGCGACCTGATCACCGCGGCCGGTGCGATTGGCCTCGACCGTCAGGCGCTCGAATTCACGAATCTCGCGGGTGGAAAAGACCGATGCGCCGGGATTGCGGCCGTACGAGCGGGCATCCGACAGCGGCAGGTCACGGCGGTACTGCTCACTGCCCCAGAACTGGAAAGGCGTCGAGTCGTAGGTGACCGATACCGTCTCCAACCCCGCTCTTGCGACCAGAAGATCCAGTCCTGCGAGGGAGTAGAGATACAGATGCCGGGGAGCGTCCAGCTGCACCCAGTCCGGACCATAGAGTTCCCAGGCCAACGAGGGCATCACCGGTACGCGGACCAGACAATGCCCCCCGGGAGCCAGCAACCGCGCGGCGTGGGTCAGCACCTCGGTCGGGTCGGGGACATGCTCCAGCGAGTGGTGCATCATCACGACGTCCCACGGGCCTTCGATCTGGTCGATCGTGCGCCGCACAATCTTCAGCCCGCCCCCGAGATCCAGATTCTTCTCATTGAAGGGATCGGCGCCCAGCAGATTCCCAAAGCCGATCTCGCGCAGCGCGAACAGGAGCTCACCTCCACCGCAGCCGACATCCAGGATGCGGGCCTGACGGTCCAGCCCCAGTGGTTGCAGTGCGCGCAATCCCGGCGCCGGTCGGTATCGCCGCGCGACCAGACCGCCGGGCCAGGCACCGCCCAGAACCGTATGGGCGTCGCGACGACGATTGAGCCAACCGCGCAGACCGGGACGATGCCGCGGCGCAGCGTAGGAATAGTATTCGCCACGGTAGTGAATCGATGGGTCGACAGGGAGAGTGGCGATCTGCAGACTGCCACAGCCGGCGCAATGGACATAGTCGAACCACTCGCGGGTACCCTGCATCATCTCGCGCGCCGAGATGGTCTGGTTTCCCTCTTCATTGTGACAGATGCGGCACTTCATCAGGGATCCGCTTTTTTCGCCAGGGCAGGATCCTGGCCAAACGCCCGCGGGTTGATTTCCCGCAACAAGCGCTCCAGGTCGTTCACTTCTCCCACCACGATGAGTCGGTCGCGATCGCCCAGCGCGCGGTCCGGTTGCGGCATCTCGTTGACGAAACCGCCCACCAGGGTACGCCGCTTGATCGCCAGTACCGAGATGTTGAACCGGCGGCGCAGGGCCAGGTCACTCAGGCTGCTGCCCACCCATTCCGGTGGCGGGGTCAGCAACTGCACCTTGTACGTCTCCGGCAATTCAACACAGTCGTGCAGGCGTGCCTCGCCGGTGACCAGGTTGATGCCCATGTCCTGGTGGTGCAGGATCTCGCGGTTGTATACCTCGAAGATGTCCCGCCGTGTGATGATCCCGACCAGCGCCGGATTGTCCGGACTGTAGAGCACCGGCAGATCGGGACTATCGTGATGTCCCAGCTCGACCAGGCAGTCCTCCAGGTTATCCAGCCGGTAGACCCGATGCTCGACGGGGCTCATCACATCGTCCGCGATCAATACCTTGCCCAGTTCCTCGGCGTGCAGAATATCCTTCACATCGTGGATCGAGATCTTGCCGACCAGCAGCCCCTGATCGTCGACGACGTAGTAGCGCTCGTCCTCGTTGGTCAGGAAGAGATTGAGAATCTTGTCGAATCCGTAATCGTGCGGAATCGAGATCGGGTTGACTTCCATCACATCCTGGACGTGAAAGTTCTTCAGTACCGCGCTCTCGCGACCGAACTCCAGTTTGCTTCCGCTGCGCGCGAACTTCAGCGTGAAGATCGATTCGCTCATCAACGAACGGTAGACCAGCGCCGCACCGATGCTGGCGATCATCAGGGGCAGGATGACGCGGTATTCACCCGTCATCTCGAAGAGGATCAGGATCGCGGTCAAAGGCCCCCCGGTGGTGGCACCGACCATGGCCGCCATGCCGACCATCGCGAATGCACCGACAGCACCATGGCTGCCGGGCAGGAAAGCAGCCACACCGCTGCCGAACGCGCCGCCCAACATGCCGCCCAGGAACAGGGCCGGGGCAAAAATTCCTCCACTGAATCCCGACCCCAGCGTCAGATTCACCGCGGCCAGTTTGACGACGATCAGGATCAGCATCAGGTGCCAGGCCATGCTTCCATTGAGCGCCTCGACCATGGACGAATAGCCCACGCCGTAGACCTGCGGGTATTTGATCAGCACGGCACCGAGCAACAGGCCACCGAGTGCCGGCTGCAGCCAGGCGGGCAGCGGGCTTTTCTCGAAAGCCTCTTCGGTGGCGTACAGTGTACGCACGTAGCCGACGGCCACGACCCCGACGAGCACGCCCAGCAGCAGATACAAGGGCAACTCATGGTAGCCGTGCAGCGTGAATCCCGGCACCGGGAATGCCGGTGACTCGCCCAGGAATTCATGACTGACAGCGGTGGCGACGACACTGGCCACGATGATGGGGCTGAAGG
>JANTGJ010000077.1 GCA_024762975.1 Candidatus Krumholzibacteriia bacterium
CTATCAGTTACACTTTTTGATCAGGAATTTTCCTGATCAACGTTTTCTTGATTCTGGTGTTTCGTTGTCTCATTCTGGAAGCGATCACCGACACATTTCCCGGAGTTGTCTTGGCAAGGGAGCGTCATCATGGCATTGATTCCTGTTCGTTCCGCACGCGGAGCATTCATCCTGGGTTGGGGGCTGTTGGCAGTGACCGCCTTCCTGTTCGCCGGTTGCGGTGGGGGAGATGATTCGCCGACCGCCGTCGACACGACTCCGCCCGGAATGGTGACCAACCTCCTGGCCACCGTTCAGGCCGACGCCGTGGTCCTGACCTGGAACAATCCCACCGACTCCGATTTCGACGGCATCCAGGTTCGGCGCGACACCCTTGCCACGCCGACTGCCTCGACCGGAACGCTGGTCTATTCGGGCATGGTCTCGAGCTATACCGACGACACGATCACGCCGGGCCAAAACTATATCTATGCAGTGTTCACCCGTGATGCGACCGGGAATACCGGAGCGCCGGCTACCATCACTGTGGGCACCAACGCCCCCGTTCCAGTGGCTTTCGTCGATCCGGACCTGGCCGATGCCGTTCGTTCGGCTCTGGGCCTGCAGCCGGGCGACATCCTTCGCACGGACATGCTCGGTCTGACCGAGCTGGACATCTCGAGGCTGGGCATCGAAGACATCACCGGCCTGGAGTACGCCCTCAATCTCGGCAAGCTGGTGATGGAAGAACTGGGAACGAACCCTCCTGGCGGCTTGGACGCCCTGCAGTCCCTGGTCAATCTCTGGGAACTCGACGCCCGTTCCAATGGCCTGACCGCTCTGCCGGATTTGACGGGGCTGCCTCGGTTGCGCAACCTGTATCTTGACGGCAACCTCCTGACCTCGCTGACGCCATTTGCGCATATGCCCGCCCTGAGTCAGTTCAGCTGCAGCGGCACCGGCATCACGAATCTGACGCCACTGGCGGGATTGACGACCCTGACCTCCCTGCAGCTCGCTGAGACCGGGGTGATGGACCTGTCCCCATTGACGAGCCTGACCGGGCTGACTGCACTCAGGATCTTCACCGCCCCGGTCAGTGACCTGGGACCATTGGCCTCCCTGACCAACCTGCATAGCCTGTCCGTGACCGAATCGGAGATCAGCGACCTGTCCCCGCTGACCGGGCTGATCCACCTGACAGAGATCCAGATCCCCCAGAACCACCTGCTGCACGATCTGCAGGCCTTGGTGGACAACACCGGTCTGGGCTCGGGAACGACTTTGATTGTTGGTTCGTGCCCGCTGCTGCATGACGCCCTGGCGGTACAGATTCCCGCCCTCGAGAGCCGCGGAGTGAATGTCCTGCCGTTCACCAGTCTACCTGAGGATCTGGTCGGGATCTGGGAAGCCGCTTCCGCAACCCTGAACGGCGAGAGCCAGGACCTGGCCGAGTTCTTCGACTGGGACCCGACCTCGGTGAGCATGAATGTATTTTTCTATGCGAACCGGACCTATCGCGTCCAGGAACTCGACGCCGAAGGCTCCTACCCGTACACCGAAACCGGCACCGTCACGGTCGATGGTACCGGCATCACGCTGCATCAGCTGACCGAGAATGGTGTGGAGATCACCGCCCCCGAGGATTTCGTCGCCAGCTGGGCGATGAACGGGAACGATCTGGAAATTACCCAGACCGATGCCGGCGACACTGCGGTGATTGACTGGACCCGGTTGCCCGAATAGGGCCGAGTTGGATTGGGGCGATCTAGCTGTTGGCTTGCGGGCGGCTCCGGTGCCGCCCGCTTTTTTTCCCCCACAACCGCCACCCCAGCCAGAATAGTCCCACGACCAGCAGGCTCGCTCCGCCGATCCCGGACATTCTCCACCGTCGCTTCAGCTCCACCGTCAACTGCCCGTCGCCGGTAACCGCATACGCCCCCCATTGTCGCGGTGCGGCAGTCTCCGGCAACCCGCGTAACACTTGTTGGGCGTTGGCCACGGCGGTTTCCACGGTCTGCCCATCGGCCAAACCGGCATAGAAGTTCCGGCTGAACAGTACCGCCGTGCGGTCGTCCACCGGCCACAACGTCGCCACTACGCAGCGGCTTCCGGCGACCAGGAGAGCGGTGGTGAGGCCCTGTACGCCTTCGCCCGATACGACGCGACCGGCAGCGGTGGCGCATCCGTTGAGCACGGCCAGGTCGCATCCCAGATCCAGGGTCAAGAGACGTTCCGCCGTCAAGGGTGCCCGCGGATGGTCCCGGAAGACGAACGGTAGATCGATCGCCGCCTGCCATGGACGCCGACGGTTGGCGAGGACGTGTCCGGCCCAATGCAACACTTGGCGGTGGTACAGGAGGGACGGGTCCAGCGGCGGTGCCTCCGGTTCCAGCACCAGGCCGTCGCAATCGCGGTAGTGATGTTGCAGGTCGTCGAGTTCCAGGGACGGCCCCACCAACTTTCCGGGCAGCGATTCGCCCAGCAACAACAGGCCTGTGCCGGTGTGTGGCCTGCGCTGATCCGACAGGGAGCGGAAGGAAAGGGACGGCAGCGTCGACCAGGTTGGCGGTGCGACGGGAGAGGTGGGAGCCGTATAGTGGGCCAGTACGGCCAGGGGCAATCGGTGGAGCGGCCCATCAGGGCAAGAGACAATATGTCGGGCCCGGTCCATCAGGGCTGCCATGGAACCGAACAATTTCGCGCTCAGTGCCTGCGAGGCTACCGGTAGTCCGGTGTCGGAATTCAACAGGTCGAGATATGCGTCGACCTGCGCCGCGAGTTCCTCTTCGTCGGGCAGCCACATCAGGCGCATGGTGGTTGGCGTGAGCACCAGCAGCAACGAAAAGCGGGGCCCCATGTACCAGTCCAACAGCAGATCACCCGGCTTCAGCTGTGACTGACAAGTCGCCAGCGCCTCGGGTTCGCCCATTCTTTGCCGCAGTGAGTCAGCGAAGGCCGGGCCGGCGGTACGTTCCAGCAACGTGCGTCCCTTGTAACGTTGCAGCAATCGGAAGACTTCGCTCGGGGCATCATCGACCAGATCCGGCTGGTCGGTGAGCAATCGGGCCAAGGTCAGGAAGACATCCCGCCCCTGTGCCGCCCGCATCTCTCGCCACCGCAATTCTCCCGGTTTTTCCCGTTGTTTCTCCCACATCTCTACCGCCGAGTAGAGTTGTGATACGGCCGCCGCCGGCTCGCCGGTCGCAGCCAGGGCCCGCCCTTTCAGAAGTCGGAATTCCAGAATCAGCCGCAGTACACCCGAGGCGTTGATCTCGGCGTCCAGCCCGTACAGGAGATCCACCGCTACGGCAGCCTGATCCGCGGCCAGCAACGCCCGCGTCCTTAGCAATGCCAGTTCCCACTTGACGGCTCCCAGGCCATCCAACGGCAGTCGGGGTTGCCAGGTGTCGAGGACCGCCAGCGCCGCTTGGGACGAGGTGGTGCGCAGGTCGTTCCGTGCCAGCTCCAGGACAGCGCGGGCCCGTTCGGTGGCGGCCAGACTGTCGCCCATGGCCAGCACCCTCTGTTGCAAACGCCGCGCGGCGTGGTGGCGACCTCCAGCGGCCTCGAGGCGAGCTTTTTCGAGGAGCATCCGGCCCCGCGACTGGAATAGATTGTGCGAGCGGCAGAGGGTCAGATTGCTATCCAGTATGGCTGTCGCGAGCTCCAGATTGCCGAGTTCCGACTCGCAGAGCGCGAGATTCAGATTGGTCGTCAACTGGCTTTCGACCAGTCCCAGGGAATCGGCGATGGCCCGGGCCTGACCAAACGCCCGTTGGGCGGCGGCCGGATCGCCCAGCAGCATCTGCAGGTTGCCCATGTTGTTCGTGGCGTTGGCCAGGGTCATCGTTGCACCGGTTTCGCGGGCTCGTCGAGCGACCTCCGTATAGACGGCGAGAGCCTCGTGGTAGCGCCGCTGCCGGTTCAGGGTGATTCCCAGGCCATTGCGCGCCCATAGTTCGCCCCCTGTTTCACCGGCGCGCCCCAGGTGATCGGCAGCCTGCCGGTACCATCGGGCGGCGTCGGCCGGCCGGCCGGTCTGCAACGCACGGGAGGCAAAGCCGACACAGGCCCAGCCCAGATACCGTGGGTCACCGGCGACGTCGGCGGTGTTGTACAACTGTTGGTACAGGGAATCGGCGGCCGCGATCTGCCCCTGTTGTCCGGCGGTGAGGCTGAGCCAGCGCAGGGCCGGTAACAGAGCCACCGTATCCCCAAGCGCCGTAGCCAGTTGAACCGCCCGTGCCAAATTGCGATGGGCCTCGCCCGGCTGCCCCAGAGCGATCTGGCGAGCTCCACAATGGGTCCGGGCGGCCACTTCGCCGGTGGTGTCCTGGGCGGAAACGGCTCGAGTGATCACCCATTGAATGATCGACAGGGAGTTCGCGTGATCACCGGCGGCCCAAAGGGAATCAGCACGGGCCAGGGAGGGTGGGGCCTCAGCTTGTGCACTGGAGCTGAGAACGCCGCAACCTACTATCAGAAATATAATTAACGTGTTTCGCATATTGTAATCTTACCACACGGATTCGAAAAATTCTCTTTTCTTTGTGATTTCCTGGTGGCCGTTGGTTCTCAATAGTCGGCAACCTGGATATTCCACCTGAGGAACAATCACCCGATGAGCAAGCACAAGGGGATGGGAACATGAGCAGAAGCCGACACGATGATCAGAGGCCGAACGGGGGTTTGCGGTCTCACCTGTTTTTCTTACTGGCTTTCGTGCTGATTTCCCTACCCGCCGTGGCGGCGGTGGAGCCGGACTGGGACATCGTCGCGCCCGGTGACTACTCCACGACAACGAATGTGAAGATTGCCGGAGACGTCAATGGGGACGGATTCAGCGATCTGATCGTGGGTTATCCGGAGGCCATCGGATCCGGCTACACCTACCAGGGGTCCGGCTTCGCTCGGGTCATCTACGGTGCCGCCGACGGTCCGGGAACCGGCCAGGCCGCCACCGAATTGATCGGGGACTGGAACGGCAACAATTTTGCCAGTGCCGTCAGCTCCGCAGGTGATGTCAACGGTGACGGCTACGACGATGTGATCGTTGGCTGGAGCGGCTACAGCTGGCCGGCGCCCGACAACGCCGGCCGGATCCTGGTCTATCTCGGCGGCTCGGGTGGCATCAGCACTTCCGATGCCTGGCAGTACACCGGTACGGTGACGCAGGACTTTCTGGGCGCCAAGGTGGCCACCGCCGGCGATGTGAACGGTGACGGCTTTGCCGAGATCGTCTTTGCCGGTACGAGTAGTGCACCCCGGATCGTGTACGGTTCGGCCAGTGGCCCGACCGGGACGCCGCAGACGATTCCCTGGCCCAGTTCCCCTCATTCCGACAACACCTTCGCCCCTGCCGGTGACCTGAACGCGGACGGATATGACGATCTGGTCCTGGGTGAGCCGTACAGTGACAATGGCACCTACAACCGAGGCCGCATTGCCCTGTATCTCGGCCGTTCGAGTGGGTTGCTGACCACTCCCAGCCAGGTCGTCTGGCAAACGGTCTCGGGCACCGACTATCGCGACGGGATGGGCAGCCTGGTGGGCATGGCCGGTGATGTGAACGGTGACGGTTATGGCGATCTTCTGGTCGGGGCTTCGGGTGACGGCACGGTCATTGACGGGCACATCGAGCACAAGGGTCGTTTCCTTGTGTACGCCGGTAAGAGCACGGGTATTGACAGCACGCCCCTCTGGTACAACTGGAACCCCGGGCCAACCCAGGAAATCGCCCCTGGCGTCATCACCTATCCCCACTACGGGTACGTGGGCGAAACCGCCGGAGACTTCAATGGCGACGGCTACGCCGACCTGGTTCTCACCTGTGCCGAACACGACAGCTTCGCCGGCATCGAGTCCGGGAACGGTCTGGTGCAGATCTTCTACGGTGGGCTGGGCGGGCCGCAGTTGTCGGCTGCCGTCCAGTATGAAGGTCCCGACCGCGATCTGATGGGTACCGCGGCCGCCTGTGGCGGCGATCTCAATGGCGACGGCTATGGAGATGTGGTCTTCACGGGTAAGCCGGGTACTGACCTGTTCGGTTTTGCCGGTCATGGCAACGGGCCGGACTACTATCGGCAGTGGTATGTGTCCAGCACCGGTTCGGGTGGCCGCAGGGGTGAGACCGTTGCCGTGCTGGGTGATGTCAACGGCGACGGTTTCAGTGACGCGGCCGTCGGCTCCCCTGACGGTGGTTATGGCGGCGGCGGGGTCGAGGTCTTTTTCGGCACGTCGTATGGGTTGCCGACCAGTCCTGCCTTTTCCCTGGGCAGCTTCACGGCGGATGACCGCCTGGGCGAAGGGCTGTCGCGGGCGGGTGACCTGAACGGTGACGGATACGAGGATCTGTTGGTGGGGGCTCCGGGAGTCAACGGCCACGGTCGGGTCTCGGCTTACTTCGGGTCGGCTTCCGGCTTCAGTACACCGGCCGACTGGCAGGTGGAGGGCAGTCTTGATCTGGCCGAATTCGGTGCCGCCGTGCTGGGCGGATTCGACTGCAACGCCGACGGCTACAGCGACGTGCTGGTCGGTGAACCCAGCAACAACGGACAGAGCCACTATGAGGGCCGTTGCTACCTGTATCTCGGCGGACCGACAGGGCCGCAGACGACGGCCCAGTGGGTCTTCGACAGCGGTGATTTCATGTCCTTCACCGGCCGGACCCTGGCGACCGCCGGCGACGTGAACCGTGACGGTTACGCCGATGTCCTGATCAGTGCTCCTGGCCATCGGTTGGAAGGCGGCGATCCCAGCGGCCGGGTCTACCTCTTCCTGGGTACGGCCGGTGGCTTGGCTGCCACACCCGTCTGGTACAAGGATGCCGCCAACAGCTACGACAACTTCGGCTGTGCGATCGGCCACACCGATCTGAACCGGGACGGCTACAGTGAGGTGCTGATCGGGATCAGCAACTACGGTTCCACCGGCCGGGTGGAAGCCTATAGCTGGAATGGGGCCGGCAGTCTGGGCGCGACACCCTACTATACCGTGAACGGTCCGACCGGGTCGGCCCACTTCGGCGCCGCCCTTGCCGGTGCCGGCGACATCAATGGCGACGGCTACGGTGATGCGGTCATCGGGTCCCCGCTCGACAACAAGGCCTACGTGTTGCTGGGCGGATTCTCCAACAGTCCCTCCGTTCCGTCACATATCCATCTCAGTGACTGGAGTAGCCAGGATTCAGGATACACCGACGTGGACAACGAGTACGGCTACGCCGTTGGTGGCGAGGGCGATTTCAATGGTGACGGCTTTGCCGATCTCCTGGTCGGTGATCCGGGCTATCACGAAAACGGCGCTGACCAGGGGACTTCCTACTGCTATCTGGGCAACGGATTCGATCAGGCCGGCGGGCGCGCCCTCAACCTGCGCCAGAGCTACAGCCAGCCCATCCCTCTGCGTGGCAGCTCAGTCAGTACTTCGACGTTCCGGCTGGATGCGACCGGATTCTCGGCCGCCGGCCGCAGTGATGTTCGCTTGAGCTACCGGCTGGCCACCACGGCCAGCGATCCTGCCGATGGCACCGTGCAGAGTGGCAGTTGGCTCAACACCGGTGGCGCGTCCGGCGGGTCTTCAACGACCGGTTTGACGGCAGCCCCCGCTGGTTTGCAAAGCAACACCGGCTATGCCTGGCAGGCGCGGGTGGAGAGCAACAACATGTATTTCCCGCGGGCGCCCTGGCGGGTCATCTCGGCGGCGACGCCTTTCGAGATGCATCTGAAAACCGCCGGCCCGCCCCCGTCACCCGACCTGACGGTGACGGCCATCACACCGGACAGCGCCAACGGTGGCTCTCCCACCGAGATGACGGCCACGATTGCGAACTACGGACTGCAGGCCGCGGCGGCCTGCCTGGCCAACGTGACCCTGGACGGGGTGCTGGCCGGCGAGAATATCCCCGTGTCCGCGTTGGCGGCCGGGGCCACGACCACGATTACCTGCGATCTGGGCTACCTGACGGTGGCCGCGAATGTGGTGACGGTGGACGTGGATGTTGCCAACACCGTGACCGAAAGCGACGAGGGCAACAACAGCCTCGACCATCATATCGACGTGATCAACTACCTGAATCTCTATTTGTCGGCCGATGGCAGCGGCGATTTCGCGACCCTCGCCGAGGCGCTGGCCGCGATCAACCCGGCGGGCAATATCATTCTCGCCGATGGTGTCTACACAGGCACCGGCAATCGCGACCTGACCCTGGACGGCAAAGCGGTGACGGTGCGGTCGGCGTCCGGCGCGGCCGACGACTGCTGTCTGGACTTCGGTGGTTCGGCATCCGATCCACACCACGGATTCCGGGTGACCAACGGCGCTGAACTCACGATTCAGAACCTGACGCTGAGCAACGGCTACCGGGACGCCGGCTCGGCCCTCAGTGTGTACCTGGCCGATGTGTTGGCTTCCGGGGTGACTTTTACCGGTGGCGAGGCCAGCAACGCCGGTGGCGCGGTGAATCTGAACAGCGCCGGTGGCCGCTTCGACAATTGTCGCTTCAGCGGTAACCACGCCGTCTGGGGTGGCGGGGCCCTGTATCTGAACAACTCGGCACCGGTGATTTCTCTGTGCGTGTTCGACGCCAATACCTGTGATCATTGGGGCGGCGCCGTGCACGGCTACAACGCCGCGATCTTCGAGTTGGCCAGTTGCACGTTCTACGGCAACGGGGCCGACCAGGGCAGCAGCGTGTACGTGCGCGACGGCAGCAGGGTAGCGATCGGCAATACGATCCTGGCTTTGGGTACGGGCGGCCAGCCGGTCTGGAACAACGGCGGGATCATCGCGGGGGTCACCTGCTCGGATGTGTATGGCAACGCGGCTGGCGATTTCGTCGGCGCGCTGGCCGGGTATGACGATCCCAGCAACGAAAACTTCAGCCTGGATCCTGAATTCTGTGATCCTGCCGCCGGGAATCTGCACGTTTCGGCCGGTTCCCCGTGCTCCGAGATCCTCAA
This sequence comes from Candidatus Krumholzibacteriia bacterium, assembly GCA_024762975.1. Classification (GTDB taxonomy): domain Bacteria; phylum Krumholzibacteriota; class Krumholzibacteriia; order LZORAL124-64-63; family LZORAL124-64-63; genus JANTGJ01. The sequence goes on from JANTGJ010000077.1 coordinate 8,943, forward strand.
CAGTGGGTGTGGTCTGGTCGGCGCCCTGACCGCCGGTTGTGGCTTCGAGTATACCGTCGCACCCGATGGCAGCGGGGACTTCCCCACCATCCAGGCCGCGGTGGATGGAATTGTCGACGGCAGTATCATCAATCTCCTGGCGGGCCGTTTTACCGGCGCCGGCAACCGGGATGTCGCTCTGAACGGCCGCCAACTGCTGATCCGTTACCAGGGCGCCGATGCGGCCGAGTGTGTGGTGGACGGTGAGGGGACTGCCAGCGAGAACCACCGCCTGTTCAACCTGTCGGCGGCGGCCAGTCTCACGTTGCAGAATGTCACCCTGACCGGGGGCTATAGCAGCTACGGTGGTGGCGTTATTCTCAACGGGTCGACGCTGCAGGCCGAGGGCGTCGTTTTTGACGGCCAGCAGGGCAGCGATGGCGGCGCCATCTTCGGTAGCAACGGGTCGGATCTTCAGCTGACCGACTGCCGCTTCCTCAACAACTCGACCACTGATTCCGGCGCCGCCGTGGGGCTGAACGCCAGTTCGGTTGCTGGCCGGGGCTGCACTTTCCAGGACAACACGACGGTCTACGGTGGCGGCGCGTTCTATCTGTACAACGCCACCGCGACCATGGACAGCTGCCTGTTTGCGGGCAATAACTGCACTAACGGCGGCGGCGGAGCGGTGCACGCCAACCAGAGCGGCAGTGTGGCCATCCTTACCGGGTGTACGTTCAGTGACAACGAGGCCAACTCCGGGGCGGCCGTCTATGCCCGCTACTCGGGCCGGATCGATGTCGCCAACAGCATCATGGCCAACAGCACGCGCGGCGCAGCCATCGGGTGTGACGGTTCCGGGGTGCTGACAGTGACCTGTTCGGATCTGTTCGCCAACGCGGACGGTGACGGACTTACCTGTCTGGCATCGCCCGTGGACGGCGGCACGATCTTTGTGGCTCCCGGATTCTGTGGTTCGACATCGAATCCGTATCTGTTGCAGAATGATTCGCCCTGTCTGGCGGTCAACAATTCCTGCGGCGTGAGGATGGGAGCGTACGGAGTGGGCTGTTCGAGCGTCAGCACGGTGATCGAGTCGGATCTGCCGGAGCGCAGTTTCCTGGCGGCCAACTATCCCAATCCATTCAATCCGCAAACCGTGCTCAGCTTCGGCCTGACGGAGCCGGCCAGGACCTCGCTGGTGATCTACGACCTGTCGGGGCGCGTGGTGCGCCGACTGGTATCCGATGAAGATCTCGCGGCCGGGGTTCACAGCTACCGGTGGCAGGGCCGAGATGACGGCGGCAAGATCGTGGCGGCGGGGACCTACCTGTATCGAATCCAGGCGGGTACCTATGTGGCAACGCGCAAGATGACGATGTTGAAGTGATGAGTCGATCGGATATCTGTGCCTTCGGGAGGGCGATGATGGATCAGGACAAGAAGCGAATCGCATGCTATCTTGCCCCTGTTTCTCGGGCATCGGACCCTCACCTTTCGGGGCTTCAAATATTCGGGTGGGAACACCATGAGCGACATTCCGTTGGGGCCGCAGTGCAGCGACGAGGAGCTGGCTGCGGCGGCCCGATCGGCGAAAACCCAAGCCCTTCGGGACGAGGCGGCTACCCAGTTGCTGGGCAGGTACTACGGCCGTGTCTTTGCCTGGTGTCGGCGCTATCAGCCCCGGCACGAAGCGGCGCTGGATCTGACCCAGGAGACCCTGATCCGGGCCTACAATGGTTTGGCCCGGTACGAAGGCCGCTCGCGTTTCAGCTCCTGGATCTTTGCGGTGACGAGGAACGAATGTTTGAAGTCGCTGCGGCTCCGGGGGCCGGGAATCAACAACGATCTGGATCCGGATTTGTTGCCTGGCCCGGCCGCCGATCCGGAACGCCAGCTGCTGGATCGGTTGGCCGAAGAAGACGTGTTGAACCTGATTGCCTCCACTTTGGAACCGGTCGAACAGCAGGCGTTGTGGCTGCGCTGCTTCGACCGCTTGTCCGTGGCCGCGATCACCGATTTGCTGAGCCTGGAGGATCGCAGCGGGGCCCGTGCTCTGCTGCAACGAGCCCGACGCAAGTTGCGGACGGCGCTGGCCGAACGGGGGGATGACCGGTGAGTAGAGTGGAATGTATCCAGGTATCCGCCCTGGCGGCTGCCGTCGCTGCGCCGGTCGATGATCCGCGGCAGCAGCATCTGGCCGAATGCCCGCGATGTCAGGCCCTGGCCATCGAGTTCGACGGCTTCATGGCCGCCCGCGCCGGTGACGTGGATTTGACCGTGCCTGAAATTTCCCGTCTGGACCAGGCCCTGGCCCGAGAAATCGCCGGCGAAGCTGAGGACGCGGAGGCTCCGCAATCCAACAGCAAACGCACTACCGGGTTTCGATGGCCGGCCTGGTGGGTAACCGTACCTGCCCTGGCCGCGGTGCTGGCCCTGGCCCTTTTCTTTCCTGCGAGTCGAGTGGTCGGACCGAGTCCGAACGTGATGCGCGGCGATGAGCCCGTCGAAGCGAATCTGGTTTCCCATCCGGCGCAGGTGGCGGGTGCGAATCTGGTGTTGACCTGGGAGGCCGCGCCGGCTGCCGATTCCTATGCGGTCCAGTTCCTCTTTGCCGATCTGACCGTCTCGGAAACGGTACCGGTGGGCCCCGATTCCTCTTTCGTGCTGCCACTGGCTACGATTGCCACGCCGGCCGACGCTCGTTTTTGGCGTGTGACCGGATTCCGCGATGGCGATGCCGTCGTCCGGTCCGGATTGCGGGAGCTGCCGCAATAGACGTCGCCTCGACAACCAAGAGATGCTGCCTTTCTCCATCGCCAAGAGCCCTCCCCTGCTGTATTCTGATCCGGCGCACCGGATCGCGCCATGAATTCCCAATTCCCGCCGTGCGGGGACCCAGAAGGGGGCCGAGATGTCGAAGACCAATGAGAACCTGAAAGAAGCCTTCGCCGGCGAGAGCCAGGCGTTCCAGAAGTACAGCGCCTTTGCCCGCGCGGCCGAAAAGGAAGGCATGCCCAATATCGCGCGCCTGTTCCGCACCACGGCTCAGGCCGAACGCATCCATGCCGAGGGTCACCTCGGAGCGCTCGACGGCATCAGCGATACGGTGGAGAACCTGAAGGGCGCCATTGCGGGAGAGACTTTCGAGTACGAAGAGATGTATCCGCCGATGCTGGCCGACGCCATCGACGAGGGACACAAGGCCAAGCGGATGTTCGCTTTCGCGGTCCAGGCCGAGAAGGTACACGCCGAGTTGTACACCAGGGCCCTGGAAGCAGCTCAGCGAGGCGAGGACCTGGCCGAAGCCAACTTTTATCTCTGCCCGGTCTGTGGCCACATCGAATTCGGTACACCGCCGCAGAAGTGTCCGATTTGCGGTGTGAAAGCTGAAAAGTTCGTGCAGGTCTAGCGGCCCGCCGGCGGGCGGATCCCCTAGAATTCGGCCGATGCCCCGACGGTGACCCTGCGCCCGGGCGCGGGCAGGCCCACCTGGTAGTCGATCCACTGGTCGAAGAGGTTTTCCAGGCGGACATGCAGGTCGTAGCGACGGGGCCCGCCGAACCAGGCGGGCCCCTTTTCGAAGATCCAGCCGCAGCCAAGATTCCAGGTCGCGCCGGCGGGCAGTCGTTTCAGCCCGTCGGCCTCATCGTTTACGTCAGCGCTCCAGCGCGGGCCGGTGACGAAGGTTTCGAGATGGATGCTGGGGCCGGTAGGGGGACGCCACCCGACTTCGGCTTGAGCGAGGTAGTCGGGCCGGTCCTCGGCCGGCTGATCATACTGGCCGGCCCGTTGCACGCGCGCGCTCATCACGGTGTGCTGGACGCCGAATTCGAGGGTTGAGGCAGGCCTCCAGCGCCCGCTCGTTTCGATCCCCGGAACCCGGATCGAGGTGCGGTTCACGCGCTGGAAACGGCGGTCCGGATCGCCGGGGACGGTCACTTTTTCGATCCCGTCGTCGAGCGTCTGCACGAAGCCCGCCGCATGCACCTCCCAGTTGTCGCCGCTTCGGCTCCAGCCGGTTTCATACAGCGTCTGCCGTTCGGGCACAAGGTCGGGATTGGCGACGAACCTGCCCAGCGCTCCCGAGTAGAGTTCACGCAGCGAGGGGAAGCGGCTGCGGCGGCTGGCCGAGGCGTAGAGCTGACCGCCCGTATCCAGATCGCAGCCCAGGCGCACCGCAAGCGCTGGATCGCTGAAGGAATAGCTTCGCGCCTTGTCGCCCGATTCGGGCGTGCTGCTGTGGTCGATTCCCGCTCCGGCGCGCAGTTCCCAACGTGGACCAGGAAGGATCTCGGCTTCGGCGACCCAAGCCGTCAGCCATTGAGCATAGCCGAGCTCGGGGCCGTCGAGAACGAGACTTTCCCGGTGATGGCTGTATCGCGCATTGCCCTGCAGCGAAACGCGGGCGCCGCCATGGATCCAGCGTGTCAAGCCCAGCTGCAGGTGCCCGGTGCGATCGAGTCCGGTCTCGTAGGCATCGGGACGGTCCGGGTCGCGCGGGTCGATTTCCTGACGGAAAAGGTCGACAGCGGCCATCGAAGCAAGCTCCCAGTCGCCCGCGGTATCCAGCGGACGGGACAGCGATGCGCCCAGCAACACTCGTCGTCTCTGCGGGTAGCGCCAGAAGCGCGCGTCGTCGCCGAGGTGCATTTCCGGGGGAGTGCCCTGTTCGCTGGACCAGCCGGTGGCCAAGACGTTCAACCGGCCGCTGCGGGCGATCGGCCGGCCGGCGCGCAACAGCACCGACCCCTGGCGCTGATCGCTATTGTAGCGCCGGTCCTCGTCAGCATCGTAGGGGTAGCCCCCCGGGACCCCGTCGGGCACTCGCCAGGCGTCGCGGGCGTGCCAGTCGGCGGCGCCGAGCAGGGTCCAGTCGCCGCTGCGCCGTTGGTGACTGGCGCTGAGGTGCCAGGCGCCCATCTGCCCGACGTCCAACCCGGTACGCGTCCGCCGCGTATCCTTTGCCAGAGTGGGAGCCAGGATCGAAACTCGTCCTGCCAGGACGCCCGGTCCGTCCAGCAGAGTGGACAGGCCACGCCGGCTTTCGAGCGTCACGCCGCCGACGATGGGGATCGTACCGAGGTCCGTTCGCTCGTCCCAGGGCAAATTCAGGGGGATGCCGTCCAGGAAGGTCTGCACATGGCGCTCGGGGGCGCCGCGGATCATCAGCGTGGTCTCGCCGCGGGAATTGATCGCGACATGGGCCGAGGGCAGCAGGGGTCCCAGATCGGCCAGTGAGGTGGGGATTCGGATCTCGACGGCCCCGGCATCGATGTGCGTGGTGCCGGAAACGGCCGGTGTCGCGGCCCTGCCGGTCACCGTCAATACGGGCAATTCGATGCGCGCCGAGTCGCGGCGCGCGGAACGCCACTCGGCGGCAGGCGCCGGTTCCTCGCCGGCGAAACCGGCAGCGGGGCCTTGAAGCGAGATCGCGGCCGCCCCGAGGACAGCCGCGACCACGATGCGATGCAGGCAGGATAGGGAGTTCATGCTCAGGAGTCGGGGCCGAACCCTTCCTTGTAGCGCAGGATCTTCGCCGGGCAGCCGGCCACGATCGCGCCCGGCGGCACATCCTTGGTGACGGTCGCTCCGGCACCCACGACGGCATCATCACCGATGTTCACCGGCAGGATGGTCGAGTTCGAACCCAGGCTGACCCGGTTGCCGATGTAGGTAGGCAGCCATTTTTCCTTCTCGGGCTGCGGCGGCATCGTGTCGTTGATGAACATCACACCGTGGCCGACGAAGACGTCGTCGCCGATGTTGACCATGTCACAAATGAAGGTGTGGCTCTGGACCCGCGTCCGGTCCCCGATCGTCACGCCTTCCTGGATCTCGACGAAGTGGCCGACCATGCAGTCACGGCCCAGCTTGCAGCAGTACATGTTCACGAAGTTCCAGATCTTCGTGCCTTCGCCGATTTCACAATCGCGAATCAGTTGCTTGTCGTTGGGTTCGTATCCCATACTGTCTCCTCGGTTCCGGATTCAGTCCGGTTTTTCAGGGCGATGTCCCGGGAAATCTAATACAACGTGGAGGAATCGTCTTGGAAAATGATCACCTCGATCCACCCACCATCGGTTGGAGTGATTTCGCCCGTGGGCGCCACCTTCCTGAGGGAAAACATACCTGGTTTGCGGGTACGGATCAGGAGTTGTTGCGTCGGATCCGGGCCGGATGGGCCCGGCGCCGCCCGGGGCAGGGGAGAACCGACCTCAGCCAGGTCGTCATCGTGCCGGTCGATCCGGCCGGTTTTGTGGGAGCGACCGTCCGCGTCCAGGAGGACACACCACTGCATGCCCGTTTCGAACGCAGGCAGCGGGGTGAGGCCGGTTTTGTCCGGGTGACTGCCGAGGGAGAACGCGAACCGGTCCGTCATGCCGCTGTCGTCCTGTATTCCGCGGAGACCCTGCAGGAGAACGAGGGACGTCGAACCACGGATTGCGACTGGGAGATCGTCTGTCTCTTGGCCGGTCCGCGGGAAGTCGAGCCCATGGATCCTCTCACGATGGCCCGCAATTTCCTGCAGCAGCCGGGAGGCACTTTCGCCGAGTACAGTGCCCTCGAATTCGCCGAGGCGATCTGGTACTGGGCGTCGCGGGCTTCTGCGCACTGCGAGGAGTGACCCTGCCGGACGGTGATTATGGAACCAGAGATCCGAGGGCGCGAAATTCGGTTCGCGAGCTGGGTGAAACCAAAAATACAGTATTGCGCTGTGAATTATCCATTGTTACGATGAAATACCCGCTTACACGATACCGAAGGGGAGTATCATGCCGCGATTGCGGGACGTTGATGACGCCGAACGTAGCTTGACGGTCCTGCCGGAAACTCCGGGTCTCTCTTTCGTGGCGCTGTTCGCATTGCTTGGTGTCCTGACTCTGAGCCTGCTTTCCATGTTGCAGAAAATCCTTCTGGAAATCGATCCATTTACTCCGATCGGATATGTCGTTCCGATCGGTATCGGTGCCGTATCCGGGTTGGGGCTGGGCATCGTGATTCGGAGAATTCGTCGCCGACAACGGGCGGATCAGCTTCAATGGCGGGAGGCGATTCGCAGGAGTCAGGACCAGGAGTCGAAATTCCGACTCCTGGCGGAAAATGCCCGGGACACGATTTTCCGCTGGTCCCTGGTGGACAATTCCTACGACTACGTCAGCCCGGCGGTGCAGACGTTGACGGGATATCCGGTCGAGGATTTTCTCGTTCGAAGTGACAAGCTCTTCGAAATTCTCCACCCGGAGGATCGGGAAACTCTCCTCGCGATGCAGCATCGGATCGGGGAGCGAGCGATTCCCTCCTCCATCCGCTACCGATTGTACCACCGCGACGGGAGCCTCGTTTATGTCCATCAGCGGCATGTGGTCGTTGCCGATGACGACGGTGTTCCGCAGATGCTGGAAGGGATCGTGACCGATGTGACGGCCGAGCGGCTGGCGCTGGAGGAATCCCGGCACCTGACCGAACAGTTGCGGCAGACCCAGAAGGTTGAAGCGATCGGGCGGCTCGCCGGCGGCGTCGCGCATGATTTCAACAATCTTCTCACCGTCATTGCGGGCAACTGCGAGTTGGCGCTCGAAGATCTGGATCCGGGCACCCCGCTCCGGGAGCAGATCGAGACGGTGTTGTCGGCAGCCGGTAGTGCGGCGGAATTGACGTCTCAACTCCTGGCCTTCAGCCGGAAGCAGGATCTGCAACCGGTGGTGGTTACGCCCGGGCCCCTGCTTCAGGAATCGAGCCACATTCTCTTGCAACTTCTGGGTGAGGATGTCGAAGTCGTGTTCGAGGCCGGGGATCCACTTCCCGATGTCCTGATCGATCCGAGACAACTGCAACAGGTGCTGCTGAACCTGGCGATCAACGCGCGGGATGCGATGCCCGACGGCGGACGGCTGCACATCCGCGCCGAATCGCTGGACCGACGAAATGCCTACTGCAATCGATGTGGTCTGGCGATCGACGGGGAGTACCTGCAGATCAAAGTTTCGGACGAGGGCTTGGGGATTCCCGATGAAATTGTCGAGTCGATTTTCGATCCCTTTTTCACGACCAAGGAACCCGGCAAGGGGACGGGCCTGGGCCTATCTACGGTCTACGGTGTCGTCCACCAGCACGGGGGCCACGTGCAGGTGGAATCGGAACCCGGAAAAGGGACGACCTTCCTGGTTCTGCTTCCAGTCGCCGACGCCACCGAGGTCGCCGAGGTCGCGAAACCGACGGCTCCGGCCTCCGGCGCGAGGGACCTGCAGGGGTGTGAGAGGATTCTTCTCGTCGAGGACGAACCGCAGGTTCGTAAGCTGGCAACCCGGTATCTGGAGCGATTCGGCTACCGGGTCGAGGCTGTTGCCTCGGGTAGCGAAGCCCAGTATCTCTGGAAGGAGAGCGGTGCCGGATTCGACCTGTTGTTGACCGACATCGTGATGCCCGGCATCAATGGGCAACGTTTGGCGGAATTCCTCTGCGGGCAGAAGCCCGAACTGCGGGTTGTGATGATGTCCGGCTTTGCCGACGATGCCTTAGACATGGCCAGGTTGCAGGCCTGTGGATACGGGTTCATC